>CAYPZN010000001.1:0-56637 GCA_964415335.1 uncultured Crocinitomix sp.
AGCTGGGATGGTTGTCCCCGAAGCATTGAGTTATGGATTACCAATTGTCTGTTTTGACAATTATGGGCCTGGTGAATTATGCAATGATTCTTGTTCGATACGAATTCCTTATGGAAATTATTGTCAATCGATCAATGGTTTTTCAAAAGCACTTTCTAAACTCTACTACGATAAGGCAAGTTATCAGCGATATGCGCTAAATGCATCAACATTTGCATCAGATAATTTCAACTGGTCACGTAAAGCAAAAATTATTCTTGGCGCCTACGCGACAGCAGTTTAAAGATTAGAAATAATAGATGATGCAGACTTAGTCTATGAAAGAAAAAATAGACTAATCAATAGAAGTTAGCCAATAATAAGACAAGGACATGTTTATCCATGAAGAAAACATGCTTCTTGATGATCATTCACATTAAAAAACGTATTAAGATGAAAACAATTGCAGTATTCCACCCAAGTGCTGAACTTTATGGTGCAGATCGAATTATGGTTTTAGCAACAAAAGCAATCAGTGATTATATTCCCGTTATTTATGTTCCTTCTGAAGGAGATTTAATTCCTTTTATTCAACAAGAACTCCCAAATGCAATTATTAAAATTTGTGATAAACTTCCAATAATAAGTCGGGCCTTGTTTAGTGTTAAAGGAAGTTTAGCAACAGCGCAGAAATATTATCAGTTTAAACGCTTTATAGAAAAAGAACATAAAGCACATAATTTTGAAGCATTTTATGTTAACACATTGGCATGTTCTATTTTACTTCCTGCACTTGAAAAATTGAAGGTGCCTATTTTTACGCATGTTCATGAAATTTTGGAATCGCCTAAAATTGCTGCAAAATTAACAGCTAAGATTGTGTTTAAATACAGTAAAACGGTGATCAGTGTTTCCAATGCAGTCCAAGAGAATTTGCACCTTTTAACGAAAAAAAGAAATGCAAAAAGTATTATTGTTCACAATGGAATTCAACGAATTAATTGCCCTAAAAAAGACGCACATAATGCACTAAAATTTTATTTGTTTGGAAGAATTAAACCAGAAAAAGGGCAGTGGTATTTATTAGAAGCGTTAAGAGAAATACCCAAAAATAAACTAAGAAACACACAGTTTAATTTTGTTGGAGGAACATTAAAAGGGCATGAGTATTTAAAAGAAGATTTGATGGAAAAAGTAGTGAAATATGGTTTGTCTCCTTATGTGCGTTTTGTTGATTTTACACCAAACATCCAAGAACATATGGCGCAAGCGGATATTTGCTTGGTTCCGTCACTTATGAAAGACCCTTTTCCAACAACTGTTTTAGAAGCTATGTCAGCTGGAAAAGTAGTTATTGCCTCAGACACAGGTGGTGCTAAAGAAGCAATTAAGGATTGGGAAACAGGATTTATTATTCCTGCTGATAAACCAAGAAAATTTGCAAAAGTAATTCAACTCCTCATTGATAATAATAGAGTAATTCAACGAGTTGGTTCAAATGCTTCTATTGCGTTTGATGAAAACTTTACTACAAATCACTTTAATCAACGTTGGCTTGATGCAATTGATCTTGCAAGTTAAGAATTCCCATTCTGGGAAAATTAATACCAAAAAAACACGCAGAAAACTTTTGCGATTCCTGAAACCCTTGTTTTTATTGATCTTTTGGTTTTTGGCAACCTTTTGGTATCTCTTTTAGTAAATCGTAAAAAAACATTAAAATGGAAAAGAAACGAGTTGCAATTATTGGTACTGCAGGAGTACCTGCCCGTTACGGAGGATTCGAAACGCTGGCACACAATCTTGTCGAAAATCTGAATGATGTTTATGACTTACATGTTTATGCAAGTACCAAAATATATAAACGAAAAGAACGTCCAAAAAAATGGAAAGGGGCTCGGATCCATTACCTGCCAATAAATGCGAATGGAGCGGCTAGTATTATTTATGATATTGTTTCAATGATTCATGCATTGTTTTTTGCTGATTATTATATTGTACTGGGTGTTTCAGGAGGTTTTTTTATTCCCTTCATTAAATTTTTCACAAAGAAAAAAGTAATTGTAAACATAGATGGACTTGAGTGGAGAAGAGGCAAGTGGAATCCAATAATTCAAAAATTCTTAAAAACATCCGAACGCCTAGCAGTGCGTTATTCTGATGCAGATATTACAGACAATGAGTCGATAAAACGATATACAGCAATTCACTATAAAACGGCAAGTCATCTTATTGCTTACGGAGCAGATCATGTTTCACCACAAAAATTGGATAAAGAAGATTATGCAAAATATCCTTTTCTCAAAAACCCATATGCTTTTAAAGTTGCAAGAATTGAACCTGAAAATAATTTAGAAATGATTCTTAACGCTTTTTCAGAACGGCCTAGCAAAGTCATTGTCATTGTGGGTAATTGGAATAACAGTGATTATGGAAGAGCATTACGAATAGAATTTTTATCCCATGAAAACATTCACCTTTTAGATCCAATTTACGATCAGGTTGAATTAAATAAATTACGTTCAAATTGTTTTATGTATGTCCATGGACATAGTGCTGGAGGAACAAATCCTTCTTTGGTTGAAGCCATGTATTTAAAATTACCCATTTTAAGTTTTGATGTTTCGTATAATAGAGCTACAACAAAGAACAAAGCTATTTACTTTAATGACTCAGAAGAGTTGATCGAACGATTAGATGACACAAGTTACCGAACACTATTAAAGATAAGAGAAGAAATGTATCATATAGCATCCTTTAATTATGTATGGAAATACATTAGTGGAAGATATGCTTCAATAATTGAATCATTTGACTTTGGTTACCACAAGCCCAAATTAAAACATAAAGTTACGGGAGTAGGATATAACGATCTTTTAAAAATGGGCTGTGCTCATTTGGATTATAGTCGTTTATTTTTTGAAGAAGGATTTAAAACTGGAAGAGATGAAAAATAAGATACTATTAGATAATTCGGAACTTTTATTTGCAGCCTTAGGCACTTTATTGCTATTCTTTTTTATTGCTTTGTATGCTTATGCTTATTTTATTAAGTTTTGCGTGAAAAAAGCATACTATGATTTGCCCAATGAAGAACGCAAAACACATCAAAACCCTGTCCCGTCATCTGGAGGAATTATTTTTTCTATCCCTGCATTAGGAATGCTTATCGTATGCTTTTTAACGGCAAATTATAGTTTATCTATTGGTGCAAGTCTTTTATTGCTTTTTGTTGGATTGATAGATGACCGACTTGACCTTTCACCCAAGTTAAAACTACTATTTCAATTTTTAGCAGCAGGTGCGCTTTTATATGATTTGCATGGATTAAACGGAGTCGAAGGTGGAATGAACTTGATTTATATGGGCTTAATATTCTTTTTTATAGTAGGTTTCACAAATGCCTTTAATTTAATTGATGGGGTTGATGGTTTAGCCGGGACCTATGGAGTATTTGTGCTTATTGCTTTATCTATTGGCTTGTTCATGACAGAACAATACTTACTTGCAATTTATGCATTGAGTATCTTAGGAGTTCTTATTGCATTTTTAACGTTCAATTGGAAACCAGCGAAAGTATTTATGGGTGATACAGGATCCTTGTTTTTGGGTTTTTCAATTGCATTTTTAGCACTTAAAATTCTAAACGCAACACCAAACTATCCACCGTTTTTTAAACAAGAGTATGTTTTGATTTTACTTTTTTGTTTATTGCTATTGCCTATGCTTGATACAGTACGTGTAATGTTCGTGCGTTCATTAAAGGGCCATTCTCCTTTAAAAGCGGATCGAAATCATTTGCATCATTTATTAGAACGATTGGGTCTAAAATCGAATGGTATAGCTCTGTTTTTTGTGATAACTACTTTTTTGGTGAGTCTTGAGGGATTAATCCTGAACTTGTTTGAAGTTGCACTGGGGATTATCTTTTCTACAACAATTTCATCCGTTTCTTTATTATTCGTAGTACTCATTATGTTGCGAATTAGACAACATAAAAAACGCATAGAAAAAATACAAAACCATCTTGAAGAATTAACAGAAGAAAATCAACTAATGCTTCGGAAAGCAAACTAAAATATACAATTATGGAAAAGATATTTATTGTAGAAGATAGTAAAATGATGTCGACAATATTAAAGCATCAAATGGAACATAGCTTAGCGGCTAATGTGACTTGCTTTTCTGATGGAGAAGAGTTGCTCAGCAACTTAAATAAACTTCCAAGCTTAATAGTTTTAGATTTTTACCTGGACAAAATAACAGGGAATGGATTAAAAGTTTTAAAAGAGATAAAAGCACGATTTCCAGAGATTCCTGTAATTATTTTCTCAGGACAAAAAGATTTGAAAATAGCCATACAACTCATTAATGCTGGAGCTGTGGATTACATCAATAAAACAGGAGATAATTTTTTAAATGAACTAACGAAATCGGCGAGTAAGATACTAACTGCAAAACAGCTAATAGAAAAGAAAGCGCACTTTAAGAAAAGAATTCGAGAAAAAAGAAAAGAGTGTTTAAGGGCTTTTGCATTCGCTTTTTTTCTAATTATGCTGACAATGTTGATTTAAAGAATCACATTAATTTGAGATTGAAAAATAAAGAATGAAGATTGATCATCAATAGGGTTAAATTGATAGCGTAACTTTTCACTCGATTTCCGAGCAATATCGATTAAACCTAATTTCGCTTCTCCTTCTTCGCTTAAACGGTTGTTAGTAATTCCATTGACGTAAAGATTTTGAAGTTCTTCTGGGTTTTTATCATTAACATTATTGATTAATTCTGTAATCCTGTTTCGTTTATCGTTTTTAATGATATTACCAGTTGAAACACGAAATTCATTTGATTCTCTTTCAACTAAAATTAAGAAACGATCATCATTTGATTCGGACACTTTACCATGCTTGGATAAATTTTGAATGCATTCAACTACAACAGAGAAAAATCGTTTTTTCTCTCTTTTAGGAACTTCTACATCCTCGATATCTTCTCTTAAACGAGATAGAAAAGCGTTAACAATGTCTTTAGATAAAACACCGTCATAAGCAAGCATAATTCCAGGTTTATCAAAGCTATTATGAAATTCCGTTAGGTAATTCAAATTTTTCATGTTGATTCAGTTGTTATACCATTTAGTGATAAATCCTTAACTCCGCTCTTCTATTCACCGCATCATTTTCGGGATCAATGAGTTTTGTTTCGCCATAAGCATTTAACGTTAATCTATTCTTTTCAATTCCTTTTTTAATCAAGTATTGAGCAATCCACTCACCTCTTTTTTGTGAAAGTGTAAAGTTGTACTCGCTCGAAGCAGTTGCATCTGCATAAGCACTAATTGATAAATTTAATGCAGAATTTTTTCGCATTATTGCTAACAACTTATCCAAATTGGTCAAATCTGATTTGTTGACTTCCCGTTTGTTGACATCAAAATAGACCGTTAATGCTTCATATTTTTCAGTATAAGTGAAATCGAAATCATTTGTTTCATCAATTAAGGACAATGAACTTTCTGTTTGAAATCCAAGAGGTCTAAATACAAAATAGTCGTTTTCTTCTTTTTGAATTTTAGCGATTCCCTTACCATACCTGTTGAATAATGATAACTCACTTTCATCATTGCCTTCAATCGTAAAGCTCAATGTTCGATCATTCGAAACATTTACAAATTTGAAGTTTCCAAGTTTATCTGTCTTTGTTGTTCCTAACAAATCACCATTATCGTCGTAAATTTTTACTTCCTTTTCACTAACTGGTTTTGTATCTTGAGAAATAGATTCAAACCTTCCAATAACTTCTTCATTTTGAAGTTCAAAAATATCTTCTTTTGATTCTTTTAAAAGATCCAACGCTGTACCAACTTTAGGTTTTAGTAAACGGTAAAAGTAATTGTCACTTGAATTACACTTTAATTGAGTAAAGATGTTGTCTTCTGAATCGTATATGAACAAAACAAGTTCGTCATCACACTTTGGGATTTGAATAAAGTAATCATTACTAATCGGAATATTAGTAAATTCGAAATTTCCAAGAGAATCTGTTTTAGTTGTGAAGACAACGTTTTTATTCGAATCTAATAAGTTTACTTCAGAATTATTAAATGTAGTATTCAAGTCATTTTCATAAACTAATTTTCCGGAAAGAAGTGCATTGTTTAAACTAAAGTTTATCATGTCTTCCGGAATGAAATTAATCACGCCCCCTAAGTCATAAAGTAATTTTTTATACTGAAAATCACCGTCTTTATTTACAATAAAGTTTGCAATTGGATTCCCTTCGGCATCATGAAATTCGACAATAGCTCCATCCTCATCAACTCCTTGGAATCGAAGAGAAAAGTCCTTTTTTACATTAACATTATCAAAAAGAAAGTTTCCATTTTCATCAATTTTTTCTTCATAAACAAATTCGCCATCTTCATCATAAATCTGAACGGTAATATCAGAAGGGCTTCCCAATAAATGCTTAAAGGTGAAAGAACCAGACAATTGGTTTTTCATTGTGACACTTCTTTCTAAGGTGAAGTAAAAAATATCATCATTTCCATTTCGATTTGAAGAAAAATACCCAGCAGATAAATCAGGTAATAATGAAACACCAAAATCATCAAAAGATGAATTAAGCCCTTCTAGTTTTATTGGAAATTCAGCAGATTCGGGTGCGCTATAATAAATGTCCATTTGTCCGTCGCCACCACTTCTATTACTTGAAAAGAAGACATTGCCTCCGATTACAAAAGGAAACATCTCATCATCAGCCGTATTAATAATCTCTAAATTGATAGGATCTGACCAATCTCCGTTATTTAATTCAACGTAATAAATGTCTTTTTTTCCTTTCCCTTGAGGCATATCAGATGCAAAATAAAGTCTGTTTTGAACAGGATCAAAACAAGGGTGACCAAACGAGTTTTTCCGATTTGAAAAAGGAAGTAATTTAATCTTTGACCATTTATCTTTAGATTTTACAGACATAAACAACTGCGATTTGTATTCTTTTTCTCCTGGTACTTGAACGACTTGTGTAAAGAATAATGTGTCTCCAGTTGAAGTAAAACTAATAGGTCCGGTATGATTGTTCGACTTAATTTTATTCGATAACAATCGAATATCACGGACCGTTATTAATTGTGCATTTTCCTTTTTTAAAGAGCCGTAAAAAACATTTAAGTAACCATTCTTTTCCCAATTTCCTTCGCCAGTATTATTTTTATTGTATTGTCTGGAGGAAGTGAAATAAATTTTATCCCCGAATTTTAAAGGAGAAAAATCAGAAGAAGATTCGTTAATTCCCTCAATCGTTTGAATTTTTGCATAAAGTTCAACCTTTTCAACTTCGTATGTTTGAGCCACGCTAGCAAATGGGCTAGCAAAAAATAAAGATATGGCAAGTAACAATAAACGCATTATAAATATCTGGGCGAGTTTAGGTTAGCTTTCTTTTTTAAGTTAAAATCAAAACCAATGAGTATTTCGTGCGACCCATTATTGAAATTTTTCAATTTTGATAATGTGAGGTCGTAAGAATATCCTATGCGAAGATAATCGGTTATATTGATATCTGTTAAAAAAATGAGATTAGAAAAATTTCTAACTCCAAAACCTATCCATGCAATTTCATTAAAAAGAGCATTTAGATTGAAATCGACATTTAGACCTGTTGGGGCCGAATACTTTATTAGCATAGAAGGTTTGATCAAAATATTCTTTTTCGTTTTATAAACATAACCAGTAGAAATAAAGACATGCCTTCTAAGAAAATATTCTTGATTGTCGAGTTGGTCAAAATTAAATCGTTGTTGGTTTAAATGAGTAATTGAGAGCCCTGCAAAAAAGCGATCAGTATAATAATAAAGCCCAAAATCAAATGTTGGAACAACAGAGCTTGTTCTTACATTATCATCAAGAATATCATTCTCTTCTCTAAAGTTTAAGATGCCATTATCAAAAACTGAATTATAAATTCCCCCCCTTAATCCAAAATTTAACGTTCCTTGATTTAAATGGAGGCGATAAGCAATAGTACCGGCCGCAAATAAATTATTGGTTGGGCCCAACTTGTCACGTAAAAGATTTACTCCCCAAGCTAAGTTTTTTTGATTTGCAGGGCTACTTAGCCCAAGCGTTTGTGTATTTGGTGCTCCATCCAAACCAACCCATTGACTTCGACTAATTAAAGTTGTATTTATAGCTTCTCTTGATCCTGCGTATGCAGGGTTAATAGCAAAAGGGTTAAATAAGTACTGATTATAAATTGCATCCTGCTGAGCAAACCCAGAAAAACTAAAAAACGATATGACTAAAACAATTAATTTTTTCATTAGCGCACTAATTGAACCCATCCGGCCTGGTTTTGTTCAGGTTCTTCAGAGATTACAACATAAAAATAAGTGTTCGGTGGTAGTGGTCTGCCACCTCTATCCGTTCCATTCCATAAAACATTAATGTTGTCATAATTCTCAAAATCAGTTACAATATCTCCCCAACGATCATAGATATAGACGTTGTTTGGAACAAAATTGATGAGGTGTTCTATTTCCCAAAAATCATTTACACCATCATTATTTGGAGAAAAAGCATTGAATACCACAACATCACATTCTTCTTTTGGTAAAAAACTGACGAAAACGGAATCAATTGTTTCACAACCTTCACTATTTCGAATAAGAACTTCATATAATTCTTCTGATAAACTGAAAGCAACTGGGTTAGGAATATTAATATCAGCCAAAGGGACATCTGTCGACCATTCGTAGAATATTCCGCCTGAAGCATCTAAATTTGCTGCAGAACCTAAACAAATTTCAAAATCTTCAATAGCTCGCATTCCAGCGGTATCTGAAAGAACATAAGTAATTAATTCAAATGAGCTAAGACAGCCTTGATCACTTACGGCTTGAACATAAAATAAATTTTCTCCTACTTCTATTGATGATGGTGTAAAACTAAAGTTCGAGTCAAGTATTTCATTGATTTGATCATCTTCTCGCCAATAAATTTGTTCAATATTATTAGCATCAGTAACCATAATTGGAAATAGATTATCCCCTGGACAATATGTTGTTTTAGTTGTTGATATAGATAAAATTTCGGGGCTATCATAAACCATAACCGATTGAATCAATGTGTCTGAACACCTGTCAATTCCTCCACTTGTAATATACTGGATGGAATAAGTTGTACCCGAAACGGGGTCTATAATTAATCCAGTTGAGACGTCTATCGTAGCACCGTCTCCAGGAAGTGGATTGAAACTAAACATACCGCCGAGTGTTCCAGTAATATCAACTGATATTGGTGTTTCCGCGCAGAAAGATTCAATTGTAAAGTCTGCAGTATCCGAAGACAATGCTGTTACTAGAATAGTATCTCGTTCATCACAAGCCCCAACAGTATATTGAACTGAATAAACTGCACTTGGTGTCGCCATTGAAATGACACCAGTAAACATATCAATTTCCGCAAAGTCACCAGTAGCTAGTGAAAAAGAGAATTCTCCTCCATCTTCAGCTTTAGTGGCTGGAAAACTAGGGAAGTCCGCACAAAAATCAGGGATATTGAAACTTTCATCTGTACTTATTACATTAACCATTACGGTATCCACTTCGGTGCAAGTCCCCGTGGAATCTATAACCGTATGAATTACGCCATATATAGCACCTTCAACACCACCAGTTATAGCGCCCGAATCTGAATCAATCTCCACATCATCAGGAATAGGAGCAGTAAAAGAAAATGTACCTGTACTAACAGCTGCAATTGGTGCTTCACTTTCTGCAATTGGACAAAAATCATCAAATTCAAAGGTTGAGTTAATTTCAATTGGTGAGATCGTAATTGTATCTGATTGTGTACAACCATCTATTGTCAGTGAATGTATGATTTCATATTCAATCCCTTCGACACTTCCAGTTATAATACCATTAGTTGAATTAATTATTTCTCCTTCCGTTAGAACGGTTGGATCTAAAAAAGAAAAAACACCCCCTGTAATATCTACTATTGCTGCATCACTTGGTACATCCGAACAAAACAGGTCATAAGAGAATTCTTCTGGAACATTAATCACACTAACCATAACAGTGTCGTTATTCGTACAGGCATCAGCTTCGTAAACAACAGTGTAAACTTCTCCTTCAATACCATTTAAGATTACACCCGAAGCAATTTCGATTTCAACTGGAAAACTAGGTACTGGTTCAGCAAATCTAAATTCTCCTCCAGCTCCTGTAATGATATCGGCCTCCGGTCCAATTTCGTCAGGACAAAAATCAGCAAGAGTAAATTCTGGAAGAACGCCACTTGTAATTTCAATATTGTTACCAAATTCAGAAGTGCTTCCAAAGACACCACTCAATACCTGCGTAACAGTGGCGGTTAAATTTTGCCCTTCTGTAAATGGTGCGCCTCCACTCGTAAAAGTGACAATATGAGGAGATTCAGTAACAGAACCTACCATTTGTTGACTTACTTTTTGCTGTCCTTCACCATAGCCATCCAGATCAGGGTCTCCTACAGTGAAAAACTCAACAAAATACCCAAAACCAGTTGGGACACTCAGTTCTACTTTAATTGCTGATCCAACATCACAGACAGCAGCACTAATAATTTTTGGAGCATCTAATTCATGATTATTTCCGGTAATTGGAGCAAGACTATCTCTGATTAATGGAATGCTATCAAAATCAATATCAATCCCCTGGTTAATATTGTTGTAAATACGATTGCCGCGAATTGTATTATCAATCGCTACTGTAGTTTCTTCGAATATGGCAATACCAGTTCCATTATTTGCAATCGTATTGCCAATATCATCATTTGAATTACCAATAATATTTTTATCTGCGCCAGCAAGTGCAATTCCTGCAATGGTATTGCCTAATGGAATGTCTTCATCTATTCCAACACCAATACTGTTGTTAAGCACGCGGCACGTATCTCCAGTTAAAGTAAAATAAATTCCATATTGATTATCTATGATGAAATTTCGTTCATTGACCCGGCTACCACCAATTTGATTATGCGGCCTTTCGCAGAGAATTCCAAAATTTGTTTTTGTATCTGGTAAACTAATTACACCATTACCCGTTTTATTTCCTCCAATTATATTGCCTAAAATAGAGACGAACTGCCCTCTCTTGATTCGAATATTTGCCTCTTCCTCAGGTGAACTTGTATCTCCATTTCCTGAAATCACATTTCGCATCCAATGTTCAGGGCCACCAATTCGTATGAATGCAGCACTATCGATATAAATACCACCTTCTTTATTGGCAGAAGCAGCGCCTGAAGAGTTAATCCCAATTTCGCAACCAAACACTCTAGAATTATTAGCTAAATCAATAAATTTTAAAGCATATCCCTCAAAACCATTGATGTTTATTCCTTGAATCCGTGAATCTGCTGCTGCATCTGCAAACTTTAATGCAAAATCATTACCACCAACATCAGAAATGAAAATGTTTAAATCAGCAGGTTTTAATACAGTTAAATCAGCGTTTGGAGGGCCTGGGATAGTACTTCCATTTTGAGAATAACCATCAATAAAGTATGTCGCATCACTCATTGTAATTTCGCTGGTTAATCCAATGAAAACATCACTAATATCAGTAAAGTCAAATTCAACATAATTAACTGTGTCTTTAAGTCGACCAGGGTCTAATGCCCATGGTAGAGAGTTTTCTATCATTGCGTCACTAGAGTTATTTGTAACCCTCAGGTGTGTATACTCACATGCTCCTGCATCAGAATAATTAACGGCAAACCCCCCGGATAACGATCTAGGCGCATTTCTACAATCTACTAATGGAGCCATTGAAGTTGAAGGTTGAACGTTGATGAGTTGACTGGTTTCATCTACAATTGGATAATACTTTAAACCAAAGCCATCTTGCAATAATTCAACTCTTAAACCTAAAATTAAACCAACTGATTGAAAATCATCAATTAATAATGGCAAAGGAAGTTCGTTAATCATGTCACCTGAGTCATTTATTTTGACTCTGTTTCCTCCATTACTAATAAACACTCCTTCATCAAATTTTAATTGTTTCTGCCCTGGACCTCCATTATCACCAATAGCACAATTCTCTAAAATGATTTCTGAATCTTCATCAATTTCTATTGCTTGAATCGAATCTGCTAGTGCGTTGTTTTTGAGTAATGTAGAATAACGAAGGTTTACTTCCGAATTTGACATTAAAATTGCACCTGCTGTACTCATTGCAGTATTTTGTGCAAAAGTGCAATTAGAAATAATCGTGTTTTCAGTGTCGTCAAAGGCAACTGCTCCGCCAGCAAAAGCCTGATTTCCAATAAAAGAGCAGCTTCTTATGAAAATATCTTCAGATGATTCAATATTAATTGCACCACCATTCGCAGTTGTATTTCCTCTTTCAAATAGGCACCGGCTAAAGAAAATGTCTTCAGATTCCGTTATACTAATTAATCGACTGGGGTCTGTTGTATTTGATGAAAAATGCATTCCAATAAATTTCACTTCTTCACTATTGTTAATCTGAACAATAGCATCAGAAAATTCAGAAGAACTTGTAATATTATGATGTTTTGGATAAACTCCAATAAGCGTAATATTCTCCTTTGATTCATCAAATATTAATGGGCTTTCAAGAACGATATCACCACTTCTATTGATTAAAATAGTATCCCCTTCAGCAGCAACTTCTACTGAATTTCTCAATGTTCCTGGGCCAGAATCAGCAGTGCTTTCAACCAATATAATAGTTGCCCTTGCAGCAGATAAACTGCAAAAAGCAAAGATAAATAGTAGTATAGACTTTAAATTATGCATTTAACTTTAAATATAAAACGCTGATAATGAATTGTTGGTTGTTCATTTAAGTTTCAAATTCCTAACAAAAATAGAAAAGAAAATTATACACTTTATTTAAGTAAATACTAAATATACTGATTTCTTTATAAAGTGGTTTTAATCAGATGAATATTTAGCTTGACTTTAGATAGATAACGACGAATATAACTTTTTTAATTGTCGGATAGGGGTATACTTATTTTGGCGTGTCCCAATGGAAAGTAACTTTAAAAAAGAATATAATGAGAACAATAAAATTTGGAATACTCGCAGTAAGTTTAGTCGTATTTTCTTCATGTAAAAAAGGAAATGTTTTTTGTACAAATGGTGACGGAAATAGTATAACTCAAGAAAGAAATCATGTTGATTTTAATGCAATTTCTATAGAAATGGGAGCTGATATTTTTATTCATCAGGGAGAAAAATATAATGTACAGATAGAAGCAAGTGAAAATTTACAAGAATTGATTGAAACGGAAGTCAATGGAACTGAATTGATAATAGATTTAGAAAAGAATAAATGTATTCGGTCAAATGAAAAGGTTAAAATTTACATAACTCTTCCAGATTTAGAAGAAGTAGATTTAAGAGGGAGCGGAAATATCTATTTGAATAATGAAATGATTTTAGATGAATTGGATATGTCAATTTCAGGAAGTGGAAGTGTTTTTGCTCAAAATAGTTTAGAACTTGATAATTTAGAATTAAATATTTCAGGAAGCGGTGATCTTGATTTAGATAAACTTGATGTTAATCGTATTGACATTGGAATATCTGGTTCTGGAAGAGCAAACTTATTGAGTGTTGATACAGCAAACTTTCAAACAACATCAATTAGTGGATCTGGAGGTTTGCAAACAGCTGGATTTCCAGTGAAAGATTTAGAATTAGTCGTTTCTGGGTCTGGTAACTGTGAAGTAAATGCGATTGAAAAATTAGATGTGGTTGTTTCTGGGAGTGGAGATGTTAGATATAAAGGAAACCCAATTATAACGCAACAAGTGTCAGGATCTGGTTCAATTAAACCTCTTTAAACTTAAATTGGGGTGAATTTTTAACAAAAATTCACCCTGATCTTATACTTTTGCTAAAGTTTGAATTCACAATTAATCATAGGGCTAACTCAGTTTGAAGATTTGTTTAAATCTCACTATGATGAGCTATGTGCTTATGCAAATAAGTACCTCGCAGATATTGACGCTGCGGAGGAAACGGTGCAGTCCTTATTTGTGAAATTATGGGAAAATAGGAATGACATTACAATTGATAAATCTCCTAAGTCATACCTTTATACAGCAACGAGAAACGCTTGTTTTAATCAATTAAGACACCTAAAAGTTAAAGAAGAATATAAAGAACATAATAAACGTGTACTAGAATTGAGTAATTACAGTGTAGATGAAGAGTATCAAGCAACCGAATTAGATGAAAAGATAAAAAAATCGATTGCTGCCTTACCTGAAGGAAGACGAAAGGTTTTTTTTCTAAGCCGATTTGAGGGTATGAAATATAAGGAGATTGCGGAAAAATTACAGATTAGCATTAAAACAGTGGAAAATCAGATGGGTAGTGCACTTAAGCATTTGAAAAATGATTTATCAGCTTATCTCACCATGTTAATTTTTCTTTTTTTTAATAAGTAGAATAACTATGTATAGCATTAAAGATGAATAGCAATGAAAAAATAAATATTACAGATGCTCTTTTAAGCAGTTATTTGAATGACGAATTAAATTCCATTTCAAAAGAAAAGGTGAGTTTATGGATTGCCTCTTCACCTGAAAATAAAACCTATTTTGAAAATTTAAAGAAAACATGGGAATTATCTGGAAGACTTGATCCAAAACCGGTAATTGTGGATGCAAATCAGGCGTGGAACAATGTTTTAAGTCAGATTGATGTAAAGCCAAAAGAACAAGAAATAATCTCAATTGGATCTCGAATCAATCGCAAAACGGTATTCTGGTCAATTGCTGCTTCAATTGTTATTTTAATTGGAGGGTTTTCATTGTTGAAATTGAATACAGTTGAAATTAATGAGATATCAAAATTTTCGGAGAATTCTGTATTGATCAATCAATTGGAGGATGGTTCGCAGGTAACATTGAATGTAAACACAATTTTATCATATCCAGAACACTTTGAAGGAAACGAGAGAAGGGTCGAATTAAGGGGAGAAGCTTTTTTTGAAATAGAACGGAATGAGGAAAAACCCTTTATTATTGATCTGCCTGAAGCATCTTATGTGAAAGTACTTGGCACCTCATTTAATATAAAGGCAAACGAAACAGACTCTATTGTTATGGTTTTTGTCAAAACAGGAAAAGTTGAATTTGGGACAAGTACATCTGAAAAAATAATTTTGGAAGCTGGAGAAAAAGGAATGCTCAACAGAAATACGGGTATGTTAACAACTTTAGAAAATAAAACAATTGGTTTTAAAGAAACATACTGGATGGATCAACAAGTCTTTTTTGATCATGTTAACTTAAATGAAGTTGTTGGTATTTTGAATGACATTTTTGAAGAAGAGATTATTTTGGGATGCGAAGAATACGAAGACTCAGTTATCGTAACCTCACATAAAGAGGAATCATTAGAATCAATTTTAGAAGTTGTGGCAAGCGTACATGCGTTGTCTGTTGAAAAAGAAGAAATAGATCAAAAAAAACGATATAGGTTAGATTGTAATGCGCCTTAGCATAATATTATTTTTTTTTATTTTTCTCCCGGTTAATGTTTTAAGGGCAAATTCAGGGATTCTTGATCGAAATATTTCGGTCGAAATAAAGCGTGCGCCTGTAATTAAAATATTGCAGGTAATTGAGGAACGTGCTAAAGTTCAATTTTCATATAACCCTAATTTAATTGACGAAAATAAAATTGTCAGTTTAAGTATTAAAAATAAAACCATTGCTTTTGGTTTATTACTGGTTTTTAATGGAGACATTCGTTTCAAAGAAGTGGGAAATCATATTATTCTATTAAAGAATGAGAATTCTAAAGAAATAAGAAAGCGAAAAAAACTTAACCTCTATACAACTTTTAAAGGTGTTATTACTGATAAAAGAACGAAACAAGGAATAGAAAATGCAAGTATTTATGATGTTGATGCCCGTTATGCAGTAGTTTCTCAAAAAGACGGTTCTTACGAGATTAAAATCCCAAAAGCTGAAAATGTAAGAAGCCTTTATGTTAAGAAAAAAGGATATAAAGAAGTTGTTTTTGTCTTTGATGTAGAACTTGACTCAGTAGTGATTAAAAACATTGATTTGATTCCCATAGAAAAAACGATTGCTAAAATTGATCCTAAACCAACTGAAAAAATTGATCAACCAATTGGAAAAAATGTTCTTTCAGGGGCATTAGTGTCTTATGATACGTATTTACATGTTGAAAATCTTTCTGAAATTGAAGAGTTTCGTGTTGCCCAAATCTCTTTAGTACCTTCTGTTAGTATTGGCTCTAATCTATCTACCAATGGATTAATAGTCAATAATTTCTCTCTTAATATTCTAGCTGGTTATTCAAATGGAGTTGAAGGAATAGAACTAGGTGGGATTTTAAATATTGACCGTGAAGATGTTAAATGGTTTCAAGCAGGAGGAGTTTGCAACTTAGTTGGCGGAAATGTAACAGGAGTGCAACTTGGAGGAGTTACAAATACAGTTCGTAAGGATTTTTTAGGCGCTCAATTTGGAGGAATTGCAAATGTAAATGGGGGTAAATTAACTGGTTTTCAGGTTGGAGGAATTTTTAATCTAGTTCAAGGGAATTTTAAAGGAACGCAGTTTGGAGGAATTGCAAATATAACTGAAGGGGTTTTAAAAGGGGGGCAATTTGGAGGGATCTCTAATATTGCAATAAATAAACTTACCGGAATACAAGCTGCAGGAATCGTTAATTTCTCGAATGATACATTGATTGGTGCTCAGTTAAGCGGAATTCTTTCAAGTTCAAAATCTCAAGTGAGAGGTATTCAAGCAGCAGGAATTCATTCTGTGTCTTTCGGAGGTTTTTTCGGAGGACAGTTTGGAGGGATTTCAAATTTGTCATTGTCAAATTCAAAAGGAATTCAAGGAGCAGGAATTGTTAATGTTGCCTTTGGGGATTTAATTGGTGCCCAACTTGCTGGAATTACTAATTTTTCTTCTGGAGGAATAAGTGCACTTCAACTTTCAGGAATTACAAATTATGCGAAAAGAAATATAGGTGTTCAAGCAACTGGAATCCTAAATGTTGCTTCAAAAAATGAAGGTGTCCAAATAGGACTTATTAATGTAAGTAATGAAAGCAAAGGGATTGCTTTAGGACTTATTAATTTTGTTCGAAAAGGCTATCATAAAACTGAATTTTCTACAAATGAAGTCTTTCCAATAAATATGGTTTTAAAAAGTGGAACAAGGCGATTTTACAATACGTATAATTTAGGATATAAGCCGGGAGATATTCCTATTTATGCACTTGGATTGGGAGTGGGAACACAATTAAATATTTCGGATCGGTGGAATCTTAATTTGGACCTGTCTGGACAGATAGGTGTTGAAAATAATTTTGAAGCATTTGAACTTGCTCAACTCGGTAAATTTGCTTTAACTGTTGATTATAAATTGTTTAATTGGCTCGCTGTTTTTGGTGGACCTACCTACAATACAAATCGAATAACGAATACGAATGATGAAGGAGAGTTTGAAACGACAATTTTGTTTAACCCAATTTTTGATACAACAACACCAACTGCACGCAAAATAGGCTGGTTTGGCTGGCGTTTTGGAATTCGTTTGTAGACACATCATAATAATTAAACTTTTTGATAGGGGTAGATTTTAATTAGCGTGTCCTTCTGATGAACACAATTATAACATCAGAAAATGAAGGCAATTAAACAACTATTTACACTCCTTATTCTATCTTTTGGACTTAGTCTTAATGCACAAGAATTAAAGCAAACCATTAGAGGAACGTTAACCGATTTTGATACAAAAGTTCCAATTGTAGGAGCAAAGATTATTGTTTTGGGTACAGATCCATTACAAGGCTCAATCACTGATATTAATGGAGATTTTAAAATTAAAGATGTAACCGTTGGTAGAGCAGATTTACGTATGACGGCAATTGGTTATCAGGAAATTAATATTCAGAATGCATTGATAGAATCTGGAAAAGAAAAAATTCTTAACCTTGAAATGACCGTTGATATTAAAGTGCTAACAAAAGTAGAAGTATCAAGTCAAAAAGATAAATCTGAAGCAATAAACAAAATGGCATTAGTGAGTGCCAAAACGTTTACTGTAGAAGAAACAAATCGTTATGCAGGTTCATTAAATGATCCAGCACGAAGCGTTTCTAGTTTTGCCGGAGTGGTAGGGGATGCTGGAGGAAATAATGATATTGTGGTCCGTGGAAACTCCCCAAGAGGTATTTTATGGCGATTAGAAGGAATTGATATTCCGAATCCAAATCATTTTGCCGGGCAAGGAGCAACGGGAGGACCAGTAAATGCTTTAAATGGAGGTATTTTAGCAAATTCCGATTTTTTTTCGGGTGCGTTTGCTCCTGAATATGGAAATGTGTTATCAGGTGTTTTTGATGTGAAATTTCGGCAAGGAAACAATCAAAATAGAGAATATATACTTTCAGCTGGAGTATTAGGCCTTGATGCAACTTTAGAAGGACCATTTAAAAAAGGATACCGCGGGTCTTACCTTGTAAATTATAGGTATTCATCTATTGCTATTTTGGATCGTTTGGGGGTACTGGACTTTCAAGGGATTCCAATTTATCAGGATGCATCATTCAAATTTGTTTTCCCGACAAAGAAACTTGGAACCTTTTCACTTATTGGTTTAGGTGGTGCAAGTAATATTTTTCAAACATTTAGAGATGATTCAACAGACGCAGTTGTTGCCAGAGGAGGATCACTTGCAAACCTTGGTGTTGTAGGATTAAAACATACTTATATTATTAACCCTAAATTATATATTAAAAGTTATGTTTCCGCTTCATCATCATCTGATGGAGGACGTTTTGAAACATTAAATAACGATAGCACTTTAACGGTTTTTGAAGATTTTAACTTCAGAGATAGCAGGATTAAAGGACAAACGATCTTAAATTATAATCTTAACCCGAAAAACACCTTTCAATTTGGAGCTACTTACACATACTTGGATTACAATTTTCGTGATTCAATTGATTTCGAAGGAGATGGATTTTTAACATTGGCTACAGAATCTGAAGGCAATTCAAGTTTCATGCAGTCATTTCTAAGTTGGCGTTATCGTATTAGCAATGAATTATCGATTGTTTCAGGACTACATTATACTCATTTTTTTTTGAATGATAATTTCTCAGTAGAACCGAGAGTAAGCGCACGTTGGCAATTTAAGCCAAGGCATAACTTATCGTTAGGAGTTGGTTTACATAGCCGTTTAGAAAGTGTTTCAACTTATTTGTATAACACCTTAGAAGATGACGGAACATTTAGTTTTCCGAATCGCGGATTGGACTTGTCCAAAAGTGCTCACTTTGTTATAGGACATAGTTTTCAGTTAAATGAACACTTACGATTGAAAACAGAAACCTATTATCAGCACCTTTATAACCTTCCGGTTAGTCCAGATTCAGCAAGTACTTTTGCCTTGTTAAATACCTCTGGAGGAATACCTGGCTCAGAACTTATAAATGGAGGTACAGGGAGAAATTATGGACTTGAACTTACGTTGGAACGTTATTTCAATAATAGTTTTTATTTCCTTATAACAGGCTCTTTATATAAATCCGAATACCGTGCATTGGATGGTGTTTTAAGGAATACACGATTTGATGGAAGTTTTGCTTCCAATGTGCTAATCGGAAAAGAATTCAAGTTCGGAAAAAACAGGAACAAGACGTTCGGATTAAATTCAAAAGTATCTTATGTTGGTGGAAATCGTTTTACACCAATTGATTTAGAAGCTTCGCAATTAGCAGGAAGAACAATCCGTCAGGCAGATTTATCCTTTACAGAAAGATATGACAATGTTTTTCTATTCAACATAGGATTAACGTATAGAGCAGACATGAAACGAGCAAGTCATTCATTTAAGATTGATATTCAAAATGCACTAAATAGCCAAGCTGTTGTAACTGATTATTATGATAGTTCAACTGGAAAAGTTGGACAAGGAACACAGTTGTCTTTTGTGCCAAACCTTATTTACACAATTAAATTTTAGAAAATGAAAAATAGATTTATCTGGTTAATGATTATAAATGTGCTTGTATTAAATACCAGCGCACAAGAAACTGATTCAATAAAAAATCGACCTGGTCAAATTAGCTTTTTTTATCCTTTAGGAACGAATGGAATTAATGCGTTTGAATACTCAAATAATTTTTCACTTAATGTCTTATTCGGAATAAATGGAGGAGTAAATGGATTTGAATTAGGAGGAATTGCAAATACTAATTTAGGAAATGTAAATGGCCTTCAAATTGGAGGGATTGCGAATATTAATACACAAAAAGCGAATGGAGTAATTCTTGGAGGAATTGCAAATGTCATTCGTGATACGAGTTATACGATTAGTGCAGCCGGAATTTCAAATGTTTTTGGAAAAAGTGCAATCGGAGTTCATTTTGGAGGAGTTTCAAACATGGTAAATGGTGATTTTATTGGAGCTCAATTTGGCGGAATCGCAAATGTCACAAATGGTAACGTAATTGGGATTCAAGCTGCTGGAATTTCTAATGTAGGAAGAGGTGACTTTATTGGTTTGCAATTGGGAGGAATTTCTAACCATAATTTTGGAAATTTACTAGGTGTTCAAATTGGTTTAATCAATTCTGCAAAAAGCATTACAGGGTTTCAGCTCGGGTTGATCAATATTGCTGAAAATTATGAAGGAGGAGTTCCATTTGGATTAATCAGTTTTGTTAAAAACGGATATCATGCGATAGAAGCAAATGTTGGAGAATCTATTTATGGAGGAGTTAATCTAAAGTTGGGTGTTAATCATTTATATACAATCTATAAAATAGGATTGACAGCTAATGCTGGGACACGATATTTGACCTATGGGTTAGGATTTGGTACAAAACTCAATTTTACTGAAAAAATAAAATTGTCAATTGACCTTTCAAGTAATTCTGTTGCGGAACCTAATACTTTGCCACGATTTGATATTCTGGCTAAATCGGTTTTTGGAATTCGTTATCAATTGGCAAAAAACATTGATGTTTTTGCAGGGCCAAGTTTTAATGTTTTAGTAACTGAGCAATTGATAGGAAGCAATGAAACGAGATTTAATGTTCCGTATACACTTTATGGTGAAAATTGGAATAATAACCAAGGAAGTACTTCAATTTGGATTGGTGCAAATGCAGGGGTTAGCATTCAGTTTTAGTAACAGCTATTGGTCATAGCAGTTTACTTAAAAAGGCAGTAAAATATTTACTGCCTTTTGTTTTTATCAAAAAAACACTCTCCGCTATTTGCGAATAGTGTTTTTTAATAAGTAGTTTTTATGATTTAAAAGTCTAGTGATTCTCTTTTTTCATTTCCTCTTTCTTCATCATTTTCTCCTTCTCCATCATCTCTTTCTTTTTCATCTCATCTTTTTTCATCATCTCGTCCTTCTTCATCATTCCACCTTTTGAGGCAATTGGAAATTCAAAACTTGCTTTTTCCCAAGCAAATTTAACTCCATTTTCAGTTACCATATACGTTAACGATTCCATGTTTGCTCCATCCATAGCAACTTCAACGTCAAATTGAGCAACATCAAATTTCGATTTGTAGTTATATGCTCCCCAAACACCATGCTCCTCTTTGCTCCACTCTTTGTTTAATATAACTCTCCACTTGTTTCCTTTTGTTGGAGTTACGAATAAGGCATATGTCCCAGCAGCAACATCCGTTCCTATTATATTTACGTCAGAACCAAATGTAATTGCTGTTGCTTCATTTGCACCAGCCCGCCAAATTTTATCGTATTTAACTAATTTCCCCCAAACTTCCCTTCCTTTAACATAAGGAGAACCATAATCAACGGATATATCTACTCCATGTACTTTTCCTTCTGCTTTTAAACGAGGGCTTTTAGGTGTTTTATCTTTTGATATTGATTGTGTTGTTTTAATGCCATTTAACTCAAATCCTGCGAATTGAGTTTGATTTGTCATTCCTGCAAATGTAAAAGCCGGAACCATCAATAAGAAAATTAATTTCTTCATATTCTGTTTTTTTAGATTACGCTCTACAGACGTTTAAATCATGAAAGCATTACAAAATGTCAGGCTGGAATTAAGTCGCAATACCAAAAGCCCATCTCATTTTCATTGGATTCGGTACTTTTATGTTGAGTAGATTTATCATTACTCGTATCGCAATTTTCAGGGTTTTTATAGGCTTTAAATATGGTTTCTCCAACCTCAAAAGGAACGGGTTTCGAAAAAATAGGTCCATCAAAACAAAAAGTATGAAATTCTCCATTTTCACCACACGGATCAACATTTTCAGGGAGATCACTCATAAACTGTTCGTCAATTACACGTCCTACAAAGGATTTGTCTAGCAAGTCAGCCTTTGCACAAATTACAATAGACTTAAACCCGAGTTTTAGGAAGGTTTTTAATAATTTTGTTGTATCTTTTTTCCAAAGAGGAAATGTTGCTTGAATACCAACTTTTTCTAATTGTTTTTCTCTATACGCCCTTAAATCTTCAAGAAAAATATCTCCAAAAGCACAATCATTGTAGCCCTTTGCTTTTAATTCTTGAACGGTATCATTCATTAAAACTTCATATTCTTCCATTGAAGGTTCTTCGGGTAATTCGATTGTACCAAAAGGAATTCCAATCGCACTGATTTGTTTTTCCATCAATTCGCGCCTTAACCCGTGCATAGAGACCCTATTAAAATGGGCATTTACCGTTGTTAGTAAATGCCCAATTTCAAAATTTTTGTCTTGCAATAAGTAATACAGCGCTAAAGCAGAGTCTTTTCCAGTACTCCAATTAAAATAGCACGGTTTTGCCATGTGAATTATCTCTTAGTTTTACATAGCTAATTTAGCCGAAACACCAAATTCAAAACTTACTTTTTCCCAAGCAAATGAAACCGTGTTTTCATTCACTCCAAATGTCATTGATTCAACATTTTCGTCTCCGAAAGTAGGTGTTACATCAATTCGTGTAATATCTTTTGCTTCGTCATAATCATATGCTCCCCATACACCATGCTCTTCTTTACTCCATTCTTCGTTAATAATAACTGTCCAATTTGTTTCAGTAGGAATGATGTATAAACCGTACGTTCCAGCAGTTATTTCAGTATCACCAATTAAAACATCTCCTTCAAAAGTAATTGAAGTTGCATCATTTGCTCCTGCTCTCCAAACTTCGTTATAAGGAACTAAATCACCCCAAATTGTTCTTCCTTTTACAAATGGAGACCCATAATCAACAGTGATATTAGCATCACCAATTGTGCCATTTGCTTGCATTCTAGGGCTTGATATTTTCTGTGGCATTTCTTCTTCTACTTCCTCAACTATTTCTTCCATTTCATGTTCAGTTGACTCCATGTCACTGTGCTCGTCATTCATCTCACCTGATCCACAAGCGTAAATGAATGCAGGGATTGCTAAAAGGTATATTAATCGTTTCATATTTTTATTTTTTGTAAAGTTAAGTGTTTCTATGAACATAGTAGGTGAATTAATGCTTTCGTTACGAATAAAATTTATTTTGTACTTGATTAAATCAGACAGACGAACAAATATTTATTATTCATCATTTTGAACGGATATTGTGGACAATTTGATTTGTTTCAGGGTTAAATATTAGATGTACTAAAAAGAATTCATTTTTAACTCAATACTTTTTGATGGGATTTGTTCATAATGATAAGAATTGCAGGAAGTAGTAAGGCCCAGCAGCCTGATAATGGAAGTAAAATTCCGCAGAAAATGGAAGCAATTAGTAAGAGCCAACCAATTGGGGTGGGAATAGCTAAATTTTGTTGTTCCATGTATTTAATTGCATACCCCAACAAAATGAATACAATTCCAGTAAATGTAAACCATAATGCCCAACCTCTTTCTGCGCCAACAACACTATCAAAAATACCTTCTGAAAGCATTTGTGTAAATACTTGAGAGAATTTAACAAAACTCAAACCAAGATGTAATGATCCAATAACAATAATGATGATTCCTATTTTATTTTTCATGTCGTTTTATTTTTGCTTTGTAAAATGATTTGTTAGCGATATATATCGTTTTTTTAATCTCGCAATGAACAATTGATTTGTCTTTATTTGTGCGAAGTGTCGTTTTAATTATTTCTATTTCGTTCTCTTTTTCAATGCGCTGTTTTATTTCTTCAAGCTCTTCGTTTGTGTAAATAAAATCAGCGTAAAGTGTTTCCTTTGCTGGTCGTTTAAAGTTAACTTCAGCAGATTTGTCCCAAACAACAAAATCTTCACCAATCAGATTAATGAGTTGAACCATTGGTATTGGATCAACTGCAGAAAACATACTTCCGCCAAAAATTGAATTCACATAATTTTTATTTTTCCAGTTTAATGGAAGTTTTATTTTAACGTAAAGCAAATCTGGAGATACTTCTACAATTTTACCGAAACTCCTTCTATAAATTGGAGCCATATTTAAAAAGAACATGTTTACTAAAGTACTTAGGGCCTATTGCTGCAATTTTTTGATAAAGAGACATTCGAAATAATATTAAGATATTTCAAATGTATTGAATCGTAAAGTTAGATTTTAGACGGAACCGTTTAAATCACTCAAAGTTTTGTTTTTAAATGCAGTAACCATTTCGTTTAACTGCACAAAATAATTTCTGAGCCATTCCTCGTTGAGGTGATCTTCTGTTATTTGAATGAAGAAATTTTCCACACTCAATTTTAAAACAAGTCGCGCTAGATATGAATTGTTTTCAAGTTTGAGAACATTTTTCCAAACGTTGAGCATTGATAAACCAACAATTTCATTTGTTTTTTGAAAACATTGCTGGAAATGTTTTTTCTGTCTATAAACTCTCAATTGTCGATTGAACAACAAGTCAGTTTTATGCTCAATTAAAATAGAAATCAAATCATCAAGCGAATTCGCTTTTTTAAATTTTTCTGCCATTGACATGATTTTGTTCAAATGAACATCAAGCAAATCTTCATGAAACAATTCAATAGTTGCACAAAAGTGATAGAATGAAGATTTATTCCTGCCAATTGCCTTCGCTAACCGTTCAATTTTTGTTTCCTTAGGCCCTTGATAAGCAAAAGAGAAATACCCTTCTTCAATCCATATTTTTTTGTAATCAATCAATTCAACTATTTTAAATGTGGGATACTGTTTCGAAAAGCATTTTGTCTGAACTTAAATATTTCCGATAACACAAAGGTTATCTAAACTTGGTGTTGAACTCCCTCCTTTAGGTTCGATTGTAATTGCAAAAGCATCTGCTTCTTGTGTAGATTCCATTTCTAAAAAAGGATTGTTTTCGTCCAGCGGATAATTGTCAAAAACTCCTTTGTTGATTGGGCTTCCATCAACTAAAACCCATAATTGATAAGAGTGATCATCCGTTTTCTCAGTCAAGGATTCGACATCTAACAATACACGTTCAGTTAAATCGTTCCAAAACACAATGGCTTTATCAGATTGATGACTTTCGGTTCCACTTAATTGAATTTTAGACGTGTTTTGGTGTTTTAAAAAGGCAATTTCTTCGGTTAAAAGACCCTTTTCACGAATTGCATTTGCATAGTTTTTGTTCGCTGCATCAAATGCTTGATTTTTATCTTCTATTGTGGTGTTTAACTGGCTTATTTTAAGCTGTTTTTTATCAACGTCTTTGTATAAAAAGAACGTGTATGTTCCTAAACCGATCAAACAAATAATGCAAGCAGCTGCAATATTTCGATACCGAAAAGAAATTGTTTTAACAGTTGGGCTATCGTCATTCGGAGAATTTAGATGTTCTTGTTCTTCACGTTCAAAATGGATTGATTTTATTTGAGAAAGTGTTCTTGATTTCAGTTCTTTTGGTGGAATTATCGAAGCTTTAATTGCCATATTTTCGACTGCTTCTTGCAATGCAACTAATTCTTGCTTTATTTCAGGATATATTTGAGAAAGGCAATCGACTTCCTTGCGTTCTTGAGAAGACACATTTCCTAGAACATAATTTTCTAGAATTCCAGATGATATGTATTCTTTTAAATCCATGTTGCGAGTAAAATAAATAGTTTTTTTAAAATACTCAATGCCTTTCGAGCTCTTGTTTTAACAGTTCCTACAGGTATATCTAATGCTTCCGCAGTTTCTTTTTGCGTAAACCCTTTAAAGTAAATATGTTCAATTACAACTTGTTGCTTTTCAGGTAAAACACTCAATAAATCTATTAAACCGATTTCATCCGTTTTTTGTTCAATCCACTGATTATTTACACTCTCTTTCCCAATAGCAACCATTTTTGGTTTTTTAGCCATCTTTCGGTAAGCATCAATTGCAGTATTTCTATTGATGTTTAATACCCAAGTAAAGAATGAACCTTTTTTTGGATTAAAGGAATTGATATTCTTATAGATTTTTACGAAAGATTCCTGCACAATATCTTGAGCGAGATCTTTTTCGCCTAAAATACCAAGACTAATTCCATACAATGCAGGAGAATATGCATCATAAAGTTTCTCAAAAGCAGTTTGATCTCCTTTTTGAGCGTCACTTATTATATTCGTTAAATCCTCTTGATTTAGCATTATTTCTTTAAGTAAAACTGCAATTTTTACTAATTCAAAACAAAGATAGAATAATGTGCTTCATTCTTCCCTTCTTTTTCGCAAAGTGCACCGTTTATTTATTGGGTTGAATTTAAATACCTGACTTGATTGTTCTAAGGTTTTTTTGAGCTAGATTTTTTTTACAAATTGCGTTAGGATTACGATTTGTTGCCCTTCTACTTTTCCTTCAATTTGTGCAGCGTTGTCGTGAACCAAAGAAATTCTTCGTACAGCTGTTCCACGTTTTGCAGTAAAACTACCTCCTCCCTTTACATTTAAGTCTTTAGTAAGGACAACAGTATCTCCACTATTTAAAATTACCCCATTTGAATCTTTATGAATGATTCGATCTTCTTCATCCTTCCCTTCTCCTGTAGAAGCAGCCCACTTTAATGTATCATCTTCTATATAGATCATATCTAAAAGATCTTGAGGCCACCCTTCCGTTTTGAGTCTGTTTAACATGCGCCAAGCAACTACTTTAACAGCGTCAACCTCACTCCACATGCTTTCGTTTAAACAATGCCAATGATTGGGATCAACATTTTCAGGATTTGTGATTTGATCTCTGCACTCAAAACAGGTTAAGATGCTATCATCCAGTCCTCCTTTAGGTTGTGGAGGAACTAGATAAATATCCAAGTCGTTTTTAGAAGTGCATATTTCGCATTGCTCTCCTGCACGATTGCGAAGGTCATTTTCAATATTCATTCAGCTACTTTTTATTGAAAAACTAAATAAGTTTAATGCAAAAGTAGAATAATATTTGGCTATTGAACAATCAACTTTCTTTCCACTAGTATTCCGTCAATGGTCATTTTTACAATATAAATTCCCGGATTTATTGATTGTAATTGAAGTGTGTTTTTTCCTGATGAATCATTAAGAACAACTTTTCCTGAAAGATCGTAAACACTTACATTTTTTAACTGATTTTGTTCATTTGGAAGTTGGATTTGAATTGATTCATGTGCTGGATTTGGGTAAACATTTACATCTATTTGCTTGGGTTGCTCATCAGCTATTCCTAATGGACAATCAGAATTGTAAACCAATGATTTTACACCAGACCATGTTCCTGAAAATGGAATTGGAAGTGGGGTACAAATCAAACCTGCATAAATTCGATCTTCATACATTGACATGCCCCACGCAGCAATATTGTCTGTGGAATCACCAAACATTCCGCAAAGCTGAGGATCAGCAGGATTAGAAATATCTAATCCTGTAATTTCTGTTCTTCCGCCAGAGAAAAATAACATTCCACATTCCTCTACTACGTCTAATTCATTTGCATGCCAAGGACTGTTAAACCAACGTGCAGCAGAGGCAAAAGGTGTAGCAAGAGGAAGTCCATTTGGATTCCACCAACCCTCTAAAATGATATCATCTACGTTAGCAACATTTAAAATTTCTACCCCTGCATAATCAACAGCAACGTAGAGTAAATTATCTTTTTTAACAATATTGTTATATGCTCTAGGAAGACCATTCATTGCTGGATTTGAATAGCGACCAATTTCTGTCAATGCAGAAGGATTAGTTATATCGAGGACTCTGACACCTCCAGCATCATATGCTAAGTATGCAACTCCTTCTTCAAGAACGATATTTCGAGCGTTAATTTTATTTAATTCGGTTTCTGCTGGCCAATCAGTTGGAGGAATGTATTGTGAAATACTGTCAATAGCTGACTTGTCAGAAATATTTAAAACATAAATTCCATTAGACAACCCACATAAGTATGCGTGATTTCCTTGAACACCAACAAAAGCACCTCCACCATTTTCGGAAGAAAACCAAACATCTTCTACTGTTGGAGCCAAAGGATTTTCAATATTGACAATACCTAATCCAGAGGGTCTTTCATCACCAAAAATATTTCCAAGAGCCAAATAAAGATAATTTCCTTCTTGGGTAATGCTATTCACATTTAATCCTTCAAATTCTGAAGCATTTATAACGGTTTCAATTTCCATTACTGTTGGGTTAGAAACATCTATAATGGTCAAACCTCCTCCGCTCGTGGCTGCATATAAATAATCTCTTCCTAATTGATCGTGCAATGCGGTTAAAGTGGTATTAGCACAACCAATCTCTAATTCATCTTCTAAAGAAAGGTCAAAACTATCACAGAATTGTGAAAAACCCGTAACTGATATACCAATAAAAAAAGTGAGGATATAATTTTTCATCATGTCTAATTTAAAAAGTTAAACTTATTGTTTTGGTTTGCTCAAGACTACTAGAGTTTGTTATTTTGAGTAAATATAATCCATTTTTTAAGTGACTCAAATCCAATGATTTTACATTTTCCTGATCAATAATGTTTGTTGGGATTCGTTGCCCTAGCGTTGTGTAGAGAACAACCGACTCAATTTCTTTTCCTGTTATATTAATAACTCCATTTGTAGGGTTTGGATAAACTGTTATAGATGCGTTTTCAGTTGTTTCCTGATTTATTCCTAAAAATTGACAATGAGATAACCAATCAGCTAGAGCAGGTCTGTCATTATGCATAGAGTCTCTTAACGATACACTTCTAAAAATATCAAATGCGTCACTATCAATATCACTAATTAAATAATGAAGAAATAACCAATTTGCAACAGGGATATCATGGCCTTCAATTAAGTTAAAGAATTTATCTACATAATCAACCTGTTCTGTTTCCGAAGCATTCCATAAACCAATGAATGATTCTGCAGGCCACCCTGTTTCTGTAATTGCAATGGGTTTGTCTGAAATGTTTTCGAATAAATCGTCCAAATAATCGAGCGGAACATCATTTGCTGCAATATTGTCAAAAAACGGGTAAAGGGTAATTCCAATAATATCTAACTTACTTTCGTCAAATGTGTTATAAGCATTCCAATACGAATCAACAAAACCAGTTAATGCACCGCTTCCAGCAATATGCTCATAATTAAAAACAGTTCCTACTTGAGTTTCTGGAGAATGTGCTTTGATACTATCGTAAGCTTCATGATAAAATTCAACCATGTTTAAATAATCAGTTGAATCTAATTCCCAATAGGTGCTAATTTCATTTCCAATAAAAAGATAAGTAGGACTTAAACTATCTGCTGTATTAATGAGCATTTCAAGAAATAAATCTTTCGTTTCTTCATTTGTCCAGTTATTTGTTGGGTCACTTGGTGAATCTAAAAATAGAGTAGGGTAAGTAGCCCATCCGAATGTAAGCATATCAACATATCCAAACGTTTCACTTACACCTGCAATGCTTGGTATGTTTCCACTTCCATTAAGAGAATCCCTCCACGGTCCATTGCCAAAAACAACGCCACCGTCGCAAGTTGCAGCAACCTCTTCATAAAAATCTACAATATTTGAAAAGTCATCAGGAAAGCCTTGTGGCGAAACGCCACACCCTAATCTTCGTGGTTGTCCTGGTTCTTGCGCAAACAAGCTAATAGAGAGCCCTATAATAAGTAAAGTAAAAAAATGTTTCATAATTGGTTTTCTTAGTTACATAGATCAATCGATTGGAAATTAAACTTCCCCTATTGCATGAATAGATTTTGTTTGAAAATGGATGGAAATAGAAAGTTTAGCATGATATCGTTTTTCATTTTGTATCTTCATGACATTAAATGTTCTCCTCAAAAGAAATAATCCAAGCAAAGATTGATGCACGCTACCATTCGCGCGAATTAATACGTGCAATTTTTCAGGTAACCGAAAGCTTTCCTTCAAATGATCCTGATGGGTTTGCACCTATTTTACGTAAGAAAGCACTTGGGATTTCATCTTTTTTATCGCACGGAACTGTAAAAACGAACCAAGACCAGCAAAAAGATGATTTTTTGACCGTTATGGGTGAATTAAGAGAGGTTTTGAAACTGATTACGATTGCACATCATTTAGGATATGCAACGGATCGACAAAAAATAATTACGCGTGCAGCAATTGCAAATGTTATTGACGCATTAGATAAGTTAGTGATTCTTTTGGGAGGTTTTGATACGAAACAAGTGAAGTGTTAGATTACGGGAATTGTAAAGGTTAATGTGACGGGTGTTTTTTCTGGTTTTTTCTTTTCAAGGTATTTCATTTTGTAATGCCCTGCAAAAATTTTAGCTTCTCCAGTAAATATATTATTCTCGTAAGTAAAAACAATTGTCTCTTTACGTTCAACTCCTTTTATTGTCATTATTCCTTCCATGCTAAACCCCTTTTCGTTTTTAACAATTCGAGTGCTTTCGAAAGATAGTGTTGGATAATTATCTACATCAAAAAAGTCTTCGCTTTTGAAATGTGCATCTCTAACTTTGTTGCCTGTTTCTATTGTGTTAACGTCTGCAGTTCCCTTAATTGTTGAAATAGAAAGGTTATTTAAATCAAATTTAATGATGGCATTAAAACCACCAATTTTGCCTTTCATTCGGTGTCTTTCATAGATGAAACCTATTCTTACGTCTTCCTTTTTTATTTTTAATTCTTGAGAAAAACCAAGGAAAGGAATTAGAAAAAGAATAAGGGCTAAGTTTTTCATGAAGAGGTTATGTTACATAACTGGAACGACAAATGAAATTTTCACATTTGTTTTTTCAGGCTTTTTATCATCAAATATTCCGTAGTGAGCAGCTTGTATGGTGCTTTCTCCTTTAAACACATTGTTTTCAAGTGAAAAAATAATTTTTTCTTTACGCTTAACATCTCGAATTGTCAAGGTTCCTTCCATGATAAACTGATCCCCTTTTTTTACAAATGAGGCACTCTCAAATTTGATTTTAGGGTATTTAACGGCTTCAAAATAATCAGAACTTTTTAGATGCTCATCTCGTTTTTTATTCTTTGTTGTCAATGTATTAACATCAACTGTTCCTTTTATTTTTGAGTGAGAAAGGTCATTCATGTCAAACTTAATACTTGCTGCAAAACCAGCAATACTACCAGAAGTATTTTGAATGTTTGTGATGAAATTGATTCTAACCCCGTCTGATTTAATTTTCATTTCTTGTGAAAATGAAAGAAAAGGAGCAAGTATGATTAATAAAAGGACTATACGTTTCATAAATATTGCTTTAGTTGAAAGGTAGCAATTCTTATACCAAGATTTTTGTTTTTAGAAATGAATTTATTCAATTCTATAATCAGACGAAAAATCTATATAAAACTTTCAATAAAAAAATGAAATTAATTGTCTCTTTTCTGAGTGTTCATTCGTTGCTTAATATATTTATAATTAATAATCGATTAAAATCTTCCTATGAATTCCAAAATTTTACTTGTTATCAGAATCGCTTTTAGCGATATTTATCTTGTTTTTTGGATCAAATAAATTATTTCAATTTATGCCATTTCCACCTGTTCCAGGAGACGGGCAAACTGTGACGGACATCTATGTCTCTTCAGGTTTTATGACATTGATCGGAATTTTAGAAATTGTAGCAGGACTAGCTTTACTTGTAGGCAAGTTTATTCCAATTTCGCTCACAATAATTATAGCTGTCCTATTTAATGCAACTGTATTTCATATTTTACATGATCCTGCAACAGTTGGAGGCGCAATTATTGGATTAGTATTGAGTTTAGCATTGGTATTTGGATACAAAGAAAAATTTGATACTTTTTTGCAAGCTTAATGAATTACTTTATTCCTTTTCTAATGATGAAAAATAGAAAAGTTAATCCACCGAAAAGGATTAAAAGTAGTAAATAAATCAATGAGTCATTCGAAGGTTTTTGAGGACTCTCTTCTTTCTTCTCAAATTCAAGATTGTTTTCGAAAGGAACCGGTTCTACTACTTGAGAAGCAGGTTTGTCATTTAAGTTAAGCTTAGCCAAAAGTGTTTTAGGATCGGTGAGAATATTTTTCCAATTTAAGGCAAATGAATTGTCAGAATTATCTTTTAAAAGAGTTTTATAACGGACGCCTGAAACCAATTCATGCGTATAATCTCCGTCAATTGATTTTTTTCTCAGTTCTGTTCGTTGATCATGGTAATTGTTCCTTAAACTAATCATACGATCGATTTTTTCCTGAAGTTCGGAAGAATTATTTTCGAAATAGTTTTGTGCTATAGTGTATATTGCTTTTGCATATTCAATCGAAATAGTTTTTGCATAACAATCACCTAAATCAATTAGTAAATCGGCGATTATCGGATTTGGAGGAGTAATAAATGGAAAACGTTCATGCAGTTGAATGGCAATTTGTTGCAAAAGAATGGTGTCTTTTTCGTCTTCTTCAGTTAACTGTAAAATTGTATTTTGTGTTAAATATAAACTGTCTTTGATTAGTGTTTTTTTTGTTTCTAAAATTTTTAGGTGAATCCATTCACTCCCTCCATGTGCTCCAGAATTTAAGAACATTCCTTGATCAATGTATTTCATGGCACTGTCTATATTTCCAGAAAGCTCGTAAGCTGTGCCTAAGTTAGATGCAATTTGATATTCATCAGGATAAGCATAATGTAATCGACTTAGAATTTCAACAGCTTCGTCAATCTTTCCTAGTTTCATAATTATTACAGCATAGTCTGATAAATCTTTAAATGAAGGATTATTTTTTTTATTGATTAGTGTAAGTTGCTTTACAAGTTTGGCTTGATCAAAGTTTTGTTGAAAAGGTTGAAAATGACCATGCAAATGATCTATGTTAGATAATGTTCCTTCTTCGTCAATAGAATAATAATAGTTAAGACATGCTTTTCCTGAAAGTGTTGAAAACAGAATAAGAATCAATAGAAAACTTTTCATGTCTACAAATTAATGAAATTCATTAAGGGATAATAGAAAAGATTAAATTTTTCGGATCAGCCTTAATTATTTACAAATTCAACTTGTGGTTATGGATACCATTCTAATAAAACAACTTCAATTGCTTGATTAGCTTCAGTAACAATTTTTTTAAAGTTATCGATATCACTTTTTCCAGTTAATCCGCGATAATGGTATGGATAAACCTTTTTTGGTTTGAAATCAATCACAGCGCTTGCTGCGCTTTCCACTGGCATAGTATAAGGCAAATTCATACAAATAAATGCCATATCAATGTTTTTAAGATTTCTCATTTCCGGAATATCTTCTGTATCTCCGGAAATATAAATGCGTTTGGTACCAAGGGTTATAACATATCCGTTTCCTCTTCCTTTTGGATGAAATTTTAACGCTTCTTTTCTTAGGTTATACATTGGAATAGCTTCTATTCCAATATCTTTAACTGTCGTTTGAGTACCATTTTCCAAAACAATAATTTCTTTTGAAGTGACATCAGTTAATTTATCAGAAACAGCTTTAGGTGCAATAATTACGGTGTTTTGTAGCGATAAGTTTTTCAATGTTTTCTGATCAAGATGATCTCCATGAATATCTGTAATCAAAATATATGTTGGATCTTTTTTCCCTTCATAAGCTTTTTTTCCACCTGTTGGATCAATGTATATGACGTATTGATCATATTCTATAATCATTGAAGCATGTGATATCGGTGTAATTGTAATTTCTGCTGATAACTCCTTGTCCGAATTACTTTTTTCTGCTGATAAATAATAACTTGAACCAAAAAACAAAAGTAAAAAAGCTAGTGCGAATGAGAATTTCATATTGATGCGTTTATAACTATGAGGTTTGACGGTTTAAACATAATTCGTTTACAAATATGAATGCAACCTTAAAACAAAGGGGCTAATCAGTAATGATTATTGTAGATTGTCGTTCGCGATTAACGTTTAATTGTGTAACGTCAGGACGAGAATAATGTCCAGAAGCATCAAAATTATGTCGCTCTTCTAAAACGTGATTAAAATCAATTTCTCCAACAATCACACCTTCTTTATCAACTACTGGAGGAATAACCCATTCACCATCTGGGCCAGCAATACATGACCCTCCATTTGCTAATGTTTCTGGTGCGTTTTTGATGATTTCATTGAGATGTGGGGTGTTATTTGGAAAGTCACTTTTTCGCATTAAACTTGAAACTGAAACAACAAATGAACGTCCTTCTTTTGCGATAAATCGTGTAATGTCTTTTGTGTTTCTTTCTGCCCCAGGCCAAACAGCAATATGTAAATTTTCACCTTGCCCATATAGTGCTGTTCGTGGAAGGGGCATCCAGTTTTCCCAGCAATTAAGTCCTCCAACAGTAAATTGCTTTAACGGATGAACACGCAATCCATTTCCATCCCCTGGCGACCATGTTAAGCGTTCTTCGTAGGTTGGTTGTAATTTTCTGTGAACTGATTTGATTTCGCCTTGTGGATTAATATAAACTAAAGAACAATAAATGCTATGATTTCCGCGGTTTGCCGCACGTTCTATTATTCCTAAATAAACAGCAATATTACAGGTTTTAGCTGTAGCACAAATTTCATTTAAATCACCTGCTTCAATTTGAACTGAATTGCGAACGTAATGTGCATGAATTTCCTTTTGCATTTGTGATTCAAATTCCGAACCATGGGTCAAGGTCAACCAAAATGGATAACCAGGAAGTAAACTTTCTCCAAAAACAACTAATTCACATTCTTTTTCATGTGCTTCGTTGATTGCGCTAATTACTTTTTCAATTGTTCCTTGCTTGTTTAGCCATACTGGAGCAATTTGAGCCATCCCAATTTTAAGTTTGTTTTCCATGCCATTTTTATTTGAAACTAAAGTTAATAATCCCTTCAATAAGGATCAATTTTTTGTGATAAATGGGGAAATAATTTCGGGTTGATTATTAGACGATTTATTTTTCTAATAACTTGTATAGGCGATTATAATCACCAGATATACCAAAGTAAATTGGGTTTGCTTTTGCTCCCAATATATGTGATTGTTCGCAAGAAAAACAAATTTTAGCGATACCGCAAACTTTCATAGAATCTTTAAAAATTAAAATGTCACGATATTCTGGCATGCACATATATGCGTATAATTCTTCATGCTTTTTCTCAGAAAACAAATTAGTTAACTGTTGGTGTTTTGTTGTAGAAATTTTATTTTTAACAAAGCCTATTGATTCCAAACGGGCTACAAATAAAGAGTCAGATATTGATTCAGGGTATTCACCTGTTAACACTGAATAGAGCAAGTGATTGGTCATTCCAGAATCTGTTTTTATCATGCTCCAAATTGCATCTTCTGAAATTTTAATAGAATAATGATCAACAGAATTGAAATCAAAAAAGGGTATTTTGCTACCTGTATTTATTTCGTCTGTAGTTGTTCGATTTGTGCAAGAAAAAGCAATTAAGCAGAGAATAATTAAAACTGATCTATCCATTTATTATTCTCCAGCTTCTTCTTTTTAAACTCATGTAACGATTATGGCGACTGATAATACAGCAAATACAATAATTGTTATGCTGAATTGATGTATTTGACCTTCTCTTAAAAGTACATTTTATTTCGTTAGACTTGTTGTTTACGAAAAACGGTTATCCCAATTTTTCTAATTGTTTAACAAAATGTTCTTTCCACGCTATTGTTAAGCGTTCTGTAGCAATGGTTTTTTCTAATAATGGTATGTTGTTTTTGTCAATGAAATAAAGGTTTGTGATATCGTCAATGGTAATGCTGTTTTTTCAGCGTGTATTTGATGAACTCTATCACCTGGAGTAATTACTCCTTCTTTAATGACGCCAAAATAAAACCCAGTTTTTCGTGAATCAAGAAATGTTTTAATCCACTTGCTATCTCCTAATTTCATGCCTAATTTATGGCAGGGGAAACGTGGTTGAAGGGCCTCAAGTTCTACAGTTCCGATAGAAAATCGGTCCCCAACATTTATCTCGGTTTCAAACATTCCTCCACTGATATTAAGGTTTTCACCAAAGTAACCCCAAGGAAGTTCAGCCTTGTTCAATTTGGATTTCCACAGATCATAATATTCAGAAGCAAAAATACTGACTGCTCGCGTTTTTCCTCCATGAAGTTTAAGGTCTGCTTGTCCGTTACCATCAATGTTTGTATAAAAACCGATCGTTGGCCTGATACAGGCGTTTTAAAAATAGACGTACGGATTTGCTTTCCATTCCATTTTACTTCTTTAGGTTTTCCTACACTTACTGCATCAAGCCGCATCATGGTTTATTAGAAATTAGTTTACACTAGGTTCGGAAATAAGTGTAATATATTCCATGTTAAAGGCAACGTATCCTTGAATTTTTTTCGCTCTCGGTAAAGCATTTTCATAACTCCAAGCAAAATAATTTCCAGTAAAATCTCCAGCAACATTCCAATAACTTGCCTCTCCTTTAATTGGACAGTGACTTTGCCTTTCTGTTTCGGCTTCTAATTTGATTTTAACATCATTCTTTGGTAAGTAAAATACAGGATTGTATACACTTTTACCAACTTCTTTTAGAATAAAAGCATTTGTTGTTTCTGCAATTACTTGATCTTTAAATTTCAAGGTTAATTTTCGGTCGTATTTATCAATAATACTATAATGTCTCTTTTCTTCCATAACTTTTAGTTTTGAGTTATATGTCGTGGAAATTAAAGTGACATTTCAAGCGTTATCATTTTAATCTTGTAATCCTAAGGGATTCATTTTTATAACCTTATTTAGGTTTTTAAGTTGTACCTTGTAAAGTGTTAATCCAAACTATAATAAAACTTAATGCAGATCGAAGCCGTAAAAAAGATCCTTTTCGAAAACAAAGAGACAACTGCTTTTTTACTTGGAAATGGAGTCAATAGATATTATGAAAAAGATACCGTTTCATGGTATAATCTATTACTTGAATTGTGGAATAAACATTCTTTTGATAATGTTTCTAATATCCCGAAAGGGATTTCTTTCACAGAATTTTACGACGTATTAGAAATTCAAAATGCAAGTATAAAAAACTTTGGTTCATTGCTTCAAAATGAGGTTAAGGTCAAAATGAATGATTGGAGCCCTAGTGGAAAGCAGAATTTTATATTGGAAAAAATAAAAGAATTGGATGCTCCTGTTTTAACAACAAATTTTGATGAACTTATTCCAAAATCATTGGGATTGTCTTTTTTTAAATTGAGAAAAACAAAATTCACTGATTTTTATCCTTGGTCAAGTTATTATAGTGATAATAAATTGGGACATCCAAATGAAGGGTTTGGTGTTTGGTATCTCAATGGAATGTTGAAATATCATAGGAGTATTAAAATGAGCTTGTCTCATTATATGGGCAATGTCCAACGTGCTAGAAAATTAATTCATCATCACACAGAAAATATTGGAAACAAAAAAGAGTCTGCTAGGTTTTGGGGAGGTTATGAAACATGGCTTCAAATCTGGTTTACAAAATCACTTTTTATTGTAGGACTAGGATTGGAAGAGACTGAAGTTTTTATGCGTTGGTTATTAATTGAAAGAGCAAAGTTTTTCAGGCGCTACCCCGAAAAAAAACAAAAAGGATGGTACATTACAAAAGAAGGTGAATGCTCAGAAGGAAAGCGATTTTTTCTGAAATCTGTAGGAATAGATGTACTCGAACTTCCGTCCTATTCAATTATTTATGAAAGCATTTGGAAATAATAATTACTTAAATAATTATCATCTTTAATCACTGAGCCTTTTGACAATATGACTTATTTAATAATCAACTTTTTATTCGTTGTTATCCCGTCAGTATTTTTCAATTGTAAAAAATAAACTCCTGGTGGATAATTACTGACATCAAAGTTTAAAGAATTTGTACCATTAGATGGTTTGATATTTGCAACTTCTTGCCCTGCGTAATTAAGTAATTTAACAGCATCAATTGTAATGTTCGGATCACTAATTTTTATTGTTACCAAATCATTTGCAGGATTAGGATAAATAGCAATTTTGCTGCTAAAATCAAATTCAGTAACGCTAACAGTATTATCGAGATCTCCCATTTGTAGTGTTCCCATTCCGTTTGTTGCCTCCCAAAAATTATACAATGAAGATCCGTCAGAAGCAGTTCTTGAAAACAATTCAACTTGTTCGTCAAGAAGTGACCATTGGTCATCAGTTAGTGGAGCATCAGTTAAAACAACTGTTAATGCTCTAAAATCTTTTTGAGCAGCAGTGTTTGAAGGAATCCTTGTTCCTAATTCAGTAACTAATGAAGCAGGTGTAAATGTTGTTCTATCACTAGCGTCAAAGTTGAAAAAATCACCATCAACTTCTAAAGCTGTTATGTCTTTAAAAATGTCGAAATCAGAAACATCTGAAGCAGGAATCATCCCCATAAGATAAAGCTCTAATTCTGTATAAGGAATTGAGTTTCCACCATTAGCATTCATTCCAAAAGATTCAACACGATAAGATCCAGCCCCTAAATCAACAAGTGTACTTTGATCAAAACCTCCTAATTGCCCTTTACCACTTCCACCGGTGAATCCCCAATGTGGAACAAAAGGAAAAGAAGATAATTCTGTTCCCGTATCAAAAAGTGCTTCAGTATCCAGTCCAAAATTACCCCAATTGTGAACTATTTCATGTAATGAAGGACCAAAACGTAAAAAATCTCTTCGAGTTAAATGCATTACTGCCATAAGTTGTCCGGCTGAACCATAATCAGCACTATTGTCAAAAAGGCTTAATCCAATTCCTTCTGTTGCATTTGATACTTGAATTAATTGACCAAATGGCAATCCGTCTGGTTTCTCGTCTTCATTTAAAATCAGAAAAATAAAATCAAACTTATCTGCAAAATTCAAGTAGATATCATTAAATAATGCTTCTCTGACTGCCGTGTTGTTGAAATGATCTTCAGTTTTCCAATCACTATATTCTGTCGGTGTCATCTGTAGTGATGCTACTCTGTTGTTTTCATGAACCTCAATAGGATGAACTTGACCTATTGCTGTTGATAAAAATAAAAAACTAAGAAAAAAAATGGAAATGTGTTTCATATCAAGTTGATTTTAAACGGTTCTATACATTAAAGTTAAATTTTTTATTGACATAGCATTGAGTAATTCGAATAACATATTTCTTAAATTAGGGAATATTTTTTACTAAAACCTTTTAAATATAGAACTCATGAATAAGGTAAAAAAGATGTACTTCGTACTCGTATTGTTGTTTTTTGCTCCCCAACTTAATGCTCAGACCTATAATGGGGATGAAAAAGAAATTGAAAAGATTTTAACGAGTGTTGCATATTTTTCTGATTGTTTGGTCAATAAAGAAATGGACAAACTAGTTGCTTGCTATACAAAAGACGCAAAAATATTTCCAAATAAACAAAATATCTTAGAAGGGATAGAAGGTTTGAAACAGTATTGGGTAACACCAAAGGATGTACAAATAGTACAGCATAAAATAACGCCAATTGAGATTACAATCGAAAATAAAACGGCATATGATTATGGATACTATGAAGGAACAACCAGACGTCCAGATGGGAGCGAAATTAGTTGGAAAGGAAAATACGTTATTGTCTGGAAGAAGGTAGAAGGGGAATGGAAAATTTATTTAGACATTTGGAATGAGATAGCGGGCTAAAAATACACACCGTTTTATGAAAGTATAGCAACTAGAAAACATTATTTATGTTTCTTTAACACGATTTAGAACGGCAATAAATGGACAATGAAAGGGAAATTTAAGCCAGAAGTATTTGTTATCTTTATCCTCATTAATAATTAAATCAAAACACTATGAAGAGGGTAATTCTGTTTTTCTTTTTTCTCAATTTTCTTTTTTTTGTATCGTGTGTTGATCAAGAAAAAAAGGTAGAAATACATAGCCTAGGAAATCAATCAATCTCCATTTTTGACAGTACTAATTTATATTTTGATATTGCTTTTAAAGCAGATACAACAATGGCATCTGATTCAATTTTAAGGTTAGACGCGGGTCGTGTGTTACTAAAAAAAGTGAAATTACCCAAGTATAAATTACAACCAGAGGTTTATATTAATGCACGATTAACTTCGAATGGTGATCCATGGGATAAATCAGGTTCTTTGTTTGTTATTCCTAAAGAAACTGATTTAAGTTTATTGGATTTCGAAAGTGGCGAATTTGATTTAAAAAATCTTTCAGAAACTTATCCTGGGGTAAAACCATTTGATTCAGCTTCATTAAAATATTTTCCTACAGTAGAACTTTTGCGTTTTATGACACCTTTTGGAGTTGGTTTTTTTAATGACAAAGAAGTTATAAAAGAACGAAAACCAATTTATATTCCAGAATGGGAAGAAGATGTACAATGGAAACAAGAGATTACCCAATTACTTCCATTATTAGAGGATGAGGTTTACATTGGAGTCTATATTGATACTTGGACGAAAGAAGGGTATAATATTTCAGCTTCGCTTGAATTTAAAGAAACAGAAATTTCAAATCATTTAAAAAAAGAAACTTGTGTTGTTCCATTAATTAATACAGTGAAATATGCCGCAGATCAAAGGCAATATGATGATTTTGCTATAAATGATTTAGAAGTGAATTTTGTTTTAGATAGTACTTATTCAAATGTACAGTTACATTATATTACTACAGGTCACGGGGGGCATGCCGAAGGAGATGAATTCAAAAAAGAAGAAAATCAAATTTACCTAGATAATAAACTTATTAAAAGTTTCATTCCATGGAGAGATGATTGTGCGAGTTTTAGAAGATTTAATCCCACCACTGGTGTTTGGGAACAAGATGTAATTTGGGATGGAGAAGAAAGTACTGAAAGATTAGCTTCTTCGGACCTATCTCGTTCTAATTGGTGTCCCGGAAGTGATGTGTCTCCTGAAATAATTCCTTTAAAAATGCTAAAAAAGGGGGCGCATACATTAAAAATTTCAATCCCTGAAGCCCAAAAAGCGGCAGAATCAGAGAATAATTATTGGATGGTATCTGCTTATCTAACCTACGAAAAATAGTTTATGGAAAATCAAAAACACTTATTTACACTAGATGAAGACGTACATTATTTAAATTGTGCTTATAAAGCTCCATTGCTTAAAACTGCAGAAACTGCAGCAATCAATGCAATTGTTACAAGTCGAAACCCGGTGAAAATTGCACAAGAAGATTATTTTAATGAAGTAGATCAGGCAAAAGAAGGATTTAGCCAAATTGTTAATTGCCGTCCACAAAATGTAGTGATCATTCCATCTACATCTTATGGATTTAGTACAGTATTAAAAAACATTAAAGGAAAAGAGAACGGGAAGGCAATTACGGTAGAAAATGAATTTCCAAGTGGATACTTTTCATTAAAAAATTGGTGTGAAAGAAATCAAAACGATTTAGAAATTATCAGTCCTAATGAAAATTTAAAACTTGTAGGAGAAAATTGGAATAAAAAATTGATTGATGCAATTGATGCAAATACATCCGTTGTGCTTATTTCAGGAGTTCATTGGATGACGGGACTTAAATTTGATTTAGAAAGAATAGGAGAAAAATGTAAATCTGTTGGAGCAAAATTCGTTGTTGATGGAAGTCAATTTGTTGGTGCTGTTCCAATTGATGTAGACCAATGCCATATTGACGCTTTAATTTGTGCTGGCTATAAATGGTTGTTCGGGCCATATTCAGTTGCTTTGGGATATATTGGTGAGACTTTCAATGAGGGAGAGCCTTTGGAAGAATCATGGATGAACAGAACCAATGCCAGAGATTTTGGAAACCTAACCAACTATGAAGAAAAGTATCAAGGTGGTGCTGGAAGATATAATGTTGGAGAGACAAGCAATTTTATTCTGATGCCTATTTTAAATGAAGCATTAAAACAAGTTAATGCATGGAGTGTTGAAGGGATTCAAGCATATTGTGCAAACCTTATTCAGCCTTTGTTGGATTATCTTAAAGAGACTGGAATTGAAATGGAAGATGGGCACTATTTTTCAAATCACCTTTTTTCATTAAAACTTCCCAAAGAGGTGGATGCTGATTTATTTAAAAACCTCCTTACAGATAATAAAATTTCAATATCAGTACGTGGTGAATCTTTGCGAATTTCTGTTAATGTATTTAACGATAATAAAGATATAGAAAAGCTAATTGAGTTGATTGAAATTGCGAAGACTAGTTAGTTTATTACAATGCACCAATAATTCCATGTTTATGTGCAATAGCAACAGATTGCGCTCTGTTTTTTACGAGTAACTTACTGTAAATTCGTCTTAAATGTGTTTTGATCGTAGATTTTGAAACGAACAGTTTTTCTGCCAATTGATCATCTGATAATCCGAGGGCTAAATTTGCTAAAACTTCTTTTTCACGTTTTGATAAATCCAATAATTCAGGAGGAAGATCTTGCGACTTTGATTTAGAGAAAACATTATCTAAAATGTTGTCTTTTTCCTTAATATCTAATTTCAATGTTCCCAATTCGGATGATAAACTCGAATTAATAGTATTTAACTGTTGGTTTTGGCGTTCTATTAACACTTTTTGCCCTTGAATTAGTTTAACACTTCTTTGTTTGGACCGGTATTTAATTAAGATGAAAATGGCAGCAGTAAAAACAAGAATTAAAGCAATGATTAAGTAAGAAGTTTGTAATTTTTTTTCTTTTAAAACTTCATTTGTTTCGGCTGCTTCTAATTCAGCTTCTTTTATTAAACGCAAGTTTTTTTCTGTATTATACTTGCTCTCCATTTCAGCAACGGCATTAATAGTTGCTTCAGAAACAAGTGAATCATAATATGTTTGCCCTTGTTTAAGCATATATAATGATGAATCAATTTGATCATTTGCCTCAAAAATTTTGGCGCCAATAAGGAGAATATTCTGTGTTTCTAGCGGAGCACCAGTATTAATAATGTTAGTGTAAGCTATTTGATTAAAATACTTCGCTGAATCGATTTGATTTAGAGATAAGTATGCTTCACTTAAAGCACTGTATAAATTTGATTTTACAATTTGTTCATCTACATTATCTATTTGTGAAAGGCCTTTGTGTAGTTCTTTTTTACTTTCCTTAAACTGCCCCATTACAATCAATGTTTTTCCAATACTTGTTAGGGCACGTACCTTTTTATTTGCTAGTTTTTGATAGGAACTAGAGTTATATGATTGATAGAAATAAACCAACGCTTGGTCAAAATTGTTTAATCCATAGTATGATATTCCTATGTTAAAAGATGTAGACGCCATCCCGGAACTATCTTTTGTGATTTTCTTTACCTCAAAAGCCCGGTTATAGTATTCAATTGCCTTTGTATAATTCTGCTGATCGTCAAAAAGAGTTCCTAAATTGTTCAAATAATAACCTTGGCCAATAAGATTATCATCTTGTTCCATTAATTTTAGAGCCTCTAAGAAATTGTAGAAGGCTAAATCATAGTCCCCCCTTTGTTTATAGGTTTTACCTAAATTATTATAGGTGATTGAAAGATCTTGTAAATCGTCCCAATTTACTTTATAAAGCAAACATTCTTTTAATTATTCCTCTGCTTTTCTTAAATTGCCTAAATACCGGTTTAATTCTCCTACTTGATCCAAAAAATAAGTAATGTAAAACGTATCTTGAATACTTTTACTTTGTGGAATAAATACTTCGCTAATTTCTAATGCTTTCTTTTTATCTGAGAAAAAGAGCGTATCTACAGCAAGTCTAGCAGATTTAATTTGTTCAATTTGAGCATAAGAAGAGCTTTCAAAAACAAAAAAAATGAAACAATAATTACTAATATCTGTCGCATACTTTATTTTTCAGTACGAATATAGCAGATATAATTATTGAAACAAATTGCCAGTTTTATAAGTGTTTGATTAATAATATTTATACTTCTTGAAAATCATCCTTAAGGATGATTTTTTTCAGCGTTAATCATTTATTTTTTTTCTAAAATAGTACAGAAGCCCTTTAAATCATCCTAAAGAATGACATCAAATAAAGTGTTAAAATTGATTTTTGATGCAAAGAAAAATTATGAATCAATTGATTAACTTAACTAAGCGAGAAATTGAGGTGTTAAGGCTTGTAAAATTAGGGAAAACGAATGCTGAAATTTCTAACGAATTACATATTTCTATTAATACGGTAAAAACGCATGTTTCTCATATTTTACACAAAAAAGAGAAAAATCAAGAATTGAATTGATTCTTGAAGACTAATTTACCATCCTAACTTAGCAAATAGTTTTTGAATTAATGGAAGTAGAATAAATACCATTAAAGGAACTAAAACTAATGTAAGCACAAGTGTCCTTAAATAAAAAGGAAGTGCTTGTAACTGTGCTCCAAAAAAGAAGAAAATAATTGTTATAGTTGGATAAATGGCTAGCCAAACCATGATTGCTTGTTTCCCTTTTAACTTTAATAAATTTGGTTTTACAGAATTATCATTACCCATTTCAAGATGATTTATTATTCGTTTATCTGACGGTCTGTTATGAAATCCTTACGAATTAAAATTAATACAATCAGCTTGTACGAAGAAAATAAAAAGCAAGTTTAATTTATCTAAACCAAAGCAATAAAATAATTTCTAAGCTATACTTTTGATCATTGCCAATTTCAAATTGATTAAGCGCCAAAAAAGCATACACATCTGCCGGGTTAATAACAAATAAATCATCCAAATCAGAAAAAAGAATTGTAATTATTCTTGATATGTCTTTAGTAAGATCGTTAGGAGGTGTACTGCTAATTTCATGATTGAGTCACGAGCCAGCAGATAAAATCTATTGCATTACTCTTTTGTTTAATTCAACAGCGCCTAATTGATTGGTTAGCCGATTAGGCTCAAAATTTACTGCTGTGTTATCGTTGGGTGAGTTCAATTCTTGAATCAAACTTTTGGGAATCAAATTGTGTTTTAACTAGATTTACGGATGAGTTTTTTCCTGATTTTACTTAAAAACTCTGGTGACATTCCTAAATAAGAGACTAATGCATATTGTGGCATTCTTTGTACAATTAGCGGATAGGTGTGTTCAAATTCAAGGTATCGTTCTTCAGCAGATTTGCCCAAATTTGATAAAGTTCGTTTTTGCGAAAATGCAAATGACTTTTGAGCAATTCGTCTAAAAAAGTGCTCAAATTTTGTATTGTTTTTACAAAGTGTTTCGACGTCATTATATGCTATTTGCTGGATAGTGGAATCTTCCATAGCTTGAACATATAAAGAAGCTGGTACCTGATTGATGTAACTGTTAAAGTCGCTGATAAACCAATCTTCTATCGCAAATTGAATTGTGTGTTCAATGCCTTCATCTGTCATTAAATAACTTCGTATAGCTCCTTTTAAAACATAAGTTTGGTTCAAGCAAATATGATCAGGCTGAATTATAAATGCTTTTCGCTTGATTTCTCTGATTTGTACGATTGAAATAAATTGTTCTTCATCTTGTGCGTTCAGATTAATGTAGCGCTTAATATTGCGCAGAATGTTAGTGTAAATTTCCAATGTTAAAATTATTTTATTTGGTTTTTAAGGTTCCGTTTCGATATAAATTTAAGGCACTATTTATTATTTCTTCAATCAATTGAATGGGAAGATCAATGTTGGGATTGATCCTAAGAATTTTCATTTTAGAACGAGCTCCTTTTTCTAATTGTGGATAATCTAAATATTTTCCCTCGACGAAAAGAATATACGGTTCTTGTGTCTTTTTATCAGTCCATAAATAGCAAAAACCCTTCGTTTTGTATACAAAACAAGGCATATCCCACTTTTGTGTCTCAATAATTTTTGAATCTTGTTCTAAAATACATACTCGAAGCGCTAATAAACAACTTTGATAAGGTTCTTTCTTATTCAAATAATAGGCGTCAACCTGATTCATACGTTATGTTAGAGGTCTGATTATTATATTATTGTGAAATAATACTCCGCAATTCTTAAAATGATGAAAATACACAATGCAATGAATATCTTAAAAATATATTTCTTTTTTGTTTGTGTCTTCTTTTTTGAATTAAACAATATTGCAGCACTCCGAATTAGTTTTTCGCGGTTTAACCATAAAATAATAAAAATACATATTTGATACAGTATTGCTGCCTTTAAGGCTCCAAGATGTACACTATAATAAATGTCTTGAAGAATAACATTAATAAGTATTGTTGAGGCAAGTAAGCAGCCAATAATTCTTGTTTTTTTCAAAAAAATGAGAAAAGCACTAATTACTTCAAGAATTCCTAATGTTATTGCAAAAGCGTATGAATAACCGTAAAATGCCCACATTAATTCCATGCCCGACATTTGATTAACGGTTTTATCTATTTCACTTACCCTATCAAATTGTACAATTTTTCCAACACCATATATTAATAAGGCAAAAGCCACTAGCCAACTGATTGCGTTTTCAATAATTTCAATTTTATCGTTTCGATCGAAGTGCATTACTTTTGGGATGAATTTGATTAAGTGAGTTAAGTTAGATGAATTCTTGATACACAGCATAATAATTTACACGATTGGTTCATTTTTTCAGAAAATTATTTAGCTGTTATAATTAAATGTATAAAATAACTTATTAAAAATTGCTTACTCTAAGTTTTCATATTACTTCATCTATTGATCGTGATATTTATGATAATTTTAGCTAAAATTATTAGTATTCACGACTCCTGAATTCAATTAAAAAATTTATGCAATTTAGACAATCATTATTTTTTATCAGTTTAGTGTTATTTACGTTTCATTACCAAGCTAATTTTGCCAAAATATCAGTATATTGATAAAGAAGCACGCCGAATTTACCTTATTGGAGGGAAAGGAAAATTTCTTAGTGATGCTCATTTAGGTTATTTTGACCTTGAACAATAAATATCAATTAAAAATCGCATATATTCCTTAGCTTTGATTAAAAGCATTAACATGAAAAAGAACATATTATTACTATTTAGTTTATCACTAACCTCATTCCTTTTTGGGCAAGAAGCTGACTTTATTTACAATCAATTCGAATCCCAATTCATTGAAATTGACGGATACAAAATTAATGTAGAAGTGCTGGGAAAGGGAGATCCAATTTTCTTCTTTTCAGGTGGTCCGGGAAATTCACATGATTATATGCAAGGTAATTTTGGGCGGTATTACAAAACCCATAAAGTAGTGTTTATTGATATGCTTGGGAGGGGGTTGTCTGATGATGCGAAGGATAAATCTGAATATTCTATAGATAATGATGTACATATTACTGAAGAAGTTCGGAAAGCCCTTAAGTTAGATAAAATTGCTGTGGTTGGACATTCGTATGGAACAGTTGTAGCACAAGCTTACGCAGTTGCCTACCCTAAACAAGTTTCTAAAATGGTGCTTATTGCTGGTTTTCATAGTGGTGAAATGTGGCAAAATAATTGTGATAATTATAACCATGAAGCGAGAACACATTTTCCAGAATTATGGCATCAAGTAGATTCACTCCGAACACTTGGTTATGTTTCAGCCGATTCAATTTTTAATAAAGTATATAGCAGTTTTCCTACAAAATATATTTATTACCATGATACCAAAGTGAAAGGGAATTATCCTAAAAAAAAATACCGTGCTTGGAACAATGATGTCTATTATGGAATTTTAGGAGATGATGGCGATTTTCTTGTAGGCGGCTCTATGATTGCATTTGACGTTAGAAGAAAATTGAAAGATTTAGATTTTCCAACACTAATTATGGCTGGAAGATATGATGGAGTATCAACACCTTTATTTAACGAACAATATAAAACTTTTATGCCTAAAGCAGAATTTCACATGTTTGAAAATAGTGGACATAATCCTTATCTAGAAGAGCCAGAAAAGTTTTATAAACTATTTGATGTTTTTTTTAATTAATTGTTTTAACAGATTAAACTAATCCATTTTTGACAGCATAAATGGCAATTCCAGCAACATTTTTAGCCCCTGTTTTCTCCAGTAAGCTTTTACGATAACCTTCAATGGTTTTAGGACTTAAAAATAAATCTTCAGCAATTTGTGACGTTGTTTTTTCTTTACAGATAAGGGCTAAAACTTCCAATTCACGTTGATTAAGTGATTCGCCGATAATGGTCTGATGTCCAAACTTAGATTTAGAAACACTACCCAAAAGGGCTTTGCTTACACGATTGTTAAAATAAATCCCTTCGCGGACAACCGTTTTAATAGCCATAATGACTTCATCTGGCTCTGAATCTTTCAAGAGGTATCCATGTGCGCCAGCTTCCATCATATCCACAATAAATGAATCATGTTGATGCACAGTGAGCATAATAGTTTTAACATCAGGAAATCTCTTTTGCAGTTCTATAAGGGTTATTTTTCCATCCATTACAGGCATGTCCAAATCCAGAAGCACAACATCTATCGAATTGGATTTTATATAATCCAACAATTCTTTTCCATTTCCTACTTGTACTTTTACTTCTAATTCAGCGTAAGTATTAATGATTTGTGCTAGCCCTGCTCTAACCAATATATGATCATCTGCCAATGCAATTTTAATTGTTGAATTTGGAGTCATTTTTTACTTTTTTGGGATTGAAATTTGAGCAAAAAAATGCGAATCTTCTTGAGATGACAGTATCATTTTACCATTTAAACTTTCAATTCTACTTTGCATATTAATCATACCCAATCCTGTAAGTTGTGAAGCGTCAGTTATTCCATCTCCGTTGTCTTTATACGCAATTTCTAAACCGTCTTTTTCATGACAATTGATTGTTATTTCTGTTGCTTTGGAATGATGCAAAGTATTAGAAATAAGTTCTTGTAAAACACGAAATAAAGAAAGCTCAGAACGTTTATCTAAACGATAATCCATCATACTTTCTAAATTACTAATAATTTGTATTTGTTCGCTATCATTTGCACGCTTTATCAATTCTTTTAGTGCTTTCCAAAGCCCAAAACGAGCAAGTGTAGGAGGGAGTAGATCATAACTAATCCGGCGTACATTTGCCAGTCCTTCATCTAGCATAGTTGCTGTTTGATCCAAGAAGTTACGATCCTGCTCAGTAACTTGATGAATACTTTTTAAATGCCTGATGTTTAATTTTAATGCAGAAAGCAATGAACCAATGTCATCATGAAGATCTGAAGCAATTCTCTTGCGTTCTTTTTCTTGTGCATCAATAGAGGCTTGAAGCAATTTTTGTTGTGTTTCTATTTCATTCCGTTGAATCTGTAATTTTTGAGAAACAACTTTCTTTTGATACGAAATAAGGAAGATTGAAGTGAATATGATAATCACTAATATTAGAAGTGCACTAACAGCAAATAAGGTTAAGAAATCACTTCCGTTTTCTTGCATAACATTGCGATTGAAAATAATGTGTGCAGTAAAATACTTAAAATAGCATGAATTGCCCAAACAGATTGAAAAATTGTATCGTCTAAGCCGTACACAAACTCACTAAAGATAAACAGCAACAAATTGCATGTAAAATAGATGATTAAGCCTGCACTAATCCAAAACCCTGAAATATTATATAAGTTTAAGATTTCTTGTTTTCGATAAATTTTGAAAAAATAAACACCTGTAAAGATTAAAATAATTCCTCCTTCTAAAGCTCTTAAATAAGTGGAGTAAGTCCATAAATTTTCAGGTTCAAGAATAAAATGCACAACATATAAAAACAGAAAAAATACTGCTAATAAAGGAATGATAAATTTGTTTTTCCAATCGTTTAAATAACTATAATAAATCTTTGATAAACCAATGGTTTCTAAGATGATATAGAAAAAATAAAAAGGTAAATTATTTGCGTCTATGTAATAAATCCACCAAACGGAAAGAAACTGATTTAACGCAATAGGAATAAGTAAGTAAAGAAGCCATTTTGCTTCACGTTCAATACGAGAATGGCGTAATAAGCCCACAATAATGGGGATAAGTGTGAAAAACACAGCGATTTGCATTATTGTGAGCTGCATGGGTTAAAAGATAGTAAGATTAATTATTTGGACAATTTTTAGGGCAAGGCATTGCAAAATCAAAATAACTTGATGTTTTAGTACCATTTGACCGTGATTTTATTCCTTGTAAAATAATATCTAAAGTTATCCATCCTTCTACGTTTTGATCGGGAAGTTCGTAAATTGTGCTTAAAGGAGACACACTATGTGCAACAAATTCAATTGAAAGAGAATCATATTGTTGATTGATAAATAAAGCTTCTATTTGACTCCATTCATACCTAAATTTTTGAACATAAATTAAGCATTGTCTAGAAGAATCAGTAAATGTTACCCAGCGATTAAATTCATTTGAAAGCTGTGAAATAGGTTGTAATTGTCCGCCATTATCTAACGTAATTAAACTGTCACTTTGACCTTCTCTTGAAATAGCAATTTTAGGAATGGTATCACTGTCCATATAAATCCAAAAATTAAGAATTTCGCAATTCCCATTTTCACTTGCTTGCGCTGGAGGTAATAAATGTGTTAATTGAGAAATAGAAATATAACCTGTTGAATGTGATACAGCATTACTTCCTATAATATGATTATTGGCCAATTGTTGGTATACCGCTTTCCATGATTGAACAGCAATTGGTAAGACGGTACGTCCAGGGATACAAGTTGTGTCTGAATTGTTTTGTGCAATTGCGGAAAAAAAGAAACAAGTTGCAATAAGTGTTAAAGAGAATTTCATAATTATTTGTTTAAACTAAGTATATGAGCAAATATACGGAGCGAAAGAAGTGATTTGTAATTGCTTTTGAAGTGCTTTTTTTTGAATTGAGCTAAAATATTGTTTATTAAAGGATAAGCGGTTTTAAATTCCATGTTCTCCCTGTTCGAATCAGGGTTTTCCCTGATAATAAATATGATATTTCTGTTTTAGAACCATGGAAATCAGTCTTGATAAACCATCCATTTGCCTTCAAATTTGTAATCAGGAAATGCGCATTCCATGTCTTGAATTACAATTTATATGTGAAAGACAAGATGAACTTTTAGTTCATAAAACTAGAATTGAAATCGCTAAAAACAAAACAACTGTACATTGGATTTAACTTCCAAATTTTACAAAAGAGATACAGGTTTGTAATACACTTTAGCGGTTTTAATCAACAAGAAAAAGAAAGCCGAAGCTTTCTAAATAAGATGATTTATTAATGTTAAAAAAAAGAATATGTCTGATTTTAAAAACTCTCAATTTGATTATTTGTTTAGTGCTATTGCAAATAAATACCCTGCAATTGGTCAAAGTACAGATACAACGCAATTCCAATTTACAGGTAGCCCATTAGCTGCAAATTGGACAAATGGAAATGATATAGACGCTTATAATACTGCAAATTCAGTTGCTGCAGATGTAAATGGTTTTTATACACCAAATCCTGGCTCTTTAACCAATGCATATGGTTCGTTGATTTCTTCAATTACACCAGGTGTTGATGCAAATAAAGATACAACATATCAAAAATTAATGAGCCAACTCAATACAGCAAGAGATAATTACCAAGGTGCTATTACACAAGCACAAGTTGCGTGGAAATCGTATGCAGAACAGAATGTTAATCCTGATACGGGTTTACCAAATGAAACGCAGAATGAATGGCTGCAAAGTACACTTGGAGGATTGAAATACAGTAAAAAAATAAAAGAATATAGTGATCAAGAAAAAGATTTGGTGACAAAAATTTCAACGTTGTCAAAATCATTTAATGCGGCTTTAGGACTTGCACAAGAAAACTTTAATGCGGCAGAGAACAAATCAAACTATATCAAAGCTGATGGGTCATCCATTAAACTTCCAACTATTACAATTGGAGGAGATCTAGGGAGTGATTTAGCGGATTGGAAATCGTATCAAGATGGCGAATATGACCTTGATGTTAGCCTAAATAAAAGTTCAACGGTAGTAACCCCATGGAAAACTGTTCAACGAACACAAATAGAACAGCACTGTTTTTCAACTTCGATTAAAACAACGTTTAGTTCAACAAGAATTATAGAGGATAAAGATTATAATTTACGGGTAATGATTAAAGGATTCAAATCCTATCCAGTAACATTTGGAAATTGGTATTCTCCTTCGTATGTTAATTCGGAGACGGCAAAATTTTCTCCAAGTGCAACAGTAGATAGTGCAACTTTCTTTTCGCCAGATCAAGGTTCTTTACATATGATTCCTTCTCAAATTTGGGTAATGTACCGCCCTAAAATTGAATTAACAATAAGTACTGAAACGTATAAACAAACAATAGAACGAGATTTAGCTGCAGGTGTTAATTGGGTTGATCTTATGACCTTTCGATTTGATACTTCTGCAGGGACATCCATTGCTAAAGTTGGAGAAAAAACAACCACCATTACGTTTGAAAGTCCAATTATGAGCAGTCCTCAAATATTTGGAGTGACATCTTTAAAAGAAATTTTAAGTCACGATTAAAAATAGATGTCTAACAAATTTATTAGTAAAGGGAACTATATCTCTCCTTGACAAGTGATAGATGTAGTTCCTTAATCTTAAACCATCAAAAATCAATCTTATGTTTATCTCAAGAAATATATTCGTCTTCTTTTTGTCATTCTTATTATTTGGGTGCTATGAAGGATTAATCGACCCAAGTGACTTTGAAGAAAAAGAAATTTCAATGTTTAACATTGATTCATCAACAGTACATACAAAAGAAGATATTTTATCAATTTTCCAGAAAAAACAGCCCAATAACTTAAACAAAAATAGCTTTGATACGTTGACTACTTCTTCAAATACAATGTTTCAATTTTGCAAAAGTCCTATTGTTGCAAATTGGCTTGTTGGGAGCGATATTGAAGCATACAAAATGGCAAATAAAGTTTCAGCGGATATAAATCATTTTTATACCCCTTTTCCAGGCTCACTATTTAATGTTTATTCAAGCCTTATTCATTCGCTTTATGTCGATCCAGAAAAAGAAGAAAATGCAACGACAACTCAAATTTTAAATAGAATACTAAAGCAAGTTAAATTGGCTTTAGTTGATGCAAATAATCAGTCAATATACTTCCAGCCTGATGGGCAATTTGTAAAACTGCCGACCATTACGATTAGTGGAAATTTAGGAGAAGATATTGCTTCGTGGGAAAGATATGGGCGAGATGAGTATGATTTTGATTTAAGATTAAATGATCGAAATTCAGATCGATTTTCCATTCGCATGACCTTTAAAGGTTTTAAGTCCTATTCGATAACATTTGGTGAATGGTTTTCTCCAGTTTTTGGCTCACCTGAAATTATAGGTAATTCAATTTCATCAGCGATCGATAAAAAAGTTTTTTTCGATAAAGTTAGAGGGAGTTTTCATTTAATCCCATCTTTAATTTGGGTTGTATATCAGCCTAAAATGGAATTGGTTATTAAAGACGGAAATTATTCACATACTTTATACAATAATTTAATTGATACTATAGAAGAAATTGCGGGGGGGATAGTTTCTTTTGATGATTTGCAAAAAACGAATATAAAGGGAAATGAAATAAGTATTACTTACGGAAATTCTTATCAAAATAAACCAATGTTATTTGGTGTCACGTCTATTAAAAATTATTTGGAAAACTAAATCAAATCTTCCTTATCTTTTTCGAGATTTATGTAATAATGGGCGCATGATGAGTGACTACAAAATTTATTTCTCCTTGTGTTTCCGTCAAACTATTTGCTAACCACTGAATAGATTTTTGATGTATTCGATACGTGTCAATTGTTCGAAGTTTTGAATAGGAAGAATCTCGTCGGATTTTTTTATAATCATTCATTTTTGATTGGCATATTGAACCGTAATATCTTGAGTTTCCGAATAACTAAAAATCAGTCCATAGCGTAGTGCCGTGAAAATTCACATTATCAATTTTAACGTGTTTGTTTTCGAGGACATGAATATTAGTGTCTTTAGCAGCCTCAATAATTTTATTCAGTGTTTTGAGGGTATGATCCTTTATAGTATTCATGGTTGTCTAAAACATAAATAACAGGCTTATCGGGAATTTCAGTTTTTAACCATTCTATTCCTTTAACACCAATATTTACATCACCAGCAAAGACAACAATATCAGCATTTTGAAAATTCAATTCTGAACATCTAAATTCTTGATGAAGATCACTTATGATCTGTATTTTCATTTTGAGTTAATTAACTGTATCACATGAATGCAAACAATAATGATTTAATCTTTAAAAATAGAAAAAGATTGGTAATTGATAAGGAGAAGAACGATCTATTCCTTTTTTAACTCAAAATCTGAACCATGAACTGCTAATCTCTCTACACTGTTAAATTCTTCTGGATTGTAAATGTTGCCAATTTCTTTATTGTTGAGGTTAATAATCCAGTTATGACCTGAATTGTCATCAGTCCCCATCAAGTAGAGAATTGAATCAGATTTGGTGTCTTTGTAAAGATTAAAATAGGGCCCTTGTTCGAACCAAAAATCAAATTCAAAATCATCTCCAGTCTCTTTAATTTCTATTTCAATCTCTCCTTCAATCTGCCAATCTAAAAATGTTGGAATGGTGTACGTGTTTATTTCGAATTCATATTTAGTATTACTAAAATGCGCCGTATTACTTGCTTGATACTCATAATAACCTCCCAGCGCAGATTTTCTTTGTAAAACTAGAAATCAAGCTTAGAATCTAATATTCCATCTAGTTTCAAATTATTGTATTAAAATATTACTCTAACTATAGAACGAACTATGTACATACTTGAAAATAAATTGATATCCTTTGAACACTATTGAGAACTATTGAACTTCAAAACTTGCTTAGGATTATAATTTGTACCGAATTTAGTACCGAAAATATAAAAACCTCCGTACTTGTGGAGGTTTTTATGCTTAAATAGTGACCCCAAGCGGACAGATTTCGAACTTTTTGAGGGAGGATTTGAAAGAGATTGAAGAAGTGTTTTCATAACACTACGTACCGTTTAATAATCCAAATAGGAGTTCAAGAATCAAATATTAAGCATTTGCTTAATTAAGTAAATACTTAATATATTTGTACTATGAGAAATGAAAATGGATGTATTCGGGTTTTTGCAGATCATGAACAAATCGATCGAAGTAAGAAAAAAGTAAAATCTGTAAGTTCCTCAGTAAAAAAGTTATCTAGCGCGTTGGGATTAGCAGGAAATGAAGTAAGATTAAATATCCTCTTTTTACTCTGTGAAGAGGGAGAACTTTGTGTTTGTGATTTATCCGATATACTAGGGATGAAAGCTCCTGCCATTTCACAACACCTTAAAAAAATGAAAACTGGTGAACTTCTGGGCTTCAGGAAGGAAGGTCAAACGACTTATTACTTCTTAAATGAAAATTATCATTCTCTGTTTGAACCTTTTCTATTAATGATCTCTAAAAACGAAATTCTACGTAAAGTGGGATAAATTAATATGTCGAAAGAAACAAAAACGAAAGGTCTTTTGGGAATAGGCGTTATTACTGCAATAGCTTCTTCATTATGCTGTATAACACCTGTACTTGCATTAGTTGCTGGCAGCAGCGGTGCTGCTTCTAGTTTTTCTTGGATAGAACCTGCTCGCCCCTATCTTATAGGTTTGACCATTATCGTACTTGCGTTCGCATGGTGGCAAAAATTAAAACCGAAAAAAACGGATGATTGTGACTGCTCGGAAGAGGAAAAACCAAAGTTTTTACAAACCAAATTATTTTTAGGTATAGTAACTGCCTTTGTCGTTATAATGACGCTATTCCCCTATTATTCACACATTTTTTATTCCGATAATTCGGAGAGCACGACTGTAGTAGATCGAATGGATAGGCAGAAAGTAGTAATAAAAGTAGAGGGGATGACTTGTGATGCATGTCAGAACCATATTGACCATACGGTTAATGAAGTTGATGGGGTTCTCTCTTCTCAGAGTTCTTATGATAATGGCTCAACTATGGTGTTTTTTGACGAGAGTAAAACTAGCTACGATCAAATTGTTGCAGCAATAAATAGTACAGGTTATAAAGCAGTTGAAGATGAATAAGGAGATAATTTTAGAGTCAATATTGACGTGCCCTGAATGTGGGCATAAGAAAACTGAAACAATGCTTACAGATGCCTGTTCTTGGTTTTATGAATGCGAGAATTGTCAAGTGCTACTAAAACCGAAAGATGGGGATTGTTGCGTGTATTGTTCTTACGGTACAGTACCATGTCCACCAATTCAAGAAAATGGGAGTTGTGGTGATTCTAATTGCTGTTAAAAGACTCTAGCCGATTCAAGTCAT
>CAYPZN010000001.1:56647-154514 GCA_964415335.1 uncultured Crocinitomix sp.
TTTTGAAGATTGATACAATTTTTCTTTTCATATAAAAAACCTTGTCGACTCAATGGTTATGAGGCTTTTGACTAGTTCTGTGATCCCAAACTAACAAATTTCGAACTTTTTCTCTGAGGATATTCAGGTTCTTTTATCCTAACCTTTTGAATCTAAGTAGTAATTGGCGGGTAAAAAATCAAACCAAATTTAAAGCATGTTATTTATAGTTAAGAGATGAAAGACTAGTCAATTAATTATTTGGAAACCCTCAATATTCTAAAAGCACCTTGAATAACTAATATAAAGACAATACTCCCAATAATTAGATCAGGTTTACTTGAATTTAACCAACTTACTAAAACACCTGCTACAATAACGCCAAAGTTGATAATGATATCATTGGAAGTGAAAATCAAACTCGCTTGCATATGTGCCTGATTATTGCTTTTTGACTTTTGCATTAAGTATAGACATATTCCGTTTGCGATTAATGCAAGAACTGAGACCCCGATCATTGTCAAAAAATCAGGAAGCTTTTCTTCTGCGAAAAACCTCCTTAAAACTTCCCAAAAACCGATAATGGCAAGTGTAATTTGAAAATACCCAGCAAGTTTAGCTATATTCTTTTTCCTTATTATCGAACCTCCTACAGCAAAAAGACTTATTCCATAAACAAAGGAATCTGCTAACATATCTAAACTATCTGCTACTAGCCCCATTGATTTTGAAATCAACCCTGTAGCCATTTCAAGTAAGAAAAAAACAAAATTTATTACTAGAACTGTCCATAATAGTTTTTTCTGACTTATGTCTTCTGAAAATTCAGTTTGATTAGTTTCTTCTGTGGATAATTTGTGTCCACCTAAACCTAAATCTATGATGGCATTTTCTATTTGATCTAATTCTCCATAGTGGAAAATGGACAATTTTCGATTAGGAATATCAAAATCAAGATTAGCGATACTAGAAAAACCATCCAGTTTCAAACGGATTAAATTTTCTTCCGAAGGGCAATCCATTTTGGATATTTCAAAAATAGTTTTTTTCATTAGTCGTCATCATCATCATCTTCATTTCCAAACGGCTTTATCAAAATGCCAGCACTTATTATTATACCATCAGTGGGTGCATATATTTCAGGGAAATTAGGGTTAGAATTAGGAGGTAGCACTAAAGGGCTATACCTAGATTGTCTTCTATCTGTAAAGTTTTCAAAGTTGGTAAAAATGCTGCCCCACTCAAAGTTTCGCATTAGCATTAATCCCATTGTAAGAAAATCATTTGTTATTGTTCCATCACTTAAGTTTTGTTTACCTGTGTAATATGTTTCATAGCCAATACGCCACTTTTCACTCTCGTACATTAATACAGTTCCTGCATTATGTTTTGCAGTTAAAGGCTTTTGTGGGTTATCAGGTAAATAGTTTAGGGTTGCATTTATATATGCATAATTTAGAATCCATCTAAAATCTTTATACTTGAATTTAAGATTAGTTTCTGCACCTTTACTCATAATTACATCAGAAGCATTACCGTATTGAAAATACCCACCAGATACATTGTTGATTAATAACCCATTGCTAATTGAAGTTAGATAAAACAATTGGTTGATAGAAAAAGTAATTTTTTCTCCGATTATAGTTTTATAATTAAAATCGATGTTTCCTCCGTATGACTTTTCAGCTACGATCATAGACTTATCTATTGGAAGAATATTTCGATAATGCAGAAGTTCTGCTTCTTCTGTAAATAAATCAGGGATTTTATATCCAAACCCTCCACCTAAACGACTTGTAAATTTTTTTGAAGGTTTCCATAATAAGGAAAGTTTGGGTAAAGGGAAAATTCCCCAATCTTGTGAATAATCTAATCTCACTCCAGATTCAATTGCCCACTTTTTAGAAACATCAAAAATATTATTGATAAAAATACCAGTGATTATATCATTTTGGTCACGTTGCAAAGTGTCTGAAACTTCATCAAACACATTTGTATATAAATTTGCTCCTAAAATCCATTCTGACTTTTCTTTTGAGGATTGAAAATTAATTTCTGAAAACGTATTTAATTGGTTTCCATTAAAATGATAGTCTGGAATTTCTTGTTTCCTTGAAAAGTAGGACACACTATTTTTGATTGTCAACTTACTTTTATCATTAAATCTTGTCTCATAGACAGCTTGAGTATTCGCTCTTTTTGATTCATTTGACTCTGAATATTGATTTACTAAATTTTCACCTTCAGAAATAACTACCATGTCTCCACCCAATCTTGAATCATACGTACCGTTGACACCAAACCAAAATGTTGATTTATTGGAAGGGTAATAAAATATTTTAGGGTTGATCGAAATTGTATTGGTTAAGGCTAAATTACTAAACCCATCATTATCTGGATCATAAGGTTTTTGATAATTTCCAGATGCATAAAATGTATAGCCAATTTTTTCATGTTTTTTGCTGTAGAATAAATTAGCAGTACTACCCAATGCATGAGTTTGAGTTAGCATAATATCTAAGGATGGATTCTCTTCAGGAGTTTTAGACACCATGTTCACCAAACCTGCAATTGCTCCTCCACCATAAAGTGTAGAAGAACTTCCTTTTATTATACCAAATTGTTGTAAATCTAAGGGAGGTATTTGCATTACACTTAGCCCACCAGAGAAGCCACCATATAATGGAAAACCATCTTTTAACAATTGCGTATATCTTCCATCTAACCCCTGTATTCTTATGCTTGAATTTCCACTATTTATTGATGTTTGTTGCATTTGAATCCCTGTACTTTCTCTTAATACCATGGATATATTTGCAGCATTCATTATAGATTTCTCACCTAATTCCTCTCCCCCAATAAATTCAATTCTTGTTGGAATACTTTCTATTGTTCTTGTACTTCTTCCAACTGTAACCGTCACACTTTTTAATTCAAATTGACTTTCAGAAAGGTAAAGTATGATATCATTTTTTTGCAGAGGGAATATTAAAGCTGTATCAATTTGTTCATAACCAATAAAAGAGACCCTGAACTCTTGTAACCCATCGGGTATATTTTTTATTTCAACTTTACCGTTAATATCAGAAATTGCCCCTATTTCAAGAGATTCAAAATATACGGATACTCCTATTATTGACTCTTTACTTTCTTTATCTAAAACACTTATTTTAAGTGTATTTGTTTGACCAAAAACACTGCTTAACATTAAAAAACTTGCAATAAATAAAATACACCTTGCCATAAATAACTTAATTTGTTATTACAAAGGTAGGTGCGAGCTTGTGCAAATGGTTTGCAAACTTATTTTTGACAATCAGAACATACCCCCTTGACAACCATATTCGCTTCAGACATTGTATAGTTTTTGGGCAATTTTACTGTAGGAATACTTTGTTCAGTTAAGCAGATTGTTTTTTTACAATTTAAACAATGAAAATGATAATGTAAATCCTCTTTAGCACAAACACAGCCTTCAATACATTTGGCATATTTAATTGTACCTGTTCCATCATCTATTGTATGAAGAATATTATGTTCAACAAATTTCTTTAATGTTCGATAAAGTGTTGACATGTCAGAATGATCAAAGTGTGATTCAATTTGTCGCAATGAAATTGCAGTAGTAATTGTTTCAAAGTATTCCATGACCAACAATCGCATAGCTGTTGGTTTAACGTCTTTTTTTATAAGGTTTTGTTCTATATTCTTGTTATTCATTGTATATTCTCAACTAAAAACAAAGATAGTTATCAATTTTATATTGTTGCTACTAGAAAAGATTCAAACCCGTAGAAAACATCCATAATCCAATCGTGACAAGAGGCTTTATGCAAAATTCGGCTCTTACTAGTGAAGATTTAACTTATTTGTTGTCTAATGCGATTTCTAATGAAAACTAGCACCACTTTCCCTCTCAAATTCAGCCAATACTAATGACCTTCCTGAATCCAAAATTTCCATAATTATTTTTTCAAGTTCTTGCCCTTGCCTAATGTCCGAACCAATCCAACCATTTTTAACCAGCTCAATGAAGTTTGTGTTGTTGAAATAACGTCCAACATTGTCATAGGAAATAAGCTTTCCTCCTAACCTTCCAGTTGTTGAATCACTTTTAACTAATTCATCCCAAAAGTCAAGTGGAATGTACATTCCCTTAATCATTTCTGATGAACTATAGTTTAAAGCCGCTTTTTCACAAAGTTTGAAATAGCACAACCCGTTATGTAGTCTATAATCATTAGGTTGATTGAAACTTGAATTTCCATTACTCCGTGAATCCAAATAACTTTGAAGTTTGGTCATTCGTTCATACTCCTTCTTATAATTTCTATCACTCAACCTAAATAATTTAGTGCCTAATTCCGATACCAATCTTTTGTATTGGATAAGCACATAAGACTTATAAAAGTGATTGTAATAGAGTAGATCAACTCCAAGTTGTTCTTCAATTTTCTCTCGGTTATAATTTTGAATGGTCAGAATTTTATCACCTTGTCGGTACTGTGCAGTTATGTCTGGTGTTACAGGTACGCTTTCCCAGTTAGCAAATATTTTCGAATCATGGATCAACATCCTGTCTTCCCTCAATTCAGAGTTTTCTAACCCTTTTAAAAATGGGGGTAATTCTATATTCTTATCTTTTCTTTGAAAACTGGATTCAGCTCGTCCAAGATCTATGTCAGCAAAACCCAACGCTACCCTTGTTGCATCTCTTTTGAAGATTTGAATGTTCTTATCCGCCCCTTGATATTGTTCTTCTCCTTGGTATTGGAATAATTCATCAATTTTATGAGCTATCTCACCTCGCTCTTGTTTGACGTATTTGATTAGTCTATCCCATGTAGTTGGAGGTATTTTACCGCCTTCACCTGAAGATGCATTGGTAAAATGATGTCTTACCTTACTATCTATGTTTTTTTCAATTTGAGAAATCCTTAGAGGCGGTGATATAGTTACAAATCGAGAAAATTCGACAGCGTATTTTAGTGTTACAACTTTTCTTTTTCTAGCTCCAATACAAATTGAGTTCAGGCTTTCACCATCAAAAGATAAAAAAAATACTTCTTTCTTTTTGGGTGCAAAATCTGTCGAACTCAGTGCTTCTGTAAAAGGTGATCGCCTTTCTATGTAACTACGAATAGATTCAGAACGTGAATTTTCTTGATATTTTAATATGAATCCGTTATTAGTGATATTGCTTGGGTTTTGGGTTAAGTTGAATGGTTTAAATATAATCAATATTGAGGAATTTAATGTCAAATCAGCAGTTTAACATCATCAAAATATTTCTACGAGTCTCGTTAGAATATTATACTAGCTTCAATATTTGTGGAGGCAATAATTTTTCTAAGCAATTTGGTGTTGTTACTTTTTTATTTCCAACATTAATAATAGAACATATATATTGCCTGTAAAAAAGAATTTTTTCTCAATTATTATTGCGTGAAAGTATTGTTAAAACATGTTCGAAACATGAATAGACAGGAGCATAGCTTATAAATGTGCCAAAAAAATATTTTATTCCATTGCTTTTAACCGTTCAATTCGCTCCAAACAAATCTCTTCGGTTAATTTTAAAAACATTTCAGTTTCTTGCTTCCAAAAATCTATTTTATCCATGTCCACAGGAAATTCTTTTTCATTTTTGTAACGTCCACCTATATAAGCATAGTTTAATTGGTCAAATAGTTTCTTCTTTTCTTCATCTTCATAATGAAAAACACCTTTTAAACGAATGTGATACTTTAAAGTTCTATCACGTAGAGCGAATAAATTATGCTCATGAGTGTTGTAATGACTAAACACCATTTCAATGGCGGTGTAACACATTTCAACTGATTGTTGAAGCATAAATGAAGCCCAACCAAGGTCTTTTTCTGATATGTAAAATCTAAATCCCTTAATTGCTTTTTCTGCATCACCATACCATTTTTCAAAATCCTCTTCTGCAATTTCCCTTCTACGAGTTGGAGACAATCCTTTAAATGAGGCAAATTCGTGACTCCCTGAATTGAACAATTCAATACCTTCCTTCTTAATATCTGAATAGAAATATTGATTTTCTTCTAATGCCTGATTAACCGCATTAATGGTAACGACCAATGTTTGCACTACAATTTCTGAATCCGCAAAGGCATTTCGAAGTTCACCAACAACTTTACGTTTACTTGCGCTGTCCTCAGTAACAACCAAAATATCAAAATCACTTTTCTTTCCTTGTTCCTTACCTCTTTTTGATTTATAATCACCTCTGGCATAACTTCCAAATAATAGGACAATATGAACACGGTTCGTATTCGTAATTGTTTGTGTAATGTGTTCTAAATCCGATATTCTTTCAGGTGGAAGATGTTTTAATATTTGTTTTAGGTCGTTCATTCAGTCAAAGGTAATTATTTTTCTTCTGGTTTTTTATAACCAAAATACCGTTGCACACCTTTTTCTATTTTTTCTCTAATTGGCTTAAAAATAAAACTAATTGAAACACCGATAATACTGACGGAGAATAAAATATTCTCCAATATCTTTTTATTTTCAGGACTTATTTCTTGCAAAAGTTTATACAGTCCAAAAACAACTAGACCAACCAAACCTGTATAAAGTAACCACGTAAAATATTTACTCCTTTTTAAGAACATTTTTTCAAAATGCTTTAATTCTATCAACTCTGAGTTATTATCGACGTTTTTCAAAAAAATGACATCCCTGAAACCTTTGTATAAAAGAATAAGCCTAAAATCATCTTTTTTATCGATCCATTCAGAACTGCTTTCCACGGAAGCATAACAATTATTTAAAAGATTATCATTCCAACCATCATTTTCTAAAAACCTCAGATAGAACAAAATTATTTCGGGTACATTGCTCTTACTAAACAAATTGTCATTCAAAATATTTTCAAATGTGATGGTTATCTCCTCCCTGTGTCTCACATTTATAACAGAATGAATCCAAGTTTTGTTTATTTCGAATATTTGGATACCGAAAATTAAAACCAAAATCAAAAAATTATCATGGATGAAGGGCGCACTGCTATTTGGCGTTCGTTTTTCATAATCACGATAAGTCTTAATAAATGCATCTTTGTCCTTTGCTACGATAGCCAATAACAAGTCGAAAAAGTTTTTATCCGAATTACCCAATACCCCTGATGGAATATTTGGGTTTTTTCCAAATACAAAGTCATAAAATGCAATTGTTTTCGGAGTTCGTAACGATTCCTGATATGTTGATAATTCTTTTAAAGAAACCATTTTTTTCTTTTCAGTTTGTAATTTACAACGTCCGCATCCCATCCATTAACCAATCTTAATTTACCTAAAGTTTTAGCTATCAATTCAGAGTAAAGAAGTGTAGCAGGTCTTTCATAAGCTCGAAACGTACGCCACGACAGATAGGACAACGAATATATCTGTTGACAAATATAATTTAGGTCAGTAAAAAGCATTTCTCCAAACTCTGACAACTCCTCGTCTTCAGGTATTCTTATTCTAATTAACAATGGAGAACTCATACCGTGAACGGAACTCATTATTTCTTTTGCTCCTAACATTTGAATTAGACAAGCGGTGTCACTCAAAAAGATATTACTCGCCCGAGACGGCACAAATTCACCCGTCTTACGTTGTCCCTTACCTCTTTCTGATGGGTCAAAAATTTTAAACGGATGCCTTTTGTTCAAGGTAACAAATGCAAATTGAATCTTAAATTGAGTATAACTTCGAATCAACTCCTTGACAACATCAAATTCAACATTTTTAAGCGGTTTGAATATGTGAAAAATGAGTCTAATAGTATTGCCATTATCCCAACCTTGTTCAGAGGACAAAGTATTTATTGTATTCTTTAAACTCCGCAACAATTCTTGAAAATAGTCATCATAATCTACTTCCTTGATCCTATCACCAAATAAATATTGTCCATCACTTGACATGACTGTTGTAATTCCAACTATTTTCTCATTTGACGAGCCTGAATATTCACTTGAACGAATCCAACTATGACCAATACCTATAATTATTTCCCTATCAACGGAGTTGTTTGAAGGTAAAACCCAAGGTATCCCACCTAACTTCGCATATATCTGCAAGCCCATTGAATCTAATATAAATTCGTTAAAATTCCGAACAGTAAAAGTTGTAACGAATTGCACGGGTATTTCAAGTCCAAGTAGTTTCGCTTTTAAGCGGTAATATGGGTTTTCGGCAGTTGGTAATTCCTTAAATTCCTGAGGTATTTCAACAATTACAAAATCTGGCTTGTCACCTTCTTGATATTTAAAGGCGTTTAAGTAAGATTCAAACTTTCTATCCGTGACTTCTTCTATGCTATGTTCAATTTTATGAAAATGGTATTTTTTTTGAATTCCTGATTTGAAGTGACTTGAGTTTGGCATTCCGTTAAACAATCCTCCAAGCATTTTTGAAAAATTACCCCTTTCATTTTTATGACATATACATAAAAAATTAGGCGTTTTAACATCAAAAATTGCCGCGTCATAGGGACCATAATTATTTAAGCCCCAATTTGATTGAACTGCCGTTTGCGTTGCTGCATGGTCAAAAATAAAGGTCGGTTCATGCAATTCAACTGAGTTTTCAGTTCTCAGCATTCTATCCGAGACAGTAAAACAAAAGCCATCACGATTTTGAAATAGTACTTTGGATTTACCATCATTAAACAAAGAGCGAGCAAATTGACCAGATTCTTTGCATGAATTTTTAGGACTTAAAAAATCTTTCCTACGCTTATTAACTTCATTTATTATAGAAGCACTTGTTTCTTCACCTAGCCTGAATGAAAGGTAGTCTTCAATTTGTCTTTTATTCTTTTTAAGAAATAGACTTTCAAGTGCAATTGAGGCTTCTCCCTCACTAGTGATAACATTAGCCATGTCATTTTCAACGGCAGTTACAACTCCAATAAATTCTTCATTTGGAGCAACCACGTTTTCGGTTCCTGGAAAGACCTCCGCTTTTAACACGTCCTTTCCAACGAGATGGTAACCCTGTTCACTCAATTCTTTACAGTTTATTGCAAAAACCCAATTCCTGCGAGAGTTTATTAAGAAATTAAAATTCAAAACACCGTTGTCAACAGTTTCCCTCATTTGAATTTCTATCATTTTTTTATAAGCGACTCTGTCTCTTAATCCTTCAGGTAAATATTTTCCAATAATATCATCCTCAGTTTTTTTCGAAAAAAAACGTAGAGGGTAAAAATCAATTGGTTTGTATTGAGGGAAACGGTCTTTGAATGAGCGAAAAAATAAGTGTCTCATAAGAGACGAAATAATTTTAGGGTTATCATCCACTTTTAACGTTACCAACTCTCCTAACGCCTCACTTTCTTCATCTTGACCTTTATTATCAGATATATAAATAAAATCACCATTTCGAAAAAATGAATGAGTATTATTGTATTGCTCCCTGTATTGGTCAAGGAGACCGTCTTCATATGGTACTCGCTGAATTTGAAAGGTTTCAAAATCCAAATTTGTTCGAAAAGTGTTTAAAATCATAGGTTTTGGTATTTGGTTATTGACGACAGAAATTATGCCAATTAATGGTAAGTTATAAAAACTTACAAATTGTGTCAGAATGTCATAATAACCAACAAAGAGATGGATTACAACGGAATAGTTCTGTCAGGTTGTGTATTTGACTAAAAAATCGTTACTTTAGTAGCTCGCTTTAAACAAGTGATTTTTTTTTGAAGATATGGTGTCACATTACTGGAAACAGCGTGAACATACATGTATGTGAGACACCTAAGTCTGTAGAGACTTTGCTAATTATCAAGTACTATGTCAGAAAAGAAAAAAAAATTAAAGTTTAATGCAATTTATTGCGACACATTAAAAAGGAATCCTGAATCAAAAGGTGATTTTTTTGTAAATATTCCAATTACTGATTACAATCATTTAAAATTAATACGAACTAGTTTGTATGATTCCATTGAGGCTCTGACAAAAGAGCAAGAGCATTCTGAAAACATAGAAAATGGAGTAAATTATTCAATTTACTGGATGCAATATTTATTAAAACATACAGAATTGGAAAGCGAATACGAAGGTCTTACTTATGGTATGGACGACATTTCATAAAAAAAGCAAATAGCCACTAATTCCAAATTAGTGGCTATTTGCTTTTCTAATTTTCAGGTTCATCATACCGAATCGGAAAAAGCACATAATACCACATACATTTTAGCGCATAGCGAATAAATCTTAAAACATAGGGTAACTTTCTCTTTCTCATAACCGTTAAGTTTCTGTAACGTAAACTCCTTATTCGACTATAAATTAGGACAGGTTCTTGGAATTCAGTCAATTTAAAAATTAAAATAGCATATTTATCATAAAAAAATTAAAATTTTCAACCCAATTGGAAATAAATTCGTGATTAATTGTGTTAATAGTATGGTAGGAATGTGTTTAAATTGTGTTTAAAATGTGTGGTAGTGTGGGTTTTTAAAGGGATTGAGAGATTTTAAGTACAATTTATTTGCCTATACTGTATCCTAATAGGCACTATTTTTGCTAGTATTTAGCCAACAGTATTACCGATACTACTGGTTCTGTTTGAGCTTAATAAACCAAAACTTATGAAGGAGAAAGTCATTGACATACTACATGAATCATTTTTAGACAACGGTTCGGTCAATTTTGTAGTTAAGCAGGATCATAAAAAAGAACAGCGAATAAGAACGCTTCTCGAATACTCATATTACAAAGGTGAAAAATTCGGGAAAATTTATTTATCTGAAAATGAAAACGCAGCAGGTATCGTTATCAACCCTGAAAAAGAAAAATTTACCTTCTGGGACATTAAGTTAATTTTAAAAGTAATTGGTATGAGAAGTCTTCTTAAAGTCCTTAAACGTGAGAAAAATTTAAAAAAATTTAAGCCAGCAGGAAAAATAATTTATTTGTGGTATGTGGGTGTATATAACGAGCAACAAGGCAATGGTTTTGGAACAAAACTTATCAAGCAAATAATAGATGAGCATAAAGGTTACCAAATTCATTTGCAAACATCAAATCATAGGAACTTTCCCTTATATGAAAAGCTCGGTTTCCGATATGATGGAGACTATACCCAACAAGATTATTATGTTAAAATCTATACCTACTTAAATTAGAAAAACTCGCTACTTAAATATATGAATCTAATATTTACTCCAGTTTTCCCTTTAAGCACTTTTCTAATAATATGTTTTGAACTTTTAATACTTTCCATAGCTATCTTTCAATGTGCCATATCTAATGGACAATCAAACCGTAGATTTTTAATACTTATACTGTTTTTCTTACAGTACAATATTATTAATAGCTTTTTACCCAATTGGGATTATCATTGGGTGGAAGACATATATATTAGCATTCTTTTTCAAAACGTCCTTGCCTATTCTTCTGGTATCTTCTTAGCCTCCTATTATTTCTATTATTTGATTGTAGAATTAGATATAGAAATAAGCCGTACGTTTAATGTTCGAGTACTGATTGCAAGCTTATTTATAAGTTTTGTCATCCTGTATTGTGGTACATTCATTGTCACACACGATAAGGATTTAGCACGGATTTATTTTATTTCAATTCCATGTATCATAGCACTTTATTTTGCCTACAATACAGTCAGATTCATCATCAAGAATAGGAAAGAGAAAAGTATTCCTTATTACCGTTGGATTAGCTTTTCAGGATACGTAGGGATTATTTTTATGGCAACTATGCCAATAGTTCTTATTTGGGGAGATCAAAACAAAGGATTGAATCATGCTTTAGTTAATGTTTCAATGCTACTAACTTTCTATTCACATTTTAGGAGAATTATTCAGCTTCAACGCAAACGAATGCCCAATTTAGGAACAGCGACCAATGAGAAGTATATCCGACTAAAAAAGGCACTTACTACAAGAGAATTAGAAATAGCTTCTTTAATGGTGTCGGAAATGACTTATGAGGAAATAGCAGAAACCATGTATATTGCTTCCGCAACTGTTCGTAGCCATGCCAGAAATATTTGCAAAAAGTGTAACGTTAGTGGTCGTAATGAGTTCAAAATGGAATATCGAAAAGTTAAAAACTTCATCAATCCTTTCAGAAAATTGGATTAAATAGCGAATTTCCTTTAAATCAAAGAAAGCCCATTTAATCAGTGGTTTTAGTCTTTTAAATCATCAAAAAGCCCGATCTAAACATTGTTTAGTTAAAAAAATACACGTTCGTGCAGATAAAAATGCACGAATCTTCTGGTGTTCGACCGATTTAATTTTCGGAAATTAATAATGCGGATGAAGATTAGAGGAGGGTTAATAATAACAGCGAGAGATATATGTTTGATCTTAGGATTAGACGGCGATTGTTCTGGACGAAGAAAACACCTCGAAGTCAGAGATGCACTTGGCATTAAAAGTAAGTACATCACTATCAAAACATTTTGTGATTATTTTGAGTTTCCTTATGAGGAAACTGTTGAATTTCTTAACGATAACCGTTAGAAAAAGAAACCACTACCATGGAATATCTTCGTCAATAATGTCTAAATATCTGAATTTCCCTCAGAAACGTCTGGGTCGATTTTGATTTCAAAAACACTCATCTTAGCTTATTATTTTCTTATGGGTTATAATATGTGGACTTGTTGAACAAGAATCATTAATTCATTAAAGAATTTTGTCCCTTTTCAATAACCTCCATTACTTGTTCATAGGGAACCATCAGTTCCATTTTCGAACCATTATAGAATTCCACGTAAGGGTATTTCATTGGTCTATAAAACTTCTTTGGAAAAGGATAGTCCTTTAAAAATTTGTTGAGTTGTGTCCAAAACTCGACGCCGTCATAATGAGATGTTATTGAATAAGGAAATAGACTATTAATTGTAGTCCTTAATTCTTTTGCACTAATTCGAGTATGTTCATTTGATCGGAAATAGAAAATATCGTACTCACTTTCAGGAAAAGGATTTTCCACACCTTCGTCGTATTTGAATTGGTGATTTTCTGAAATTGCATAGTCAAGGTTGTAAATCGACGATATTTTTTTTAGAAATTCAAGAACATTAACTCGGTTAATTTCTCCGACCTTTTGATCGCAATAAGAAACAATCAAATTAACCCTCCATTTTCTTTTTCTTACTGGTTTTTTCATGTTGACTACACTTGTTGTTAGCAATCAAATATAGGTAATTATATATTTTAATTTACGCAGATTTGGGATTTTGATTTCAGAGAATTAAATAAAAAAAACAGATCAAAAAGCGGTTTTCCCCCATTTAAAAATGATCAATTTGTATCAATTCGTATCACTTTAGAGTAATCCGTATCAATCCAAAAATACAATCCTTAAATCCGTCAGAACTTTGTTTTAAGAAATCGCAAGAGTTGTGATTAACAAAAACAAAAACGAGGATAATGGACGTGAACGAAAATCAGCTGCGTAGTGCAATGCTACATTGGATCAAATCAGACACTAAGCTACACAGTAGTTTAAGAGATATTCAACTCAAGATACTTTTTGAAAGAATAGTCCAGAAGATGAGTTTTGTTCAGATGGGACAAATTTATCAAGTACAACCGAATAAAATCAAGCAAATATTTCAGGCCGTCTTAATTCGAATTGAAAAAACGGTATCCAAGGCATTCGCTGATTTGTTAAAGCAGTTAGACAGTTCCATTGATCCAAATGACACGAAAAAGTGCAAAGGTCAACACATTTTTGAGATTGGTAAAGTTTTTTTGAATTAAAACAAGAGAGAGATATGGAGAGGGAGAAATTAAAAGGCAGTCTTTTTATAAGTACAAAAGACATTCAAATTATTAACGATTGGAGCTTACGCAAATCGCAAAAAGAGCTTCAAACAATTGCGGATATACTTCAAACAGATCGTAGTAAAATTAGTGTTCAGGCATATTGTGACTATTGGGCGCTAGACTATGAAGAAGTAGTAAAGCATATCAATCCATTCCGATAATGGTTTAAAGAATAATTCCAAACAACACACATTAAAAACAAAAAGATGAGAGAGAAAAGTAGAGCTAGATTAGATGGAGGAAGATTAGTTACTCCAAATGAAATATCAATGATAAGTGGACTGTGCGAAGAAGCAGCCGAAAAAGAACACGAATACATTAGAAAATCCCTGAATACAGGTTCAGATGATTTATTACTAACACAGTATTGCGATTTTGCAGGGCTGAATTATCGTGAAGTATTGACATTTTTAAGTCCCATGGACAGAGCGCATTTTGATTGGATGAAGGATGAAAATGACGGTTTTTGAGGCGAATAAAACGTATCAATGCGTATCAAAACGCATGAAACGTCCCAAAGCGTATCAAAGCGACACAAAAAGGTTAATTCTCCCCGAACTTTGTATTGTGAAATCGCTGAAATGCCCCCAATAAACGAAACGAATTTCAACTAAATCAAATAAAAAAAAGAATATGGAAGCATTATTAATTATCAACGGCCTTTTAGCAGCTACGACGCTTTACTTCATTAAGCATGTGCATAGCGAGTTTAAAGAAATGGGACATTCAGTACAAACGCTAAAAGAGCGGTTTGCCGAATTGTCCACCAAAGTACAGGAGCAAATTAAGTCGATTAAGGAACGTCTGGGCTTTATGGTAGAAAAAGAGGATAAAAAATGAAAATTTTTAAATACATAGTAGGAGCGGGTATCGCATTTTTTGGGGGAAGATACCTGTTCCAACTTCACCGAGCAGGCAAAAAAGTAGTTGTTTCAGTCGGTGGTAGAGTGCATAAAGTGACACTTGAAGGGGTCGTGGTTGTAATGAATTACAACATCAAGAATCCCACCCAAAGCAGTATTGAAATGTCAACACCATTAATTCAGTTGGCATATAACGGCACAGTACTAGCCAGTAGTTCAATGTCACTCGTAGAAGTACCTGAAGAAGTGAAGAGCGCAAAGGGCAGAATAATTATTCGTCCATTCAAAGAAACAGGCATTATCACTACGAGTATACTTTTACCCACACTATCACTTTTGGGGACAGGAGCCAAACTGTTGCCCCTTCTGAAAAAACGTCTTTTGTCTGGATCGGATGAAGACAAAATAGCATTTGAAATAGCTACCACAGCAAATGTCTTTACAAAAATTGGTAGCTACCCTTATGACGAAAAGGTGACCGTCAATATTTAATATTCAAATCGAGGAGAGAGAAATGAAGACAGGAAAGAGAATTATTAAAGATGGACACCAATATGAGCGTTTTTTTAAAAACGCAAATGGCAAAAATATAACTGTTAAAAAAGAAGCATTACTAGAAGATACCATCAAATGGTTGAAAATTGTAGTTGCTAAAACTTTAAATCAAACAGAGAAAATTGCCAACCATTTACAAGCTTCACGTGTGAGAGAGACTTGTAATAGAATTTGGAACTTCTGCTTTCATCATTTTCAATATGAAAAGGATGAACAGCGGAAGGAACAGATTCGTACCCCCAATAGAGCATGGATGGATAGACACAATCATGTTGGTATTGATTGCGATTGTTTTACAGTCACTATTTGCAGCATTTTGGAGAATTTGAAAATTCCTTATGTGATGCGGATCACTCGATACAAGAGCGAAGAATTTGAACATATCTATCCAGTTGCATTTACCCCTGAAGGACAAGAAGTAGTAATTGATTGTGTAGTTCATGAATTCGATTATGAAGTACCCTACACAGAAAAAAAGGATATAGAGATGGAATTACAAATTTTAAATGGAGTTGAAGATGAACGCTATAATGAGTTCGGAGATAAAATCAGTTTTGAACATGATTTACCAATTGATGCGGAAGACTTGTTTTTAGATGATGATATGGAGCTTGAAGGTTTGGAGGGAAGAGCTGAACGCAAAGCACGTCAAGCAGCAAGAAAAGCTAAAAGGAATCGACCAAAATCGGTTAAAAAAGCAGAACGAAAAACCAATCGAAAAAAATTCATAGAAGACTTTAAAAAAGGCAATTTAAAAGACAAGTTACGGGCAGGTTTTCATGTGTTGAATAAGGCAAACCCTGCCTCATTATTGCTAAGAGGAGGAATTTTAGCCAGTATGAGAATCAATTTGTTTAAAGTGGCAAGTCGATTGAGGTTTGCCTATTGGTCAGCAGAACAGGCAAGAGCAAATAGTATGGACATGAGCAAATTCAACCAATTACAAAGAATCAGAGAAAGAATTGAAAAAATATACTTCCGTGCAGGTGGAAAACCTGAAAAATTGAAGCAAGCCATTCTAACTGGTAAAGGAAATCGCAACAAAATGGTAAGCCTAAACGGTCTAGGTAGCATTACTCAGTTGCCTTCTGATGAAGACAGTTTAATTGATATTCTAGGAGAAGACTTATTCTTTGAAGAATTAAACGGATTTGAAGGTTTACAAGGTTTGGGAGAACCTGCTACAATAGCAACAGGAGCTGCAATTACGGCAGCTAGTGGAGCGGTTGGAATTATAGCAGGTCTATTAAAAAAAGTAGGAGGCTTATTCAAAAAAGGAACTAAAGCAGCTCAACAGTTCAAAATTCAGGACAATACAGACAACAAAGAAGAACGGACGAGAAAGTTTAGTTTTAAAAATATTGCAAATAACATCAGAAATAAAGTTCAGGAACGAAGATCACGAAAGGGCAATGGAATGACACAGGGAAGCGAAAGAATTGATATTCCTGATGACGAATTTGCGAATGACCTACCAGAAGAAGATTTTGAGATCAGTCCAGAGGATGAATTTGTAATGGATGATCCTTTCGCTCCAAGCTCAAACAGAACGCAAGGAGGTGAAATTGATCCATTTGAAGAAAATGGGGATGATGGGGACAATAAAAAAGGCATTGGGCAATGGATCAGCGATAACAAGGTTGGTGTTGGTATTGGAGCAGGATTACTTGTTGCAGGAACAGCGGTAACAATTTACCTTGTGAAGAAATCGAAAAAGGCTGCCGAACTTGCTAAGAAAAATTCAAAGCCAGTAAACGGTATTTCTAATTCAAAGAAGAAACCATCTAAAAAAAGTGCAGCGAACAAATCTAAAAAGTTTGTGCCAAGAAGTCGTGGGCGAAAGAAACCTAATTCTGGTGCGCCAAAGATTGAGCCGATTATGTAGTCAAAAAATGAATTAAGAACAATTAAAGAGGGGATTTTATGAAGAAGGAGAAATCAAAAAAAACGCCAATGAAAAAACGCATTGGTGTAACAGCAAAAGAAACAGGAATGGGCTTACTTGGTGTCGTTGGTGGCACAGGCGTAGCAGCAGGGTTGGGCAGTTTAGGCTCAATTGCAGCTCCATTAGCAGGAATAATCATGTTAGGTGCAGGTTGCTTTTTGGGAGGCAAATGGAAAATTCTAAAATTAGCAGGGGCAGCAACTGTAGGTTACGGTATCGCAAAAGCCCAAAGTAATAGAATTGAAGGGACGATAAAAGATCATTTTATCACTTTTAAAGATAACTGGCTAAACGCCTTTTACATTGATAAATTAATCAATAAGGGGGAAGTTGAAACGGAGACGGAAGAACCAACAATAGGAGCGATTGACTTGAGCGAATTGGATGACTTCGACGAACGATTGAAAGAATCCGCTATCAAATTTCAAATGAGCCAAATGGAAGAATCAAAGGAAGCGAATAGCGCATTTGAATTTGAAAATGACGACGACGAGGAATTAACATTCACAATGATGGATGAAGACGATTTCGATTTTAACGACTTCTAGCAAAATCAAACAACCATAAAAATCAAAAATAAGGGCTTGAAAATCGAGCTTAATTACTAACCGCTTGCCTAAATATTAAGGAGAAGGGAAGCACAAAACAGTGAAATATGATAGAAGAAATCATGGACAGCGAGTATAATAATGTGGGAGAATTATTTGGATTCGGTGAACTGGAAAAATGTACAAGACACATGAATCCAGTTCAAAAAGTAAAAGCCATCTCCCGAATGTCAAGACAAGTAAAAGCGTCTAGGCGATCACGTGGTGAAATGGAGAAGTTTTTCAAACAATTACCGAAACACGTTAAACAGGAGTTGGTAAAAGGAACTTTGAGGCTTGCGGATTGGACAATTTATTCAATCAAACAAATCAAATCAAAGACGATCAAGATGTTTGAACCGCAAGATGACAAGGAAGTTGGAGTAAGAAATATCTCCAATGCAAAACTACCAAAGAATACGGTTTTTTTGGTAAGTGGAATTATCTTATTAACAGGTACTTCAACCAGTTCTCAAGACCCAGAAGCAAACAAGGCGATCAATTTCAAAAGCCTATCAACGATACCCGCAATTGCAAATGGTGAGTTCAGTTTGAAAGCGAATAAAAAACAGATTGTTCCAGAAAATCAATCGAACAGACGATTTATAACGGATAATGACCATACGGTTCAATGGGGGTATTACAAACTTGATAATCCAAGATTAATTCAGGATGAAGAAGTCATTGAATTTATCGTTGAGTTGGGAACACAATTCAATATTCCAGATGAACAATTCTTATATGTAGGATTAGATGGAACATCTACTACACCGTAGTAGGTAGCAATTAAAAGAAGGGGGGCTTTTTTAGGTTAACGGTTTTCGCCCCCTTCTATTTAACCCAAAACTTAGGGAAATGTTAACCACAGTAAAATATACAAAAGAGATGAGCTATAAACATAATATAATAAAAGAGCGATTCATTGTGGAGATAACTAAAGGGGATGATGTTACCAAGGCAACGTTTGAAATTGACAGCAATGCTACAACAGTATTTGGAATATTACTTACGGGATCAGATGATAATTCACTTTTCTATCGTGGTTCACAGAAAATTCAACTTAACGATCAGGAATTGTTTCCTGAGGATTTTGAATCTCGTTTGCTAATGTCTGGCATGGGTGTTTCTCCAAATAATCGTGTAGTTGAAATTGGACAAGTGAGTAGAGGAAATGGGAAATTGGAAGTTTGGTACAAAGATCAAAAGAATCCAAGGGCATTAGCTTTTAAACCCTATACGGTCAATATTTATGTCTTTTCAAAAGTAGAACCATGAGTCAAATCATTCTACATAAAGAAGTCATAGACAAGCCCAATAAAAAGGTCGTTTTTCAAATAAAAATACCATCCAATGTAAAAGCGGTAACTGGTGTTATGTTCGGTGCAATTTTAAAGGGTGATACGGGAATTATGCCATTCAAGCGACATTCAGGTGAATTACAACTAAACATTCCAGAAAAGCGTGGAGTCTTTTATTCTGAAAGTCTTAGAATACAAGGTATGAATGACTATATATTCGAACCGATCGGACAGTTAGGCTTAATTGTATCAAGTCAATGGATACACAAAGGGACAAAATGGGAGTTCGAGGATATTCATATTCCTGTCGAGCATACAATAATAGATGGGTTTTATGAAGATGGAAACCCTTTTCTAAATGGAGCATATTACGAACTCAATATTTATTTAAGACTAGAATAAAAATGAATGAAGGAACAGCAATAGATATGGCGAAAGAAAAAATGAAGGAGCTAAAGGTAGAAGATTACATTTTGCGTTACCGTCATTTGAGATTAGATGCGAAGGAAAAGAGAGAGATTAAAGCAGAAAATCAAATTTATGTGTTGACATACCCCTTATATAATTTAAAGCTTCAAAGCAAATTGGGGATCTATGATTTAGCAGATGACGGATTGAACGAATTACAGCATGTTCATACAGGGGTTCTAAAGTTAGAAAATCAATCAAACATTCGCCTAGATGTAAAATTTATTCAAGCCATCCCCCTTAACAAACGTAAAAAAATAGCTACTAAAAACATTGAAGATGGAGGAATTTGAGAACAGAGAAGTAACGGAAGATTTTAGCAGAGAAAGGCGTGCCAATGGTACTGAAATGTTTAATGAACCCTATAGTCAAAAGGCGGTGAACCGTTTAAAAAAAATGTTACTCACCTTTTACCGTCATGGCGAAACCAAATATTACTCAATTCATGTTGATGGCGAAACAGTTTTGGAGCGTAATTCGGATGGTCGAAAGTTTGACCGCTACTTGTCATTTGTTGATGAAGAAACGAAAACAGTAGAAGTGAGAATTTATAAATCTAAATCTTTTAACTGCAATCGCTATTTATTCATAGTCGGAAAAGGACTATCAGGGATGGGAGAAACAAAAGAAGTCAATATGAAAGAAGAAATAGAAAAAGCACTAAAAGCACAGGAAAAAGAGAACGAATTGACCTATTTACGTGCAGAACTTGAAAAAAAGGAGCGAAAACTAAAGAAACTCAAAAAAATAGTAAGTGCTAATGAAGGTGGTTTCAGTATGGGAGAAGTAAAGAACTTTATGATGGAAGGGAAAGGCTTAATTGATGCTTTTAGAGGCAGTCCAACTGCTAGTCAATTAGGTGCAACGCCAGAATCAGAGGTAACTATTGAGGCAGAAGAATCAGAATCTGAAGAACAAGAAATATTTAATCAAATATTCGCCAATGTTGGTAAAAAAGGGATTAAAAAAGCACTCAACATCATGAGTATTTTATCACAACATCCGGAATTAGAAGAAGTATTAATCAAATCATTAAAAGAAAAAGAGGAGGGAAATAATGGAGAAGCACAAGTTTAATGTCAGTATCAGTGGAGGTAAAAAAGAAGCTACGATAAAGGCAAACGCAGTAGCAGTATTGGCAAGCTATTTAGATGCAAAAACACTTAAAGCGTTGGCGGATGTTGTAAAAAACGATCCTGCAAAAGTTGCACTAGCCAAGCAGTTTTTAGGACTGTAATAATTAATTGTAGAGATAGAAATGAGAGGAGGCAATGTTGAAAGAGAAGTTAATCATAGCAGCTTTAGCAAGAAAGCTTGCTAAAGAAGAAAAAAAGGAGAACCAAACCGTTGAGGTAAGTAAGCAATCATGGTGGCAATCTTTAACACCAGAGCAGCGCAAACTAATATCTAACATTGCGATCTGGTCGGGCATTTCTTTAGTGGCAGCAACGACACTTTTTTTCGGTATTCGTTTTTTTAAAAACAAAATTTCCAATCATGAAAAAGGAAAAAGCTTTGGAGATGATAAATGGGCAACATGGGCGGATCAAATTCATAATGCAATTAAGAATGATGGAGTATGGTTAGGTACGGATGAAAACGCACTTAGAAAAGCCCTAATTGATATTCCATCCAAGCAGGATTATGAAAAAGTTGAGAAGTCCTATAAAAAGCAATTCTTGTCAAATATGACAGAAGATATAAGAGGCGATTTAAGTACTTCTGAGTACGAGGAAATGTTAGCGATAATTCAGTCAAAACCCAAAAAATCCAGAGATGCAGGAGCGGTAATTTATGATCCTATTGGTTGGGCAAAAAGATTAAATGCCGCCTTTAATTATAGGACTTGGGGCTGGTTCTGGGGAACGGATATAGAAGCCGTAAGAGCCGTTGTTAAAGAAATGCCCACGCAACAGGCTTATTTAGAAACAGCAGAGGTTTATTTGGATGAATACGGGATCACTTTGCTAACAGACATTCAAGGTGATTTGTCCTCAACAGAAATAGCAGAATTTAATCAACTCATTAAACGTAAACCATTGGTTTAACAAAACAAACTATTAAGAGATGGAAAAGGAGAAAGGGAAAAAAAAGAAAACCATAAAATATGTTTTGATTGGTTTAGGTGCAGTTGCCGTTGCAGGAACGGCTGCCTACTTTATAGTTAATAGAAATAATAGTACACAGTCCAGTTTATTTCCAGATGAAATCGCTACAACACTTCAACCAAGTATAACAACAGCTTCACCCCATGTCAGATCAGGAAGCAGTTCAAGTGGTTTTCCACTCAAAAAAGGAAGTCGAGGCGAATTAGTCAGAAATATTCAGGAAGCATTAATTAGCAAGTTTGGTTCTGGAATCTTACCAAAATTCGGTGCAGATGGTCATTGGGGTTCAGAGATGCAATCCGCTTTAATTTCAAAAGGTTTTACAACCACTATTGGAGCAGATGATTTTAAAAAAATCATTACATCAAGTGGAACGAGTTCAAGTGGTGATAACAAATCACCATCAGGAAAAAATAAATTTAACCCTAGTCTATTAGCTAAAAATATACGACTTGCAATTCTGGATGATGACTTAGATCAAGCGCTAAATTCATTGAGCAAAATTTGGACTGTTAAGGGATATACAAAGGTTAATACCGAGTTCAAGAAGAAGCGAATTGATGGTGTCAGAAAGACATTAGTAAATGCGCTATTAACTAAATTCTTTAACCAAACTGAAAAGAAGGCATTAAATGCCAGTTTCTATCGAATAGGATTAAAGTATAATGGTAGGCAATGGTCTTTAAACGGTTTAGTAAATGAGAATCAATTACAGACCATAGAATCAACTCGTGTCTGGAACGAGGAAGGAAAAAAAATTACTGTTCCTGCAAATACGATACTAGGTGAATTTATAGATGCCAGAAATGAAATCACACAATTCCGCACACTAGACAATCAATTATTATTCATTCAAACTAAATCAATAAGCTATGTTTAAACCAACTATCAAACAAGTACAACAAGTATTAAAAAACAAGGGACATAAATTCTTTGATGGCGGTAAGCCATACGACCTAAATATCATTGGTATTCGATCCGCAAATCAAGTTATAAACTTCTTCAATGAAACACTTTTAGTGATTTACAAAGATGAGCTAGGCGAACAGCATATTGATTATTTCCATTACACAACAAAGCCTGGACTTCATTACTTGAAGAATCCACTACATCCCAATGGCTGTGCGATATTGAAAGAGGGACAACATCTTGGAACTATGAAAAAACGCAAACATAGAGGGAAATATTACGCCTTATGTCAAGCTAAATCAATGCCGTTTTATAGAGATAATGACCGAGATGAACAGCTTGAATTTACCAGTAAGGTTTACAACGGGAATATTGGCTTAAACATTCATCAAGAATCAATCAGCAAGATTGATGTTAAAGTGAATCGAAACAGCGCAGGATGCGGTGTTATTCAAGCACGGTTTGATTATTTCATGTGGTTAGTAAATCAAGGAATAAAGTACTGGAAGAACCAATTCAGCTATACCCTACTCAATGAAAAAGACTTTTATCTAGTAAATCAAGCATAGCTTGTGATTGGTAGAATTCGGCATATCGCCAAACGAAAAGGTTATTTGATATACAAAGAGCCATTCAAGTTGAATATATGGGGTGTCCGTTCACGGAATGTGTTGCCAAATAAATTTGATGATGAACTCCATGTGTTCTTTAAAACGGCTAAAGGAGTTTTGGGTAAATGGGCGTATTTCGTTTTTCCATGCACAACAGATCCGGGTACTTATTGGTTGGACAATCCAATGCACCCTCAAGGAACTGCAATGTTAGCACCAAATCAATATGTAGATACCTATAAAATTGATTTGCACAGAGGGAAATATTATGCGCTTTGTCAGCGATTAGAAAAGGTTCAGGTGATGAGAGATTACAACAGGGATTCCCTGTTAGATTTTTACAATGGCCGTCTGGATTGGGGCAAATTTGGAATCAACATTCATAGAGCTAGAAAAACGGGTATTACGTTGACGGTAGATAGCTTTTCAGCAGGCTGTCAAGTGTTCAAAAGAGCAAGGGATTTTGAACTGTTTATGCGCCTGTGTGAGATGCACAAAAAATTACATGGGAATGTTTTCACCTATACATTAATTGATAAAAGAATAGAGTTTCGAGCAGCACTTAAACGGTCAGTTCTTTTAACACTTGGATTTGGAGCATTAGGAGTAGGCTATTGGTTCTGGAATAATCAACAAAAAGAAGTACAAACAATTTAAAAAAAGTCGGAGGACGAAATGGAGAGAGAGATGGAGACTAAAATAATTGAACTAAAGGGGCACAATAAAGCGTGTAAGAATTGCGGAAAATTCTTCAAGTCAGTTAGAAGTGATGCTAAATATTGTAGTGGTAAATGCAAAAGCCAGTACTACAAAAAGAAACTAAAACGAAAAGCAAGATTACAGTCTTTGCTATCTGTTTTTGGATTGGGAACGAATAAAATTAAATCTGGTGAGAACGGTCAGGAGCAAAATAAAAAACAAGGTTCAAAGATAGAATACGCAAGATTAACATTTATTCTTTCTGTACTTGGCTTTATTGGAAGTATTGGTTTTTACCTATCAGTTTTAAGAGAGGTATATAGTCCTGCTAAGGACAAATACCAAATAGAGCAACTTCAAGAGCAAAACCAACAACTTCAAAACACCATTATCATTTTAACAGAGGATTTAGCGGAAAATGGGTAGTTCGGTGGTACATATCGAATCATCAAGAAATAACCTGATTGAATATGTAGTTGAGCAATTGACAATGGAAAACAAGATTACACGACTTGGACTAGAAAAATTAGGACGTGAATTGGGCATATCAGACAAACGAGAAGTCAAAGAGTTGACAGAATTAGGGGTACTTAGTTATGCTCGAAAAATAATTGAGAATACAAGTTCAAAAGAAAGTTATGAAAATTTGGTTGAGCTATATAAACGACAACCCAATTCATCCTACCGTTCAACAGATTCAATGAAATTACAGCAGTACTCTACCCCATTACCCATTGGTTATTTATTAGGGCAATTCATTAGTGAAAAACACCCCAACGGAAAGTACTTTGAACCGTCAGCAGGAAACGGCTTACTGACCATTGGATTGAAAGTGAATCAAACCCATGTTAACGAGTTAGACCAACTCCGATTTGAAATACTTAAAAAGCAAGACTATTGGGCGTGGACAAACTATGATGCCACTATGCCAATGGAAGGTGTTTGGAACAACTATCAAGGCGTTATTTCAAACCCTCCCTTTGGACGATTAAAAGACATCCATTCATTCAAAGGCGTTCAATTACGCTACTTAGATCATTTGATGATTCTAAGAGCGTTGGAAGGATTAGAAGCAGACGGGCGGGCAGCCTTTGTAATGGGTGGACACTTAAAGTTTGACCGTAGGGGGCGTATTTCCATTCCAAACGGTCGTTTTTTTTTCAACTATCTCTATACCGAATACCATGTAGTTGATATGATTCAGGTAGATGGTAACGCCCTCTACGCAAGACAAGGGACAGGGCAAGATGTGACGCTTATACTCATAGACGGCAAGAAAAAAGTAGCCACAGGTGCAGCCCCTTTAAAGTCAAATCTTGATTTGAGTTTAATCGAATCTCATCAAGCACTCTATGGGCGCATTTCAAAACATTGGACTATGAAAAAATCAACAGCAGAACTAAAGGAAAAAGCAAAAGAAATTTATGCCCTCTTAAAAGGGAAACCCTTAGACGGACTTGATGCACCCTACAATCCAACATCAGATGCCTGTTTTGTCCTTAATACAGAAGTACCCGACACTATGGCATTCGAAATGCACAATGCGCTTTCACAAATTAGTGAAGCCGTGGGTGGTGACATAGACAATTTTGTGCGCCACAGATTAGGGTATACCACCAAAAAAGAATTGTGTAACGCCTTATCAGCAGAACAAATTGATGCCGTTGCAATGGCAATTTATAATATTGAAGCAAAAAGGCAGGGCTGTATTATTGGAGATCAAACAGGTATAGGCAAAGGAAGAGTAGCAGCTTCGGTAATTCGTTATGCCACCCATCAGGGAATGAAACCCGTTTTTCTCACAGAGAAAGCAAATTTATTTTCTGATTTATACCGTGATTTAATTGCTATTGGTGCAGGGCATTTAAGACCTTTTATTGTCAATAGCAGAGAAAGTAAAACCAATATCAAAGATGAAAAAGGAAACGTTTTGTACAAAGCTCCAACCAAGGCGGAACAAAAATACATTTTCGATTCAGGAGAATTAGACGATTATGATTTTATCATGGCGACCTATTCCCAATTCAATGCAGCTGTTATGAATGATAAGAAAGCTTTTTTGCAATTGGTGTCACAAGATCAAGTCATGGTTATGGATGAAAGTCATAACGCTAGTGGAACATCCAATACTGGTTTATTTATGCAAGGAATTGTAAGCAAAACACAGTCAACCATATTTCTGTCAGCTACCTTTGCTAAACGACCAGAGAATATGCCTGTTTATGCCCTCAAAACAGCTATTTCGGATGCTAATATGTCGTCAGATACTTTGGTCAATGCCATAGCTTCAGGAGGCGTTCCTTTACAAGAAATTATCGCAAGTCAGCTAGTGTCTGAAGGTCAAATGATCCGTAGGCAACGCTCTTATGAAGGGGTAGAAGTAGAATACCGAACGCTAGAAAATAAAAAAGTAGAACACTTTGCTATTGCGGATAACATTACCGAAATCATGCGGTTGATTATCGACTTTCAAAGAGAGTATGTTAGTCCTATCATTGAGCAAAAAGATAAGGTTCTAGCCGAAGAAGGTAAAGAGATCAGAAAACGTCAAGGTACAAGTAATGCAGGGGTCGATAACATCCCTTATTTCTCCAAAATTTTCAATGTTATCAACCAGATGTTATTTTCACTTAAAGCAAATGATGTAGCGGACGTAGCCATTGAACAACTTAAAAACGGAAAAAAACCGATCATTGCCTTTGCATCTACTATGGGTAGTTTTCTGAACCAAGTATTAGAAGAAGAGGGTTTGAGTATTGGTGATGGTGAGCAAATTCAAACCGATTTTGCTCTGATTCTGAAAAACGGTTTAGATGGTGTATTGCGTTATACTGAAACAGATCATAACGGAGAAAAATACAGGGAATCCTTTTTACCAGAAAATTTATCGACACAAGGAGAACAAGCATATTATGTTATTCTCGAAAAAATTAAATCAGTAGCAAGCGGTATATACATTTCGCCCATTGACATCATTTTAGACCGTATCCATGAAGCAGGATACAGTACACATGAAGTAACAGGAAGGACACTTCGTGTCATCTATGAGCAAGACAAAAATACAGGGACTATCGTTAGACGAAAAAAAGTCAATGTGAATGATGCTTATGCTTCTTTTAACAATAATGAAACTGACGTTCTCTTAATAAATCAATCAGGTAGCACAGGCGCATCCGCACAAGCTATGCCTAATGATAAAGTACCTAGAGAAGAAGTAAAACCCAGAGTAATGATTGTGCTACAAATGGAGCTGAATGTTGATACCGAAATTCAAAAGCGAGGACGTATTTATCGAACAGGACAAATCTATATGCCCTCTTACATCTATATCAATTCAGCCATTCCTGCCGAACAACGGTTAATGATGATGCTAAGAGAAAAGTTAAAAAGCTTAGATGCTAACACTTCATCCGATCAGAACCAAAATGAGAAGATGATTAACTCAACCGATTTTTTGAATAAATACGGGGATAAGGTCATAGCTGAGTACTTAGGAGAAGATCGACAATTACACCGTGCATTGGGTGAACCAGACCTAAATGGTTCGGGAGGTGAAACCGCACACAGAGCATCAGGACGAATAGCCGTAATGCCTACCGAAGTGCAAAAACGGTTTTATACAGAAGTTACTGAAAGATACATTGAATATGTGAACTACCTCAAACAAACTGGAGAGTATGATTTAGAAGTAGAAAGTCTCAATTTTGAAGCAACAACCATGAGTAAGAAAATAGCTGTTGCAGGGAACGGAGGATTTAGCAAGTTTGGAACAGATACCTATCTGTCACTACTCGAAGTCAATAACCTCAAAAAACCATTTAAGGAAGTCGAATTAAAAAACATTTTAGACGAACATTTAAACGGACTTTCGCCAGATGAATACGCTAAACAATTGACCAATGATTATACAGATTATCATATAGGAGTAATCACAGCTTCACAACAAAAGATCAACCGAAAATTTGACGATCAATTAGCCGATTTACTAAATGATAAAAAACTATTTGCGATTCAAAAGGAAGAAGGGACAGCAGCCTACGAAACTATAATTAAGGTGAAACGAGAGGAAATAGAATTATCACGAGCAAGTCGATTAAGCGAATTAGATATAAGCCATAAAGGAAAAGCGCAACAATTTTCAGCCTTAGTTAACTTTTTTAAAGTAGGTCGTCAGTTGCGATACACGCAACTATTTAGAGAACCAATATTGACCATATTCTTAGGGTTTGATATAAACAAAGGCAAATCAAACCCTTATGCACCGTCAGCCATTAAACTAAAGTTTGCGATTGCATCCTCTTTAAAATATTTGGTATTACCGACCAGTTTCGCCCCTGAAATTAACAACATCAAAGGAGCGAGTATAGACTTAGAAGAATTATCAATTGATGCGGTGCTAACAGAGTGGAAAACGGCTATAGAAAAGGAGCAAAAAAATCGAGTTCAACGGTATATGGTGACTGGCAATATTTTACAAGGTTTGGGTAGGTATTGGGGCAAATTGGTCAGTTACACAACGGATAAAGGAACAGTTGAAAAAGGGATTTTATTACCTGAACACTATTCGCCTAATCAAGAGGGAGAAATTAGAGGGGTGGTTGTTCCATTGATGCGTGCATTTGCACATATTCAATCACAAGGCTATGGTAAAATGGTCACGCTGAGCCATGACATTTCTATTGTCAACAATGATGGGCAATATACCGTGCGTTTTCCCGCATCAAAAAAACGAGGAGGTGACTTTTATTTGAATGATGACTTAATTAAGCTAACCATTGAAAATAAATTTGAAAAGGTTAGTTCCACTATGAGGGGGACAATTTCGGCTGAAAACTTTAAGGCCTTTTTGACCAAGCTAAATGAAATGAAAGTCAATATCATTCTAAGTGAATCCGAATTTGAGCGCATTGAAAAACAAGCGATTGACAATTCTGGAAGAGTATTAAAAATTATAGTTCCACCAGAAGAACCTAAGAAAAATGTCAAGCTTTTAAAGCTTAAAGCCAAAGCAGTAATGATTGAATTGGAATTATTAAAAATCAGGAGAGAAAGAAACGCAGCATAATATGATAACGAGAGAGAATTATTTAGAGAAAATCAAGGAAGTTGACTTTAGTAAGATGAGTGAAGGAATGCAAAAGTCAAAGGCATTTTTTGAAGAAGTGACTGATAATGCAACTTCATGGGAACTATACGAAAGTGAACCAGAGTTAAAGAAAACAATTGACCTTTATTTTGTGGAATTGACAGAAGAACTAAAATTGCTGACTAAGAAACCTAGCTCTTCAAAATCAGGAAAAAAACTGATTAAACGTACAGTAAAACCTAGTCAAGAAGGAAAGAAGATTACTTCAACGGATGATCGGACAGCAAAAATTGCTTTTGAATTAGCTTTAAAGAATCATTTGAATTTAGTTAACAGGAAAGGTATAGTGCAAGAAGACTTACCTATCTCAATGTGGGCGACTTGGGATTTGGTAGAAACTATTTCAACTCAAAAGGATAAGTGGGATCAATATGCAAAGTCACCAAAACAAATGAAATTGATTGACGACTTTTTCTCTAAAGTAAATGAATTAACAGTAGATCGAAGAAGTAAAAAAGCTGAAAAGAAGGAAGTTGATTCTAAACAAGCGGACAAAAAGGACCAGGAGGGAAACTCAAAGAAAGTAGAGCACATTAGTCCTGAACTTAGATTCATGAAAAGCTTTATCAATATGGACGGTAAGAAAAAAGACCGTCATAAAATTCGCCTATTCATTAATCGTGTTCAAAGAGCTATTCAAGAAAGAAGAATCACTAAAAAATCGAAGTATGCTAAACAAATCATGGATATACAAGAAAAACTTATAGCCTTTCATGGAAGGTTCAAAAATGATAAGGAAGAATTACCTATTTCATTTAATGAAGAAACGAAAAACTACTTCCTGAAATTAATAGCTGAAGAAGATGTTCTATTATCGGTTAAATACATTAAGAGCTATATTAACTTGCAAGGAAAATTAATTCCCAATAAGAAAGCATTAAGTCTATTTAATAGAATTTCTAAAGCCGTTGAAAAAGGAAATTTGAGTTCAGGTGATAAGTACTGGAAACAAATAGAAACGATCTTAAATCACCTTGAATCATTTGTTAAAAAGAATCCGAATGAAGGTATTTTAAAAGTAGAGCCAAGAACGTTAAACGGTTTGAATGGAATTGTCACTGGTTGTGAGTGCGAACCAGAAATCACCTATTCTTTTGAATCCAAAATCCCTAAACAATTAGATATAAATTCATTGACAGACCGTTATCTAACAAGTGGTAAAACAGTAAAAGATAATCGTTTTATGATGTCTAGTGAGGACTTAATGGGAATGAGCTTTAAGCACGTCGGGCTTAAAGACAAATGGTTAAATTTTATTGGCGATCCAGAAGTGGGATTTAGAATAGCCATCTTTGGAAAACCTAAAATGGGTAAGTCTTATTTGATGATTGAATTTGCTGGATATTTAGCTGCCAATCATGGTAGAGTACTGTATATAGCTAAAGAAGAAGGGAAAAGTGCTACCCTCAAAAAGAAGCTGAAAGATACGGCTGCAACACATCCTAATTTCATGGTGTCGAATTACATTCCAGAGAATTTAGGAGATTTTGATTACGCTTTCTACGATAGCACTACAAAACTTGGCTTAACACCTGATAATTTAATGGCTATTAATGCAGCTTTTAAGAACACGGCCTCAATTGAGATTCACCAAGTCACAAAGGATGGTAAAGCGAGAGGGCTAAATGATTTTGTACATGACGTGGACAGTATTATTGAAGTTTACGAAAAAGGAAAGGCTAGACAAGATGGTCGATTTAACCAAGGTGGTGAATTGGACTTTTTTGATGAGAACGCAGCATAAATAATTAAAAAGAGAGAGAAAATGAAGAGAGAGAAAAAAGTAAAGTACGCACTTGTTTTAAGTGGTGGAGGATTTAACGGGGCATTTCAATTGGGTGCTTTAAACTATATCAATGACAACTGGAAAGAGATAACCGGACTATCCAGTAAAATGAAGTTCGATTTAATAGCTGGTGTAAGTATTGGAGCAATTAATGGGGCTATGGTTGCAATGAATCAACTAGGTACACTCAACGAATTGTGGCTAGACAAAATAGCTAAAAATGGCGTAAGCGAAATTTACACATCCGATTTTATTGACACCGATCATAAAGGAGATGAACTAAAATTGAAATTGGATATTGAGGGGATCGGAAAGAGGTTTTTACCCAATTTTAAAATGAAATTTGGCTTGCTCGATAAGCTAGGAATGCTTTTGTCCAAAAAGAAACGAAAGAAGGTAATAGCTAAAATGCTTAAAAACCTTTCAGGAGAAATAAAGAAGAGTTTTCCAAAATTCAATGCCATTGCCGATAATTCCCCTTTAAAGGAAAAACTATTTAGGTATTTGGATCGGAGTAAAATAGTTGATACAAAATTCATGTGTGGATTTGTGTCATTAGATAATGGCATGTATCAAAGTGTTTTGCATTCTGATTTTGGGATGAATGAAGATTTTGTAAACGGGGTGCTATCATCTGCTTGCATTCCAATAATTTGGAAGCCCATTAAAGCTGTTCAATATTGGGAAGGAGATAATATGAAATTTGGTAAAAACTTAATTGATGGTGGGGTGAATAATGTTTCACCATTGGGAGATGTCGTAAAACAAATCAATTCTGACCCCGAAGACTGTGAATATAAAATCATAATTATCAATTGTCATAGTGGGGTACAAATTCCTAAAGATTTTTCAAATGCTAATATTGGTCAAATAGCAGCACGTTCTTTATACGATATAGCATTTACGGAGATTTTCAATAACGACATTAAGCATTTTATGAAAATAAATGATTTGGTGAAGCAGGCGAAAGAATGGGATGACAACATTGTTCTGTTTGATTCGGGTACAAAAGCTATTAAGGAATTTGATACAGTAGTAATTCAGCCAGACCCAGAAATGGATTTAGGGAATGGATTAGTGGCAAATCAAAAGTTGGTTAATCTCAGGTTGATTCATGGAAAGGAAATGGCAAGAAAGGGGTTGAAAGCTGTTTGATATGGAAAAAAAAATCAATAATAAAATGCAAGAAGCAGCTAAAAAATTGAGAGAAAAGCTGACTTTTGACAAAATTAGAAAAATCCCTAAATATAGGAATTTCAAAATGGCACAATACTTGGACTTAATCAATAAAATAGAAAAACTATCAATTATATTATTGGAATCCTATATATTTAGACAAAACAATTCGACATGAGCAACTTAAATTCATTTCAATCATTCGCACGAGAAGATAATTCAGTAAAAGTCTCTGGAAATAACGCAGTAATATATACTCGTGTTTCTCACGTGTCACAAGAAGATAATACAAGCCTTGAATCTCAAGAAAAGTATTGCGACAACTTTGCAGAGAAAAAAGGACTTAATGTAGTGGCTTATTTCGGAGGTACGCATGAATCTGCAAAAACAGATGATCGAAAAGAATTTAAAAGGATGCTTAAATTCATTAAGCAAAGTAAAAACATATCACATATTGTTGTTTATTCTTACGAACGATTTTCACGATCTGGAGTTGGTGGTGCAAAAATAGCAGATGATTTACTCCGAGATTATGGAGTTGTTACTCTAGCTGTCACTCAAGAATTAGACCCTACTACTTCATCAGGATCATTTCAACAGAAAATTTTGTTCTTATTCGGTCAAATGGATAATGAGATGAGACGGGATAAGACGATTACTGGAATGAGTGAACTTCTATTAAAAGGATATACACCACATCATCCACCAAAAGGATTTACAAACTTAAAAAAAGGTAAATCGGTTAATCAACAGATTGTAGTAAATGACCAAGGTAAATTGATTCGTAAGGCTTTCATGTGGAAAGCTAAAAAAGGATTACCAAATACCGTTATATGCCGCAAATTAAACGCTCTCGGATTGAAATTGGATCGAAGACGTTTACAAGAGATATTCTCTAATCCTTATTACTGTGGTTTAATTGTTCACTCACTTATTCCTAATAAAGTCGTTCAAGGAAAACATGAAGAACTTGTTTCCCCTTCTATCTTTCTCAAAGTAAATGAGATCATTTCTGAAAATAGAAAATCTAATAATCATCCAACTACTCATAAAGAAGTTGATGAAAATCTACCTTTGAAAAAATTTATGCTTTGTGGTGATTGTAATACTCCTATGACAGGCTATTTGGTTAAAGCTAAGGGATTATATTATTATAAATGTAGAACTACAGGATGTAAACATAATACAAGTGCTAAAAAAATACATGAAGAGTTTTCAAATCTTGTTTCTTTATTTGAATTAGATCATGTCAATGTGCCTCTTGTTGAAGAAGGAGTATTGACATACTTTGATGCTTTCTTTTCTGATCATGCAGAAGACAAGGAGTTGTTAGAAAAGAATAGAAAATCACTAATACAGAAAATAGATCAAATGGAAGAACGCCACGCATTAGGTGAAATTGATTCTAATATCTTCAACAAGTTTCATAAAAAATATTCAACTGAACTGGCAGAATTGGAAGTCGAATATAAAAAATACCATCTTGGGAGTTCGAACCTTAAAAAAGGGCTTAAAAAGGCTCTTGAAATATGCTTGAATCCTAAATTATGGTGGGAATCTGGCAGTATTGACGATAAAATAAAATTACAAAAAATGCTATTTCCAGAGGGAATCAGTGTAAGCAAACAAAACAGGGTAGTTCGAACCATTAGATTAAATTCGATTTTTGTTCCAATCCTAGAGTTTGCAAAGGTTTTGAGAGAAAATAAAAACGGACAACCTGTTAATTTAAACAAGTTGTCCGCTTTGGTGACCCCGGCAGGATTCAAACCTGCAACCCTCAGAGCCGAAATCTGATGCGCTATTCAGTTGCGCCACGGAGCCAAAATTGGTTTCATAGGGCAAATCGTAAAAATGATTTGGGCTATGGAACTTTATTTGAAAAAAAGTGGAGCACAATGGCTCCACTTTGTGGGCCCACCAGGGCTCGAACCTGGGACCCCTTGATTATGAGTCAAGTGCTCTAACCAGCTGAGCTATAGGCCCTATTTTTTAGACAGGTTGGAATCCTGTTTTGTTCTAAAAAATTGCAGCTAAAAAGTTATTTGCTTTAAAAAGAACGGCTGCAAATGTATCGGTTTATATTAATTTATCAAAATTTATTACCTTTTTGTTTTGCAAATTAATTCAGCATTAACTCTTCTTCAATGAAGTAAAGAAGATTCTCTTGCCAATTATCTCCTTTGACAAGGTATTTGGTCAAATCGTGATCAGTAGAGTTACTTAAATCAGTTGGAGAGCTAAGCATGATAATTTTAGCTTTGGGGAAATGAGTTTCAAACATTTTTTGTAACATACTTCCCCATGTCTTTTTTAAATTAAAATCCACAATGAGTATGTCAGGATTGGTTTTTTCGGCAAACAATTGTTCAGGGTCGTCAAAACTTATAATACTTAATTTTTCAAAACGAGCCATTCTAAATCTCAAAAAAGTAGAAAATAAACTCGTTTCCTCAAGAATAAATATACTTGGAATTCTATCTCGAATAGAAATTGAATTTACGTTTTCTAAAAAATCATTTAGCGGATCAATTTTACCGATTTTGTTTAAGTCCTTAGTAATATGATCAAGTACGTTGTGAGTGGTTAAAGCTTGCGTAAAATCAAATTCTTTTTTGCCATTCTTTAAGAAAAATGCTCCATTATCATTTTGAAAAATTTGAATGAATTTAGCACAAGGCATTTTTTCTGAAACCTTAGAAAAACTAATTTCTGATTGAACTTCATCCGCGTAATCTAAAAGAACAACATGGGGATCTAATCGAGCAGATAATAAAAGCTCAGGTAATGTAGAAAAGGTATATATTTCATATTGCTTAAGATTCTTAAGGTGAAGTTTTAGTTGTTCAATAAACGCAATATTTTCTTCCAAAATAAATACAATCATAAAGAAAATCTGAGTCTAAAGTGCTAATTTATAACTTGTTCACAATAATAGACGCGCTTATTGTATAGATATTACAATTTTTTGATGAATGGTCGTTTGATGTAATTAAGAATGCTTCAACAACTTTATTTTCTGAACTTATAATGAATTTTATGTAAATTTCGAATATGCAAAGTAAATTCAAAGCCATTATTTTTGACCTAGGAGGAGTTCTTCTAAATTTAGATTACAATAAAACAATCATTGAATTTCAAAAACTGGGAAAAAAAAACTTTGACGATTTATACACACAAGCTAAACAAACACGTGTTTTTGATCAATTTGAAACGGGTAAGATAAACGCGAATGAATTTAGAACTCACTTAAAAGGTTTATTTGATAAGAGTGTTTCATATGAGGCGATTGATTTTGCTTGGAATGCTATGCTCTTAGATTTTCCAAAAGAAAGAATAGCCCTCTTAAAAAACCTAAGAAAAAAGCATCAACTTTTTTTATTTAGTAATACAAATGCAATTCATTATACCGCATTTAGAAAAATTATTAAAGAAGCATATGGAAATGCCAACTTATTAGAAAGCCTCTTTGATAAAACGTATTATTCGCATTTAATTCATCAAAGAAAACCAAATTCATCCGCATTTGAATACATTCTAAAAGAACAAAACTTACGTCCTGATGAAATATTATTTATTGATGATAGCATTCAACATATCCAAGGTGCTCAGTCTTTAGGTATAGAAACAATTCATTTATTTGATAAAGAAATAACGACAGTATTTAATTCATTTAGTTCGGAATAGATGAATTTAGATAAAGATTTAATTGGACTAAGAAACACACTTTTTGATTTTTCAAAAAGAAATCCTTTTGTGCATCTTCAGCAAGATAAAGTGTGGTGGGATATAGAGAATGGGAGAGAGGAAATAGCGGAAAAACTATTTAAAAAAGCAGAATATTATAAGAAAGAATACGGTTTGGAAACAACTTTAAAAATAGCTGTTTTTATTAAATGGAGTCCGCCAAATCATCATGAAGGATTAAATCAAAAGTATTTTATTTCACCACTTATTTATCAGCCTTGCTCTATAGTTAGAGAACGAAAACTTGAGACGATATATCATGTTAAAGATGAAGCACTCTCGTATACTTTAAATCCGGTAATCCAACATTACTTTGATGAGTTTTTCAATTTTCAGGCAAGCGAAGAAATAGAAGATGTGGATTCTTTTATAGCCGAATTTCAAGCGTTTTTTAATGCTGAAAAGTCTGATCTTAGAATCAATTGTATTGAAAAATTTGACGATTCTGATGAATGGCAATTAATTTTTAAAAAGGGAATAGGAAATTTTAACTATAAGAAAAGTATGCTTGGATTAGATTACGAAAAAGTGATTGATAGTCCAAGCGAACAAGTTAAATCACTTTTTGGTTATGGTGCTGGGCATCTTGACCCTTTAGAAAACAATGAAGAATTTGAATTAGTAACATCATTGGACGAATCACAGCTTAATGTATTGAATGAAGCAATGCAAAAGAATGTGACGATTCAGGGACCTCCGGGAACTGGCAAATCACATACAATTGTAGGTTTGATTGGAGCATATTTGACACAAGGAAAAAAGGTGCTTTTTGTTTCAGAAAAACGATCTGCATTAGAAGTTGTCTTTGACCGTTTAAGAGAAAAGGATTTAGATTTTTTAACAGCTTATTTAAACACTTCTAGAAATCAAAAAAAAACGTTTTATGAAAAATTAAAATCAAATTGGGAAAGACTTAATCAACCAGTTCAATTTGATACTAATAAAAGAAAAAAACTAGAATTGAATGAAAGAGATTTATTCGATTTTTACCCAAGTAAAATTATTGAAAATAAAGTTGAATTGGGTACAACAATTCAAGATCTGATTAACATATTGTTGGCTGGTGAAAAAAAACCAAAGGAATTAACGTTAAAAGGGCAAGTTCCAAAGTATATTTTATGGTCTGAAAACATTGAGTTTTTATCTCGTTTTGAAAAGCAAATTTGTGCTGGCTTCAATAAAAAAACAATTGCAGAAACACCATTTGTCCAATTAAATTCGGCAGTATTTAGAGAGACTGGTGTATTGCTGAAATTAGAAAAACGTCTTGAAGGTATTTCGACAGTTTTAGCAAAAATTACAGCGTTGCAACAAAAATATAGATTGGATGAGCGCTTAGATGATTTTGTGAGATTAGCACTAACAGGAAGTATCTTGAATATGGTCAATAAGTTGCAAATGGACTTGTTGAATACCGAAACTAAAAATTATAAGACGTTTAATACTTGGGCAAAAAAGTATCAAGTACTGAAAGTAAAATTAAAACAAGCGAAACAGGCAAATGATAAATGGACAAGAAAACCTTCGCTGTCTGAAATAACTGAATTAGTAGGATTACTTAAAGATGAAAGTGAACGAAAGTCGAAACCAACGATACTGCGAATTTTAAAAAGAAACCCATCCAAGTTAACAACTGCTTTTACAGATTTTCATAGTGGAATTTCTGTACACACAAAATTGAAACTTCTAGAAGGAGTAAAGTTAGAATGGCGTTTGGTTGGTGAAATGGAAGAATTGAAAGTAAAACTCAAGCATAATTTGTTTATTTCAAATCCTGAACAGGAGATAGATTTAATTTTCAATTTGAGAAATAAACTTGATGCTGTTTCACAACGAGAATATCTAAAGATTTTGGAACATGAGAATTCGCCTGAATTGATCAAAGACCTGAGTGAAATCCATCCTCAGATTGTGCAACTAAATGCACAAAAAAGATTTATTTTTAATGAATCCGAAGTAGATTTGATTAGTGATTTTGAAAAGATGTTGCAAGTCATTCAAGAAGCATTGCCAATAATCAATCATTGGCTTCCAGAATTGAAACAGTATTTTAAACTTCCTTCAGAACTTCGAAGCCTTATTGAAAAGAACAAAAAATCGATAAGGAACTTAAACTTGTCTGTAACATATCAAAATTTGCTTGAATCTACACGGTTTGATCATGAATTTCGTGTGCTAGGAGGACACGAGTTAATGAATGTTCAAGCGCAAAAGATGAAAACAGAATTGCTTCATCAGGAAAAAACAATTGAGGCAGTAAAAAGTAACTTTAATAGAGTACAACAAGAGGCTGAAGAGTTAATCAATATTCCGATTTATAAACTAAAGAAAACACAAAAAGAAAAACGAAAACAATATAAGTTACAGAAAAGATTGCTTTTGCATGAAATGAATAAGAAGCAGCAACATCTGTCGATTCAATCTTTTTTCGAAAAGACAAGGGAACATTTGCTGAAAATACAGCCACTTTGGATTATGAATCCACTTTCTGTTTCAGAAATTTTACCTTGTGAAAAAGAATTGTTTGATGTTGTAATTTTTGATGAATCAAGTCAAATTCCTTTAGAAGACGCCATTCCATCCGTTTATCGAGCAAAAAAAATAATTGTTGTGGGAGATGCAAAACAAATGCCTCCATCTCAATTTTTTGCCAGTTCTGCAAGTAAAAAAACAATTCTTGATCAAGCAGAATCAGTTTTTAGTAATACAATGCTTAAGTGGCATTATCGAAGTAAGCATCCCGATTTGATTCGATTCTCGAACAATGAATTTTATAACGGTGCTTTAATTGCTATGCCTCCAAAATTCTCGTCTAATCCAATCGAATTAAATTATGTTGAAAGTGTTTATGATTCAGGGAAAAACCTGATCGAAGCAAAATCAATTGCAGAATATTGTAAAAGCAGTCCGCATTTAAATCAGAAAAAAATCACAATAATTGCCTTTTCAAAAGAGCAAGAAAGAACAATAGGAAAAGAACTTCAGAAAATTGGATTGAAATTGGATAAACTTTTAGAGACACGAAATTTAGAAAATGCACAAGGAATAGAAGCTGATATTGTTTTGTTATCAGTTGGGTACGGAAAAAATGATGAAGGAATTTTTAGATTAAACTTTGGTCCAATTAATAAAGAACAAGGTGCAAATCGATTGAATGTTTTATTTACGCGCGCAAAAGAAAAAATGGTGGTATTTACCTCTGTGCGTTCAGCTGATTTTACACTTTCTGAAAATAAAGGAGTGCAACTTTTAAGGGGTTTTTTGAATTATGCTGAATTGAGTAATCAGCAAAAGAGGATTCCAATAAAAAAGGATTTGGCAAAAATGAAAGTAGAGGAAATACTGAAAGAGGCCAAGTTAGACTATACTTTTTATACTGAAAAGGATGGTATCGCTTTGTCTTGTTTTATTCAGCATAAAAGCAATAAGATGATTTTAGTTGACCCTGGTTGCAATCAAGATGAAGTAAAGGATGTTTACAATATAATCTCCATTTTAAAAAACCAATATAAAGCAATTCACATTGTTTTAAGTTTGGATTTGTGGATGAATTATGAAAGAACAAAATCAAATCTTGTCGAATTCTTTATGGAAAGTTAATTCATTGTATAAATGCAAAGGATGAATTTTTTTGAATCCACATAATAAATTAAAGCAAGTCGATTATCTTAGCTGCTTCTCTTTCACCACTTAAATAAGCTCCGTGAACTGTTCCTCGGTAATCTCTGTTTGTATGCTCACCGGCAAAAAACATTCTATCATTAACAGATTCAGCTAATGTGTCAAAATCTTCTGTTGTTGTTCCTACTGTAGCATAAGAATAAGCCCCAAATGAATTTATATTTTGACCCCATTTGGTTCTTAGCATATTTGTTGGATTAGGTATTGCGTCACCATAAATACTTTTTAAATGTGACATGATTTCGTCTATAATTTCAACATCAGACATGCCCTCAGTGATAGAGGCGTAATCACCAAATGCAAAAGTCATTAAGGCATTAACTGATGCAAATTTATTGGCATTTAAAAAGTAATTAAATTTGCCTTTTGTTTCGGGTGTATAACCTATATACTGTAAATCGATATCCCAAAATGCAGTGTCCCATACGAGGAGAAATTTATTAACATTTCCCATATTTGTTTTGCTAATTGCAGATAATTTATCTGATGGTAAAGATGGAGAAAAATTGATTGAATTATTTTTTAATACACCTAATGGGACAGAAACTACCACAAAATCTCCAGTTATTACATTTCCATCAGCAGTTACTTTAACTTCTTCGGTTGTATAATCGATAGTTGAAACCCTAGTGTTTAATCGAATGTCAAGCTCTTGTGCTAAATGATTTGCAATTTTGTCATATCCATTGGTAATGATTAAGTCATCACCATTAAATACTTCATCATCATCAAAGAATTTGGATGATAATTTTGAAATATCTCCTCCTAAAGAAAATTCTAAAAATGCGGAGAGCATATATTTCCAAAGCCTATTATCGGCTTGTGACGGGTACAATGAGTTAAATACACTTTGAAAGTCTTCCGCTTGACTTCCCGCATTAATGACGTCATTTAATGCATCATCATACTCATCTTCTGCATCACTGAGTATTGCATCACTATATTGTGAGCCATCTATGTCATATGTTGAAATATTATCGTTGTCTGTAAGAAAAGTACTTGCTCCTGATTCTGAAGCTAAGTTTGTAATTGGGTTACCGCTAGGTCCGTGAATCCAACTAGCACCTTCGTCAAAAGCTACTCCAAGACTTCTATCAGTTCGTAATCGTCCACCTACTTTTTCTTGTGCTTCAAGAATAATAACAGTAAAGCCTTCTTGAATTAATTTTGTAGCTGAAGCGAGCCCTGAAATACCTGCTCCAATCACGATAACAGTTTTTCCATTTGGTTTCACTTCACCTTTTTTACACGAACTCAACAAACTTGGTACAAATAAAATCAAAGGAACTCCTTTCAACGTGTTCTCAATAAACTTTCTTCTTTTCATACGGACAAATTTATGCTCAAATGTTTCAAATCGAGCTTCTTTAAAGATATAAAAATATGCTTGCAGCTTGTGAATGAAATTAGAAGTAATTGCAACTCTCTTTTCGTTTTTTTTATGGAAATTTAAAAAATGGGCATCTAATACTTAAATACAGGTTTTATGCTAAAATTATATTCTCTTTTATTCCTTCTTTTTTCAATCTTACCAAGTCTATTTGGTCAAAGCGATAGTTTTTATAGGATAATTTCAGGTTATGTCAGTGATACTACAGTCCTCGAAGAAAAAGGGATTGCTTTTGTGAAACTCTCTTTAAAAAATAGAGATAAGCAAGTTCATGTATTTTCTGATATTAATGGATATTATAAGTTCATGATTCCTGAAGATTATGCTACATCTGAAGATACACTAAGTCTAGAGATTCGTTCAATTGGTTACGAAACACAGATTATAAAAGAGATAAAATTAGACCCTCATAAAACGCTGAGAATTGACATTGAATTGCAAGTACGAGAAATACCAATCTGTTGTTTGGGGTGTTATATGAAGCCAATAATCGACATAGATCCGATAAATTCTGGGAAAACTATTGTTAGAGGAGAAGATTTAAAACACGCCCAATTTTAATTAATGAGAATTGTGTAATATGTCTTCCATTACTTGCATAATAAGATCAGTTTCGTATCCTTTGGTTTGAAGGTAGCGTTGAAGTTTTACTTTTCGATCCCATTTATCTTTTGCTTTAATCAATACATTTTTAGAAAAAGTAAGTTGGTTTAATGTCTCCAAGTATTCAGTATCATCAATTTGAGAAAGTCCTTTATTAATGGAGTAATCAGAAATTCGTTTTTGTTTGAGTTGCTGTTTAATCTTTATTTTACCCCATTTTTTAATTCTGAATTTACCACTTACAAAAGCTTCGGCAAAACGCTCTTCATTGAGAAAATTATGTTGAATTAAATCAGAAATGAGAATGTCAGCATCATCAGACATAATATTCCAAGAAATCAATTTCTTTCGAATTTCTTGATCACATCTTTCTTGATAAGCGCAAAAGGCTTCTAGTTTTTGTTTTACTTCTAGGAGTGAATACTTAGGTTTCATTCCAAAAAGAGCTTTATATTTCTATAGTATCTCCTTTAGCATCTAAAAAAGAATACTCAAGAATTTGATTGGCATTATTTGCTTGAATAGGAATCCATTTCTTGAATTCAAAAAACCATTTCATTTGTTTTGAAACCATTCCTTTTTTGAAATAAGATTCAAGGTAAGGATGAACAACTAATACAACACCTTTTTCTTTCTTCTCTCCAACTAAGTACTTTAGTTTACTTTCAATTTCGTCAGCAAACATGATAGAAGCTTGGATTTTTCCAGTTCCTCTGCAAGTTGGACAACTTTCTGAAGTTTCAATATTTGTCACAGGACGTACCCGTTGCCGCGTAATTTCAACTACTCCAAATTTACTTGGTGGAATAATACTGTGCTTTGCTTTGTCTTGTTTAAGCAATTCACGCATTTTATTGTAAAGAAGTTTATTGTTGTCACGTTTGTGCATATCAATAAAATCAACACAAATGATTCCTCCCATATCACGTAATCGAAGTACTCTTGCCAATTCTTCGGCAGCTTCTAAATTTACGGTAATGGCATTGTTTTCTTGTGTATCATTCTTTGCGCTTCTATTTCCGCTATTCACATCAACGACGTGCATAGCTTCTGTATGCTCGATAATTAAATAACCTCCACTAGACAAAGGAACTTTTTTACCGAATAGAATTTTTATTTCCTTATTGACTCCGAATTGCTCGAAAATATCAATTCTACCTTTGTATTCTTTTAAAATACCAACTTTTTCAGGAGCAATAGATTGCACATAATCTTTCATTTCAGCTAACAACACAGGGTCATTAACATGAATTTTAGAATAATTAGCATTAAGTGTATCTCTTAATAAAGATGAAGCTCGATTCAATTCTCCTAAGACACGTTTTGGAGGCTTAGAGTTTTTAAGATTTGCATGCATTTTACGCCAACGCTCCAATAAGTCTTTTAAGTCACCATCAATTTCAGTTAACTTTTTGTTTTCAGCTACTGTACGAATAATAACACCAAAGTTTTTTGGTAATACACTCTTGACAATATCCTTCAGACGTTTCTTTTCTTCAACATCCTTAATTTGCTGGGAAATTGAAATTTTATTAGAAAAAGGAACTAAAACGAGAAAACGTCCAGCAACAGTAATTTCAGAACTCAAACGAGGTCCTTTTGATGAAATGGGTTCTTTTGATACTTGGACCAAAATTTCTTTTGAACCAGAGAGAATATCCGTTATTTTACCATCCTTATCAATGTCGTTTTCAGATTTGAAATAAAGAAGATCTGCAACGTTTTGTTTTCCACGCAATGTGCCTTGCGTGAATTTATCCAACGATTTAAATTGAGGACCCAAGTCCAAATAATGCAAAAAAGCATCCTTCTCGTACCCAACATTTACAAATGCTGCGTTCAAGCTTGCTACTACCTTGCGTACTTTACCCAGGTAGATATCACCTACGGCAAAATCTGCATCTCCCTTTTCCTCGTGTAGCTCAATAAGCGTTGAGTCACGCATCAGAGCCATTGAGATTTCTCCGCTAGGTTTTGAATTAACTATAAGTTCAAAACTCACTAAAATGTAGATTAAATAACGACATAACAAGAAAACTTAACAACTCCGGTTATTAAGTTTTCTATAAATCACGATAAACTAAGTTAAAGAATAGTCTATTTCTTTTTCTTGTGTCTGTTTTTTCTAAGTCTTTTCTTTCTCTTGTGAGTAGACATTTTATGTCTTTTTCTTTTTTTACCACTTGGCATAATAAAGATTTTTAATCAATTAATATTTTCTATGTGTAATATGTAAAAAACTTCCTGAAAATCAGGAAGTTTAGTATTTTCATCCTCTAATAGGACGACAAAGATAGTAAAAAAAATCTTTCAGAGTAACTATGTTACTTTACTGAAACATTCTCTTTTACGTCTTCAATAAATGTTTTTGCCGGTTTAAACGCTGGAATGTTGTGGGCAGGGATGATGATAGATTGATTTTTTGAAATATTTCTACCTGTTTTTTCTGCTCTTTCTTTCACGATAAATGATCCGAAACCTCTCAGGTAAACATTGTTCCCACTGGTTAAAGATGATTTTACTGAATCCATAAAAGCTTCAACAGTTGCCTGCACGGCTACTTTTTCAATTCCTGTTTGATCTGCAATTTCTGTAACGATATCTGCTTTGGTCATAACTTGTTAGTTTTTAATCTTTTGTAAATCAGGGCAAAAATAATTCTAATTCTTTGAAGAATTTAAAAAAAAAGGAAAGAACTTTACCATTTTTATACTAATGGCTAATTTTTCAATATTAATACAGGAATGGTTTAGACAAAAATCTCGAAATTTACCCTGGAGGGAGACCAAAAACCCCTATTATATATGGTTGTCAGAGGTGATTTTGCAACAAACACGTGTCGATCAAGGGATAAATTATTACCAAAAGTTCGTAAGAGAATTTCCTACGGTTAAGGACTTAGCAAGCGCAAAAGAAGATAAAGTACTAAAACTATGGCAAGGTTTAGGTTATTATAGTCGTGCTAGAAACCTCCACTTTTCTGCAAAATATATTGTTGAACATTATGATGGAGTATTTCCAACCTCTTATAAAGAAGTGTTGGGGCTAAAAGGTGTTGGTCTCTATACGGCGGCTGCAATAAGTTCTATTGCACATGATTTGCCTTATGCAGTGGTCGACGGAAATGTATATCGCGTGTTGAGTAGGTATTTAGGAATCGACACTCCAATAGATTCAGCACAAGGGCAAAAAGAGTTTGCACAAGTAGCACAATCTTTATTGGATGAAAATAACGCCGGCAATCACAATCAAGCTGTTATGGAAATTGGCGCTTTGGTTTGTACACCAAAATTGCCAAAATGCTATGAATGCCCTTTAGAAGGTTCATGTTTTTCTTATAAAGAGAAAATACAACTTCAATTTCCTGTAAAGGCAAAAAAAACAAAAGTCTCGAACCGGTATTTTAATTATTTAGTGTTAACGGACGGTATCCATACGGTTTTGAAAAAAAGAACAGGAAAAGGAATTTGGCAAGGACTTTATGATTTTCCGTTAATAGAAAAAAAGGATCAAGCAGAAATTTCTACGGATGATCTAGCAAAATATAATACACTAGATTACAGACCAGATGGAATATTTCAACATATATTGTCTCATCAAAAGATAAAAGCTACTTTTTGGTTGGTAAATGTCAAAAAGATTGAAATAGAAAAAAATCAGGTGCTTGTAAAGATAAATGACATAGAAGATTATCCTTTACCACAACTGTTAATAAGATATATGAATTCAAATTCTTTAATCAACCGAGATTAATTATATTTGTTAGTAAATCAACTGTATGGCAGGTAGTGTAAATAAAGTGATATTAATTGGTAATCTCGGAAGAGATCCTGAAATCAGATATTTAGAAAACGGTGTTTCTGTTGCACGGTTTTCAATTGCTACTTCTGAATCTTATACGGATAAAACTACAGGTGAAAAAAGAGAGATAACAGATTGGCATAATATTGTTCTTTGGAGAGGGTTGGCAAAAATTGCAGAATCTTATTTAAAGAAAGGAATGAAAATTTATGTTGAAGGTAAATTGAAAACACGTTCTTGGCAAGATGAAAATAACCAAACGCGTTATTCGACTGAAGTGGTAGGCGATCAGATGACTATGTTGACAAGAGGAGATGCAAACCAAAATTCGCAACAAAACTATCCAAGTTCTGTAGAAAATAAACCTGTTCAACCTATGGACAATAAGTTAAATCAACAAGAGCCTGAAGATGACCTCCCCTTTTAAGTTAAACGAAAACCAATAACCCCTTGGAAAATAATTTCATACCCATTATAAATGCAATTCATTGGGATCAGATATGGATGTCGGTTTCTGTTTCTTTCATTGTTCTTATTGTGTTATTGATTGGTTCAGCTCTGGTTTCAGGAGCAGAAGTTGCCTTTTTTTCATTAACACCTTCTGATCAAGAAGCAATTGATGAAGATTCGAACCGATCTGCAAAAACAACATTGAAATTGCTAGAAAAACCAAAAAACCTTCTTGCAATTATTCTCATTACAAATAACTTCATTAATGTCGGAATAATCATAATTTCAACATATATGTCAAATCAAATTTTTCCTGAAGGAGAAGTTGATGGAGGAAAGAAATTTTTGATTGATGTAGTCGCTATTACATTTGTTCTATTGTTGTTTGGAGAAGTTATTCCTAAAGTTTATGCAGCAAAGAACGGGAAAAAAGTAGCGTTATTAATGGCTGTTCCTTTAAATATTGTAGGTAAAACTTTTCCTTTTAACCTATTGCGTCGCGTCTTAGTTCAAGGGACAGATGTTATAAATCGTAGAATAAAAAAGAAAGTTAAAGAACTCTCTCCAGATGATTTAGCAGATGCTATAGAATTGGCAAGTGAAGATTATGAGGATAAACGAGATTTAGAGATTTATCAGGGAATTGTAGAATTTGGAAAGAAGGATGTAAAACAAATTATGCGGCCAAGACTAGATGTTGAAGCATTTGAAATTACAAAATCATATGCCGAAATTCTGACATTTATGTTTGACAATGAACAAGCTACGCATTATTCAAGAATTCCAGTTTACAGAGATTCTTTTGATAATATAGAAGGAATATTATATGTGAAAGATTTGCTTAAGTATATTGATGAAACTGAAAATTTTGATTGGCAAAAATTAGTTCGTGAACCTTACTTTGTCCCTGAAAATAAAAAGATAGATGATCTCCTAAAAAGTTTTCAGGAACGAAAAATGCACATGGCAATTGTTGTTGATGAGTATGGCGGCACTTCTGGAATTGTAACATTAGATGACGTCTTAGAAGAAATCGTTGGAGATATTTCTGATGAATTTGATGATGAAGACCTGCATTATTCAAAATTAGATGACCATAATTATGTCTTCGAAGGAAAAACAGCATTAATTGACATGTATAAGGTGTTAGACATTGACGGAGGAGTGTTTGAAGAGGCAAAATCGGAATCAGATACCATTGCGGGATTTGTAATCGAGCAAGCAGGTAAAATCTTGAAAAAAAATGAACGTGTAACTTTTGAGAATTATACATTTACAATAGAAGCAGCTGATAATAGAAAAGTAAAACGCATTAAGATTACAATTCAATCTGGAAAAAAAGAAGATTAATGAAGTATAAAATTGTCACTTTTATAGCCTTAAGTATTGTCATTTTTTCGTGTCAAGAAACAGAAGATTATTATCCAAAGCCAAGAGGCTATATGCGTTTAGATTTTCCAGATCGTGTGTATGAAAAATATGATGCCGAAGGTTGTCCCTTTTCATTTCAAGCTCCCAAGTATTTTAATATAACCGATAAAACAGGATGTAATAAAGACATTTTGATGGAACGTTTTAATGCAACACTCTTTTTAACTTATTTAAAAATAGATACTAACTTAATGCAAAACATAGAATATTCGCGAAAGTTAGTTTACGATCACAGTATAAAAGCAGATGCGATTGATGAATTACCATTGATAGATCCTTCACGCAAAGCATATGGCTTAAAATATGATATTAAAGGAGATGCCGCTTCACCCTATCAATTTTACGTAACAGATAGCGTTAATAATTTTTTAAGAGGTGCATTGTATTTTAATGTTAAGCCAAATTATGACAGTATAAGGACAAGTTTAGAGTATCTTTCAGAAGATTTAGATCAAATACTTGAAACTATTGAATGGAAATCAAATGAACCACCACTAAATTGATTAAATGAATCTATCAAAACCAATTCATATCATTTTAATAGGAAGTAGCCTTTTATTTGGATTGGTTTTAATCACATTAATACTTGTTCAAGAATACGGTGGTTTGGAATTAGGAATTTTCACATTAATTGCGATTCCACTCATAACTTTTCTTATTTCTTTAGGCGTATTCACTTACCTTGTGGGGCGTTTTATAAACGAACAAATTAAAAGTATTTACAGAGTCATTAGTAATAAGCAATTCTCCGAAGAAAATGAATATAGTCTTTCTGAAGATGTTTTGAGTAAAATGACCGAAGATACCACTGAGTGGGCCGCAATTCAAAAACGTCAAATTTCACAACTTGAAAAACAAGCAGCTTTTCGGAAAGAATTTTTAGGAAATTTAGCTCACGAATTAAAAACACCTGTTTTTAGTATTCAAGGTTATATTCTCACATTACTAGAAGGAGGACTAGAAGATAAACGCGTTAATCGTGATTTTCTTCTACGTGCATTGAGTGGAGTAGACAGAATTTCTAATTTACTGGACGATCTAGATGAGATAGCTAAATTTGAAACAGATCGACTTGAACTTAAAATTGAAAAAGTTGATATCGTTAATCTGATTCGATCAACATTTAAAGAATTAGAACCTAAAGGCAAAAAAAAGAAAATCGAATTAAAGTTTGAACGGCATTATGAGCCAATTTTCGTACAGGCTGATAAAAATAGAATAACACAAGTTTTAATTAACTTAATATCAAATTCAATATCCTACGGAGCTGAAGGTGGAAAGACAACAATCTCTATTCAAAATTTCCAAAGCAAGCAAGTTTTAATCAGTATTGCTGATGATGGGATTGGAATGGCTGAAGAGCATATTCCAAGATTATTTGAACGTTTTTATCGTGTTGATAAGAGCCGAGAAAGAAACATTGGCGGTTCAGGTTTAGGGTTAGCGATTGTGAAACACGTTATTGAAGCACATAAACAATCAATAAATGTGCAAAGCACAATTGGCTTAGGATCAACGTTTTCATTTACGTTGGATAAGCAATAAAATCAGGTTAGTGAGCCCATATTTCAGTTGAATTATTTGAAGAATTGCGTATTTTCATTACCTTTATCAAGATGGTGTTTTTGTTAAAAAACCATTGTACCTTACAAAGAACTATGAAAAAAACACTCAAAAAAGGAATTACTCTATTGAGCATATTATTTCTTTCTTTTGCTAGTTGGAGTCAATCTGAGACAGCAGTTTATGTTGATTCTTTTCAGAAGGTAAAGGATAATCAAGTAGAAGTTTCGATTAAAACTGAAGAATCATTTTACATAGGAGCAAATCGATATGTTCTCCATATTGGAGGGAAACATTTTATGCGTAGCTTACATCCTGAAGGTCGTTTGGATGAAATTATTTTCTTTATGTCTTTAGATGAATACAATCAATTGATTAATGATAAACCAATTGTTCTTGTCTATGGCTATTATTATGAAAATGTTGAGCAAGATGGAGAAGGAGCAATTGCAAACGGTTATACAGGCAAACATTGGAAACTAGGTAAATTCGTTCAAGAAAAGTTAACAGACTAAAAATAAGAATACTCAAAAAACCAATTCTATGAAACAAATTAGACATAAGATAATGTTAGTAGTTGTCCTAACACTTTCGATAAACTCATTTGGACAATTAGATCCTGGATTACCAGGAATTTATGATGTCTCAAATGATGAATACGATTTTGGACCAGAGGCTTTTGATGCACCTACTTTCCCCGATTTGATTGAGGTTACTGGATCAGTTCATTACCCAACGGATTTAGCGGATGGCCCTTTTCCTGTAATTGTTTTATTGCATGGGAGACATTCAACGTGTTATAATCCAGGTTCTGGAGGGACAAGCATTGCTTGGCCTTGTAATGATCCTTTTTTACCAATTCCAAGTTACGCTGGATATGATTATTTAGGAGAACAAATGGCAAGTCATGGATACATTGTTATTTCAGTTTCTGCAAATAGTATTAGTTCGACAGATAATACAACACCAGACTTCGGAATGCGTGCAAGAGGTGAATTAATTCAACACCACTTAGATTTATGGAACGAATGGAATACAACGGATAGTGGACCGTTTGGAGATACTTTTATTGGTAAATTAGATTTAGATCGAATTGGAACAATGGGACACTCTCGAGGGGGAGAAGGAGTTATAGAACATGCACTTTACAACAGAGAATTGGGTGATCCTTATGGAATAAAAGCCGTATTGACACTTGCTCCAGTAGATTTTAATCGACCTGTTTTAAATGGAATTCCTATAATGAATATTGCACCTTATTGTGATGGTGATGTTTCAGATTTACAAGGAGTTCACTTTTATGATGATTCTAGATACATAGATTTGGATGATACAATGCCTAAACATAACCTTTTAATGTTGGGCGGAAATCATAATTATTACAACACAGTTTGGACGCCAGGTTTGTTTCCTGCAGGAACAGCTGACGATTGGAGATTTGTAGATCCTGGTCAATCAGATGAGCACTGCGGAACAGATGTTCCAGATAACGGAAGAATGGATCCAGAAACGCAACGAAATGCATTAAAAGCATATTCAAGTGCGTTTTTCAGACTTTATGTTGGAGGTGAAACAGATTTTGAACCTATCTTAAAAGTAACTGATGTTGCTCCTCCTGTCTCTGCAACGTTAGATCCAGATGAAGTTTTCATGTCTTATCATGCGCCAAGTAACAGAAGAGTTGATATCAATAGAACAGATGCTGAAACAACAGAATCAGAAAATACATTAGGCGAAATCGTAAGTGAAAGTGGATTAACTGTCTTTGACATTTGCGGAGATGATTTTGGAGAGCAATTCTGTATCGGTGCTGCGGCTGGTGCAAATCAAGAGCCACACAATAAAAATGGTGGAGTCTCAATGCTTGGTTTATCTCAAATGGAAATTGAATGGAATTCTCCAGATGATTGGTTTAGAAATGATATTCCTGATTTTTTACAAGATTTTACTCAATTTCAAGCAATACAGTTTAGAACAGCAGTGAATTTTAATGAATCACCAGATGCTACCATTTTAGATTTTAACGTTCAAGTTGCAGATAATTCTGGAGAAATCGCTTCATTGCCAGTTTCAGCTTATAGTGAGGCATTGTTTTTCCCTCCTGGTGATTTTGGAACAACACTACCACGAACAATGCACAATACGATTAGTATTCCAATAGAAGATTTTTCAGGTGTTGACATTACAGATATTGCTTATGTAAGATTTGCATTCAATGTTTCTGTGAATGGAGCAATACTTGTTTCTGATTTAGCACTTGTTGCAGATGAGATTGTTGTTTTCCCTCCAATTGCAGCATTTGAAGCAAACGTAACAGAAACATGTACTGGAGAGATTAATTTCACTGATAATTCTACATTTTCCCCAGATACTTGGGCTTGGGATTTTGGAGATGGAGAAACTTCAGATGAAGCTAATCCAGCACACACTTATTTATTAGATGGAACTTATACCGTTTCTTTAACAGTTTCTAATACTGCTGGAACGGATAGTGAAACAATTACCGCTTACATTGTGGTTGATCGCCCAGATGCTCCAACAGCTGAAGATGTTATCATTTGTGGAGAAGGAGATGTGACGCTTAATGCTACGGCCTTAAGCGGAGGAACATTAAATTGGTATGCTGACGAGACTAGTGATATTATCTTAGAAACAGGAGAAAGTTTTACAACTTCTATTACAGCTACAACACCATTTTATGTTCAAGAATCAGTTCCAAATGCAATTCAATCTGTAGGACCTGAAGATAACACGTTTGGAGCAGGAGGTAATTTTGGAGCAAATGACTTAAGAGGAATTTTCTTTGATGCTATGTCACCTTTTATTCTGGAATCTGTTCGTGTTTATGCACAAGGTTCTGGTACAAGAACAATTCAAATTTTAGATGGTGATGGCGGAGATGTTGTTCATACAACAAATGTTTTTATTCCAAATGGAGAAAGTATTGTTGACTTAGGATTTGAGGTTGGAGTAGGAGAAGGATACTATATGAAAGTAACAGGTGCCTTAGTTGATTTATTTAGAATTAATGATGGTTCACCTACTTATCCATATACGATTGATGGTTTAGTTTCATTAACTGGATCAAATGTAGGTGGCGCTGAATTAGATTTTTACTACTTCTTTTTTGATTGGAAAGTAAGAGAGCCGGATTGTTTAAGTAGCAGAACATTGGTTACGGCTACTGTTGGAGCAGATATAACTGTTACAGCAAGTGATGATGTTACAATTGCATCAGGAGAAACAACCGTATTAACAGCTTCAGGTGGGGCAGAATACGAATGGTCGCCAACAACAGCATTGAGTACTCCTCTTGCTGCTACAACAGATGCAAGTCCAACAGTTACTACAACCTATACAGTTTCAGTTAAAAGTGATGAAGGTTGTGTTGTTACAGATAGCGTAGTTGTTACTGTAGATGGTCAGTTAGGAATTGATGATGAAAACTTAGGAAACTTTACAATTCATCCAAACCCTTCCACTGGTGTAATAACAATTAACATAAATGCGATTGAATATCCATACAATGTTGAAGTGTTTACAGTAGATGGAAAAACAGTTTATAATGAAGAGAATGCAGGAGAAAATGAAATTAAAACAATTGACCTGTCAGGACTTTCAAAAGGAATTTACTATGTGAAAGTTTCAAATAAAGACAATTCTTTCAAAGAGAAAATTATACTGCAGTAAGAAGCAAAATTTCTTTCATTGAAAATACTTAAAAACCTGTTAGCATTTGTTAACAGGTTTTTTTATTGAAGTGAAAAACCTAAAGTGCTCCAGCTAAAAAGAATTCTTCCCAAGTGAAACTAGAAATGACATAATTCTCAGTCCCTTCATTTTCTAATTCAAAATTTAAATGTAATTGATAACGATCTGACATGCCTGGGTGAGAGCAATCTATGAAAGTTCTTCTATCTCCAAAAGAATAAACTAAATTAAAAACAGAACGCATTGAAGAATCTGGAAGACTTTCTTCAGACAATAAAAGATCAGCCGTTGTTTTTGTCATTTGCACTGTATTAATATAGAGTTGTGTTACTGAATCTGCTTTTGGAGCTATAAAATAGTCCAACGGCAATACATCTAGAGTTGAGATGTTCAGGGCCAAATGTGTTTTAGAATCAGTACTTGTATAAACAGAATCAACTGCAATTGAATTAAACGTGTTCCCTAGTTCTTGATTACAAGTATCTTTTAAACAGCTGCTTACTAAAAACGTAAGTCCTAAAAATAGTATGATCGTTTTTCTCATCTTTCTTAAGTAATTCAATGTTAAATTTACATTAAATCGATTAATTTTACTGTCCCCCCTATTCAAATGATCGTTTAATTAGTATAACAAAAAATATAAACTATGAAATTATTAAGCCTAATTACGTTCGCATTTTTTACCTTAATTGCTTGTGAAGCTGAGCCTACCTTTTTGCCTGAAAAATCAATAGAAGGAGTCAACACGTATGGTTATATTTTAAATGCAGACGATACAGTAGGAGGTAATATTGATTCGAATGATATCGCAGAAAGATTAACTGAGGATCAATTCCGTTTAAGGTTTCACCATACAAAAAGAATCTCATTTAATTCTAAAGGGTTAATTCAAAAAGTATTAGAGATTTACATTCATCATAATACATTAGAAAATGAGTTTTCACTTGATAGTGTGCGATCAATAGATTTTTTGACAAATGATTCAAATGATAAAATAGATATCGATTCATTATTTCTCAATCCTAAAAGCGACAGGCCGCTTAAACTTAATAATTTTAAAGAAAATTCACTCATAATTACCAGGCATTCTGCCTCACAAAAGTACCTTTCTGGTTGTTTCGAATTTAATATGGCTCCATTTAACGTTAGTACTGATACTATGTTTTTAGATACTTCTAAAAATGTGAATTTCGCCATGGGTAGATTTGATGTTGTCTATACAGAATAGTTAAATCCGCTCCAAATTCTTAATTGCTTTAGAAGAGAATTTGGAATTTTGAAGGATATTAATATGTCCATTATTATTCTTTAATTGCCATAAATTCATATATTTCGTCAAATCCCTCATCATTCTGAATTTGATGAGATTCTGGTCCGTGAATTGCAATCAGAGGGTGAATTTTCTGCAAAAGTTCTTCTCTTGAAAAGAAATGAAAATAATCTTTTCCATTTTCATCATAAAATGATCTTTCGTTTATAACTTGAAATCTTTTCTTAAAATAATCAATTGCATAATGCCTTTCAGTGGGTACTGAAATAAAAACCATTCCACCTTTTATTAAACTTGATTTTATTTTATTTAAAACTTTTGTAATTTGATCAGGATGCATTAGATGTAAGATTTGGGAGATAATCCCGTATTGATCTTCTTCAATTTCAAAATCAATAATATTTTCTGGTAATATTTCAATTCGATTATCAATACCCAAATATGTAGAAACACACGCTAAAATATTACAATCTTCTTTTTTAATGTCAAGGGCTAATCCACTCCGGCCTTGAGATATAAATTAGAGAATCTGACTTGTTTTTGACGTCAAAAAGATAAGGTTACAATTTTCTGCGATATACCGCTTATATTAATTGGTAATTACACGAATTTGAATTATAGTTTCACACATTTGAATTATGTTTCAACGCATTTGAATTTGAAAAATTTGACTGATCAAAATGAGCGATATTTGATTCATATATAAAATAAAATATTATGAAAAATTCAAAAAAACAGAAAACATTTAAATTTACAAAGAACGAAACATTGGACTCTAAACAATCTACAAAAATAATTGGAGGAGGTAATAAAGCTAAGAGTGCTGATAAAGCGTTTAATGCAGTTGTTTCGTATATTCCTTCAAAAAAGTGATAAATGTCCTATTCATTGTATCTCTTTAAGTAAACTCCTTTAGGTAGAGTTTAATGTTTTAATGAAAAAAATAAGTGTTTCATTTTTTGAAGCACTTATTTCATATTTATTATCAGAAGTTAATTATAATGTTTAGACACATAAATCATAATACGTTTAATAAAAACCAGTAAGCGATTAGCTTCCACTTAAAGAGTAAATATCGAATCCGTTACCAACAGTAAGGTGAAGAATTTGATGTTTGTATCTATACAACGTATTGAATAAAATCGATTTTTTTCAGAACAACTATTATATATCAAACATATGTACGAACAAATAAAAAATGAAATCGATTCAGTTATTGCCAAGGAAAATAACTGCTGCTCTGCAGGTTGCTCTTCGTGTTGTCACCAGGCAATTCAAGTGTTAGATATTGAATTTGATAACATTAAAAAAGCAATCAATAACCTCGACCAAGAAGTTAAAAATAACATTCTTGATCATCTAGATGATTATTGGAATTTTTTTGATAAACATACTCCAAATAATAAAGAATTAACCCATGTTGATGTTTTTATCAACTATAGAAATGTTCCTTATAATAAGCACTCAAAATGTCCATTGCTGATCGACAATAAATGCTCTATTTATAAAGATCGGCCATTAACTTGTAGAATGCATATAATGGAAACAAAGGCCGAATTATGTATAAATAATCCATACAGACCATGCATGGATGTATCCGAAGAACTGAGGGATCAAGTTAGTGATTTTTTATTAGACAATAAGAAAACGCTAGAGTCCAGACAACTTGCATATATGGTTACAGAAATCTTAGATCCGAAACGAAAACTGAAACCTTTATTAAAAATGATAGCTTCTAAGCATAAATGATATTACATACTATGATTATTTTATAACGAAATTAATTGAACTAATGTTGGACTTATGGGATATCAAAGTAATAAATTGATGTTTTATGAATTTGAAATCCAACATATTTATCCTGAACTTAGTCTTATGATTTAATTGACTATGCTAATATTAATTCCAACTTAAAAAACGAGTAGCATAGAATCATTTTAAATTCGCTCCAAATTTTCAATCGCTTTAGAAATTGATTTAACATTTTCAAAAATCAAGCGAAGCTTGTTGTTTCGCTCATTCATTTTTGCGTCTGAAGGATTTGTTTGAATAAAGTTTAAAACCTTTGTAAAATGCGTTGATTGATAATAAGGCGAATCTTGTCGAGAGACAAAATACCCAATCATTTTGTTAGATTTGATAACCAATTTTTCAAAACCAATTGCTTTTGCCATCCAGCGCAGTTCGATAGACTTTATCAACTCGTTTACAACCCCAGGTAATTTCCCAAAACGATCCTCTAATCCACTTTTAAATTGCTCTAAATCTGCTTTATTTTTAGAATTGTCTAAGGTTTGATAAATCATTAATCGTTCCGCGACACTGTTAATATACGTATCAGGAATTAGCAACTCAAGATCCGTTTCTAAAATACAATCTGTAACAAATTCCATATCGTCAACTGAACCGTCTTCCTCAAATAAATCTTTAAACTCATTTTGCCTCAACTCTTGCATGGCTTCGTTTAAAATCTTTTGATACATCTCAAAACCAATATCCGAAATAAAACCAGATTGCTCACCTCCCAATAAATTTCCAGCACCACGAATATCTAAATCGCGCATAGCAATGTTAAATCCAGAACCTAGGTCCGAAAAATGAGCAATTGCTTCAAGTCTTTTTCTAGAATCTGAAGGAAGCGTATGAAGTGGTGGAGCAATTAAGTAGCAAAATGCTTTCTTATTTGACCGACCAACGCGCCCACGCATTTGATGCAAATCACTAAGGCCAAAATTTTGCGCATTATTAATAATGATTGTATTTGCATTAGAAACATCAATCCCTGATTCTATAATAGTGGTTGCCACCAATACATCATATTCATGATTTATAAAAGCAGACATTAACTGTTCTAATTTTTTTCCATCCATTTGACCATGGCCAATCGCAACGCGAATACCAGGACAAAGTCGTTGTATCATTCCACCAACTTCATGGATGTTTTGGACGCGATTATGAACAAAAAATACCTGCCCTCCGCGTTGTGTCTCATAAGAAATCGCATCTCGAATTACTTCTTCATTAAACGAAATAACTTCTGTGTCTACTGGTTGACGATTTGGTGGTGGAGTGTTAATAATAGATAAATCCCTTGCGCCCATTAATGAAAATTGCAGCGTACGCGGAATAGGTGTTGCAGTTAGTGTTAATGTGTCAACTGAAGCTTTAAAAAGCTTTAATTTATCCTTTACACTTACACCAAATTTTTGTTCTTCATCAATGATGATTAACCCTAAGTCTTTAAATTTTACATTTTTCCCAACCAACTGATGCGTTCCAATAATTAAGTCAATTTTACCTTCTTCTAAATTTTTGAGCGTTTCATTAACTTGCTTGGTGGATTTGAATCGATTGATATAATCTACAGTACAAGGTAAATCGTCAAACCGATCTTTAAATGTCTTATAATGTTGTAAAGCCAGAATTGTTGTGGGGACAAGCAAGGCAACTTGTTTGCTATCAGCAACTGCTTTGAAAGCGGCCCGAATGGCAATCTCGGTTTTTCCAAAACCAACATCCCCACAGACCAAACGATCCATTGGAGATTGAGATTCCATATCTTTTTTTACTGCAACAGTAGCTTTTAATTGATCTGGCGTGTCTTCATAAATAAAAGAAGCTTCCAATTCATTTTGTAAATAACTGTCAGGAGAAAACGCAAAACCTGCCTCTTGCTTTCTTTTTGCATAAAGTTTAATTAAATCATATGCAATTTCTTTAATTTTTGATTTCGTCTTCTTTTTAGTATTGCTCCATGTTTGCGAACCTATTTTGTTCATTTTTGGTTGCGTACCTTCTTTCCCACTGTATTTCGAAATTCGGTGGAGTGAGTGTATTGAAACATACAGTACATCATTGTCTTTATACATTAACCGGATTGCTTCTTGAGGTTTTCCATTAACATCAATGATTTCCAGCCCAGAGAAAGTTCCTATTCCATGATCAATATGAGTTACAAAATCTCCTTTTTGGAGATTATAAATTTCTTTAAGCGTTAACGCTTGTTTATTTTTCCTGAATCCGTCTTTGAGCCGAAAGCGGTGATACCGCTCAAAAATTTGGTGATCCGTATAACAAGTGAATTTATGTTCATTATCAATGAAACCTTCGTGTAGTGCAAATGACAATGTTGTAAATTGCGTGCTTGAATTTAAGTCTTCAAAAATTGCATAAAGCCGTTCGATTTGTTTTGCTTGATTGGATACAACCATATTGCTAAATCCAGCTTTTTCTTGTTCTTGAAGATTTTTTATAAGAAGTTCGAAATTTTTGTTGAAACTTGGCTGCAAACTAAAGTTAAAGTGAAATTCCTTTTCATTAAAGAAAAACCGCTCCCCAAATTCAATTACATTAAAAGCAAGTGCCGATTTATCAAAAAGTGCTTTACTCAAAAATAAGTCAACCGGAGGTGTATGTTTAACTGGGCTCTCTGGTAAATTGTTATAAATGTCTAGTGCCTTTTTATATTCTTTATCTAATCGTTCTCCAATTAATAAATAATCCTTTATCCAAATATTAGTTTGGTTTGGAATGAACTTTAGGATGTTTTCACGAACCTCTTGTTTTGCATATTGTTGGATGTTTGGAACAACCGTTAAGCGGTTCATTGTTTTTATTGAAAGTTGATTAACCGGATCAAATGTTCGGATTGAATCTACTTCATCTCCGAAAAACTCTACGCGATAAGGAATCTCATTCGAAAATGAAAAAATATCCACAATTCCACCACGTACGGCAAATTGACCGGGTTCATAAACGAAATCAACTTTTTCAAATTCGTATTCAATCAACAATTCATTAATAAAATCAATTGAATACTCGATCCCTTTTTTTATTTCAAGGATGTTTTTTGCAAATTGTTTTTTCGTGACAATTTTTTCAAAAAGTGCTTCAGGATAGGTTACAATCGTGCTAACATTTCCCCGATTAATTCGCTCTAAAATCTCTGCTCGAGAAACAACATTCGCATTGTCTATTTCTTCAATAGCATAAGGTTGTTTGTAACTATGCGGAAAAAAAAGAATATTCGAAGCATTTTTGTTTAAATTTTCTAAATCATTTAGAAAAAATGCCGCTTCCTCTTTGTCTTCAAGAATAAAGAGGTGAAAACCTGTTCTATTCTGAACAATTGCGTTTGCAATTATTGCATTAGATGAACCGAGCAAACCTTTTAGATTGATTTTTACTTCATCCTCTTGAAGTAAAGAAGCAATTTCTTTTACTTTTTCTGATTCCTGATAGGTTTGCTTGAATTCTTCAACAGTCATTCCGCAAATTTAAGAATTAATTGGGCCTTTTTAGGGCAGGATTTACAAGAATCCGCAGAAATATTTCTATGATTGTAAACAGGGCTAGTCATCTGAGAAGTAATTGCAAAATGATTTCTATTATCTTTACTTCTTGTAAATTCATTTACCTTGAAAACACCGATTGACTTTTTTAGAAACAAGTACGATAAAGAGATCTTGATCGATTGTTTTTTAAAGTCGGATGAATTAGACATTACAAAACCCTCTGCTCCATTTTTTATAACCTTTTACGAGATAATTTTTGTTTTAAAAGGAGAAGGAACGATTCTTTTGGATCATGAATCGATTCATTTTAAGGCAGGGACAGTTTTGTTTTTACCACCAAACAAATGGCGTCAATGGACTAAATTAAATGCGCAGTTTGATGCCTATTATTTAATCTTCGAAGAAGAATTTATAGCAACATTTTTTAATGACCCACTTTATTTATATCGGTTCAATTATTTCTACAATACAAATACTCCTTCCTTTTTAGAATTGGATGAAAACAAATTAAAACAATACGTAGATTCATTGCTACAGGTCAAAACAGAAATAGAGAGTTTAAAAGAGGATAGTAATCATATGCTCCGTGCTTTACTCTATGCACTATTAATTAATTTGAATCGAGATTATGAAAAAACACACCAAGTAAAACAATCTTTTTATAAAGAAACCAATGTGTTGAAATTTAGGATGTTGCTATAAGAACATATTGGTGAAAACACCGCGTTTCTGAATACGCGGAAATTTTAGGAATAAGTAATTCTCATCTGAATAAATTACTAAAAAACTATTTTGGAAAAAATTGCTCCGAATTAATTAAAGATAGGCTTACTTTAGAAATCAAAAAAGAACTTATTTTCTCTGAAAAGACAATTGCCGAAATCAGTCATAAATTGTGTTTTTCTGAAGCTTCGAATTTCATTCGGTTTTTCCAAAATCAAACTGGAATGAGTCCAAAGTCGTTTCGACTTCAAAATGACAATTTATAATCTAAATTGATAATTCGATTGAAAGTAAAGCAACCTAGTTTTGTGGTATTCATTTAAAACATAATATCATGAAACAAATTTTACTTGTAGGTTTAATCGGAACATTAGCTTTAGGTTCGTGCAAAAACAGAAACCAATTATTGTTGAAAGCAACGTTTCCATTAGAAATACATTACAAACTGCTGCTGATCCTATGGATGGAGGAACTGGAGGAGCAGAATTACCTATAGAAACAGTATTTGGAGCTCCCGAAGGAACTTACAATTTAACAACAACGACATCACAAGATGATGTTGAGTTTGTTAACTATTTGGAAGGATTATATTCTATTGACCTTTCACAAGATGAAATTAATTTTGAACTAGTTGCTCCAGCAGGTCATCCTGTTTTATAGTGCTTTTTCAGAGTAATTGAAGCAGAAACTTTTGATCGTTATTATTTAACCTTTGAAGAAGGACATAACATTAAAAACTGGTCATCAGTTAATAACTCAGTAGCCTTAAACATAATTTCTGATTCAGAAATTAGTGTTGAAATTGGAGAAGGGTTTAATTTTAACCCTGGTGAACAATTTAGAATAGAACTTGAAAAATAAGAATTAAAGAAGCAGATAAAAAACAGGCTTTCTATTAAGTCTGTTTTTTGTTTTACAAAACGGCTAAAGCAGCTTCAAAATTAATAGCATCTCCAATTTCTGACACCAATTCAGTATGAATCACTTTTCCGCTTTCATCAAGGATCACAATTCCACGAGCATGCAAATCTTTGAAGCCTCCATCTGTGATCATTATGCCATAATCATTTCCGAAAGAGCCATTTGCAAAGTCGGAAAGCATGATCACATTTTCAATACCTTCTGCTCCGCAAAACCGACTTTGCGCAAAAGGTAAATCTCTTGAAATACAAAGTACTTTAGTGTTGTTTAATGCTGCTGCTCTTTCATTAAAATGACGCACAGAAGCGGCACAAACACCTGTGTCTACACTTGGAAAAATATTTAGAATAACCCGATTACCTGAAAAATCACTAAGATTTGCATGAGATAAATCAGACTTGACAAGTGTGAAGTCCTTTGCTTGCTGTCCTATTTCGGGTAAATTACCATTTGTGTTACACGGATTACCCCCTAAAGTTATTGATGCCATAAGTTTTGTTTTAATTCTAATTAGGTTAAAGTAAATATAAAAAGTTATCCTTCTTTTATAAAAGTTTCTACTTTGTTAATCATTTCTGAGGAGCCTACAAAGTAAGGTACACGTTGATGCAATTCTTTAGGTTCTATATCCATTATACGCTGAGCTCCATCAGAAGCTTTTCCACCTGCCTGTTCGGCAATAAAAGCCAACGGATTACACTCATACAAAAGCCTTAATTTTCCATGAGGTGAACCGTCTGTTGAAGGGTACATGTAAATCCCCCCTTTAATTAAGTTGCGGTGAAAATCTGCAACTAAAGAACCAATATACCTTCCTGTGTAAGGTCTGTTTGTAGCTTTGTCCACTGTCTGGGCATACTTTATATACGCTTGAACGCCTTTAGAACTTCTAAAGAAATTTCCTTCGTTCATAGAGTATATTTTCCCTGTTTCCGGAAAAGCCATATTCGGATGTGAGAGAACAAAGACACCAATTCCTGGATCATAAGTAAAACCATTCACGCCTTTACCTGTTGTATAAACAAGCATGGTTGATGATCCATAAATGACGTATCCAGCAGCAAGTTGTTCTGTTCCTTTTTGTAAAAAATCTTCAGATGTTACTTCAGAACCTACTGGAGAAACTCTTTGATAAATGCTGAAAATTGTTCCAATAGAAACATTTACATCAATATTGGAAGACCCATCTAAAGGATCCATTGAAACGATATAATTCCCTTCTTTATTTAAAGATATAAATTCATCATTTTCTTCTGAAGCTATCCCACAAACAACCTTTCTTGCTTTAAGGGCCTTTATAAATTGGTTATTTGCATAAACATCTAGCTTTTGTTGTTGCTCTCCTTGAATATTTTCCGACCCTGCAGCACCAACAATATGTGTTAATAACCCAGCTTTGTTAATTTGATTGCTTACAATTTTAGAAGCTAGTCGAATGGCACTAAGTAACTTAGAGAATTCTCCGCTTGACCCTGGAAAATCTTGCTGACGTTCAATAATAAATTCTCCTAATGTTGTGACATTTTCCATTCTGACTAATATTAATTGTGTTGCAAATAACGCCAATTTTTAAGATAATACCAATTGATTTCTTACCTTTGTCATTGTAGCTATTTGACATGCGAAAAAAGATTTACCTTATACTATTGTTTCTGTTTTTCATGCACGATTTGTTTTCGCAATGTGCAATGTGTAAAGCGGTCGCTACAGAACAAGCAGAAGAGGATGGAAGTACAATTAATATTGGGATACTTTACATCATGATTATTCCCTATATTATTTTATTTTTTGCGTTTAGAAAAAAGATCTTTAGCTTTATAAAAGAACTTCGAGGGGCTGGAGTAGCGAATTCAAAATAAGTTTCATTCAAGTTTAAAACAAAATAAAAAACCTCCTTGCAATGCAAGAAGGTTTTAGTATCATTATATAAATAAGATCTACTTAATTTGATTCGGATCGTTTTCAGCAATCTTGTTGAATTTAGCTTGTCTCCACATCCAATATCCAAATGCGACAAAACCAAATAAAAGAACCAATTTCCAAAAATTATCACCAATTGGTTCCAGAGTGTTTTGAAACAACCAATAAGCAACGTCTTTAATTCCATAAAAAATATCTGCTGAACTCATAATTATCAATTTAATGAGCAAATGTAATAAATAAATTACACTAATTTTATCCCCGTGCTAGTAAATTTATACAAAACGAAAACACCTATTGCTGTTTTTAGCCTTCCCTTGCTAATTGCAATTTTGGTGCTTCCCGTTTTATTTAATCCAACATTAATTTTACCAACAATCTACTCTTGGCAGTATGATCTTATGGATAACGTTGTTAAAACACCGTGGATCAATTATTTATTGAGTTTTTCAGTAGTCTATTTAAGCGCAATTGAACTTAATCGTGTTGTGAATAATTATGGGTTTTATTCGAAGAACACATATTTACCAGGGTTAATTTATGCTATTATTTTGTGTGCTTTTGAACAATGCCATTTCCAAATGGCTACGGTCGCATATGGGTTTTTAATTTATGGATTAGGTTATTTGTTTCAAATAAACAGACAAGAGCCTGCAAAAAGTGCCGTATTCATGGCTTCACTTTTGTTTGGAATAGCTACAATCTTTGAACCGCTTCTCATTGTTGTTTTACTTTTACCTTGGTTAAGTTTAGCTGTTTTTCGCTCTTTTATCTGGCGTGAATGGGTTATTCTTTTAATTGGTTTTAGCATCCCTTGGGTGTACCATTATGCACTCAACTTTATCATTACAGGAAAAACAGATATTCCAACTGAAGGGTTGGCACTGGTTAACCATGCATTAAATTTTTCGCTAGGAAATATACTATTGATTGTGTACTCAGGAATCTTAATTGTTTTTTCAATTTGGAAATTTTTAGTCATTATGACCAATCAACTATTGGTGTTTAAAAAGAGAAGCCGATTGCTCTTTCATTTTATTTGGTTAATGCTAATTTCATACGGATTGAGTTGGTTTTTATACGACCATTCAATTTTAGGAGTAATTATTCCGATAGCAATAATCATATCTGTGCAGATGCTTTATTCAAAAGGAACTTTGTTTTCTAATCTTTCATTGCTTATTTGGATTTTATTAATCCTTTTAAATCAATTTTTTCTCGGCTAAAAAAACATGCAGCCGTTAAGTATGGATTTCACAAAATGAATTGCTTCATTTCTGCGAATAATATTAACTTTGTTGCGTCAAACTAAAGCACGTAAAATGAAATTTGGAGTCGTTACTTTCCCAGGATCAAATTGTGATCAAGACATGGTTGATACATTGGAAACAAGTTTAGGTCAAAAAGTTGAACGTTTGTGGCATAAAGAGAGAGATCTAAAAGGTGTTGATTTTGTTGTACTGCCCGGAGGTTTCTCTTTTGGAGATTATCTAAGATCAGGTGCAATTGCGAAATTTTCTCCAATTATGCAAGAAGTTATTGCGCATGGAGAAAGAGGAGGATACGTTATGGGAGTTTGCAATGGGTTTCAAATTTTATGTGAAACGCCATTATTAGAAGGTGCATTGCTCCATAATGATAATCAAAAATTCATTTGCAAAAATGTTTATTTAAAGGCTAAATCAAAAGACGCGGCAATTACAAAAGGATTAAAAAATGATCGAGCTTATAAAATTCCAATCGCACACGGAGAAGGAAGGTTTTTTGCTCCAGAAGATACTATGAAAAGTATTTATGATAATGATCAGGTATTGTTTCAATACTGTAACAAAGAGGGGTTGATCGATTCAGAATATAATCCAAATGGTTCTTTAGATAGTATTGCGGGAATTACGAATAAGAATAAGAACGTTTTTGGAATGATGCCTCACCCAGAGCGTGCTGCAGATGATAATCTGAGTAATATAGATGGAAAATTATTATTTGAGTCAATTTTAGAAAATATTTAAATTTTTTTAAGATAATGTGAGGCTCTACATTAGTTGGGGCCTTTCTTTTTGAATTTTATAACTATAAAAATAATTATATATTTATAAATATAGTTGTATAATTATAAAAATAGTTATATGTTTGTGTTGTCGACAGAAATTAGATGTGATTAATATATTGAGTTAGATAAAGGATTGATTTGCGCAGGTTAATTCAATTTAACACAATCATTAACACATTATAAAGGATTGAATTATGAAAAAAGAACTAACAAAAGCAGAAGAGCAGATAATGCATGCAATCTGGAAAGTTAAAAAAGGTTTTGCAAAAGATATTTTAGAACAATTAAATGACCCTAAACCAGCTTATAATACTGTTTTAACGGTAGTGCGAGTTTTAGTTCAAAAAGGTTTTGTGAAATATACAACCTACGGAAAATCAAATGAATACTATCCAACATTAAGTAAAGAAGAGTATTCATTTCAAAAAATGCAAGGCATTAAGAAAAATTACTTTAATAATTCTAATGCTCAGTTTTTGTCTTTTTTCATGAAAGAAAACAAAATGAATTTAGAAGATTTGAATGAAATTATGTCTATCATAAAAAAAGAAGAAAATGAATAGTTTTTTATGGAATTTAGTTGAGATTAACGGTGTAATTTCCTTGCTTTTTTAGGTTATTTTTTGACTAAAAATCAATTGACATTAAAACAACAGAGGACCTTGCTAATTGGTATTCCTATTAGCGCAGTTTTTATCATTGTATTAAAATCGATTGTTGATTTATCGGGGTATTCATATACCATTTCAACCGTAGAATTAGAACCAGTTATCGTTAATTTAGGATCAAGCGAAATCAGACAGTCAAGCAGTTTTTCATGGATGAATGTCTATTTGCTAGGCGGTTTAGTTTTTTCTTTTTTCTCAATCTATAAATTGTTGAAGATCATCCTTTTCTTTTTTAAAAACAAAGCGAATAGGCAAGATGGATACAAAATTTATAGTGTTCAAGGAAAGACATCTTTTTCTTTCTTTAATAAGATTCAAATTGCTCCTGATTTACAAAATTTGGAAAGAGAAATTGTATTGGAACATGAAAAAATTCATGTCAATAAAAAACACTCTCTGGATATTTTGCTAATCGAACTGTTTCATATTGTTTTCTGGTTTAATCCATTGTTTATTTTCATTAAACGCCAATTAATTAATCTTCACGAATATCAGGTAGATGCCATAATGTATACTAAACATAAAGTGTCTTACATGCAATTTTTAATTGATTATGCACTTGGAATAAATACAGCACATTATTTATTAACCAACCGGTTTTATAACGGGTTAACATTAAAAAAGAGAATCAAGATCATGAAAGAAAAACACAAAAAAAGAAGGTGGGTAGCAATGCTCGTGCCGTTCGTAGCTATTTTATTAAGTTTTGTCCAATGTACAAAACAGGAAAAGCATGTAGAGATTAATGGAACACAAAATGAAGTAGGCCCTATTGATGAAGAAGTATTTAAGCAAGCAGAAGTTATGCCTGAATATTTTGGAGGCGAAGAAGCAATGTATGATTATTTGACGAGAAATCTGAAATACCCAGAAATTTCATATAATGACGGAATTGAAGGGGTCGTTTATGTGAAGTTTACCGTAACAAAAAAAGGAAAATTGACAAACCCTAAAATTGCAAAAGGAGTAGATGAACATTTGAATGAAGAGGCACTTAGAGTAGTTTCGGGGATGAACATTTGGACACCTGGTTCAATTGCAGGAGAACCAGTTGCAGTAGAGTATACGCTGCCGATTAGTTTTGTTATCCCAACTGAAAGTAATCTTTAAATCAAAATAATGATAAGAAAAATCATAAGAAATAAAAAAAGAAGGCCTGTACTAATACTAATTCCATTTTTAGCAGCTTTATTAAGTTTTACGCAGTGTTCTGAAAATGATAGTGCATTACTTAAAGGCTCAGATCTAATTCCTGAATTCAATGAAAATGAGACGGAAATTTTAGAGTTCAGTTGCAAAATATGCAATAGGTGGGGCGAAGAAATAGCTCAACTAAATAGTATCTCTGACACTTGGGATGGAATAGATAATAATGGGAATGATTTAACAGGAAAAGTTTGCCTTTATAACTATACCTCCAAAGATAATATTGGAACAGAGTTTAGAGGAACTGGAACAATTCAAATTAAAACGGAAGGAACAGCCGAAGTTGTCCATGACTAATTAGTTTAATTTTGTTTTTCATTTCCAAAAAAAATGAAGTTATTCTATGCAAAATGAAAACTCAACTTTTCATTCTTGTGAAAATAATTAAAGGGATTTAGTAAAAACTGAATCCCTTTTTTGTACCTTAGGTATTCGAAAAATCTAACTATGAAACATTATCTACTCATTTTATTGACTTGCATTGGTAGTGCTGCAGGTGCGCAATTGAATATTTTAAGCACAAACCTCACAGCTGAAGAAATTCTTACCGGAAGTTATGATCCTTCTGACTATGCAGCTTCAACTGTTATTGATGATCAAGACGAAATCATTCAAGGAATTAATGATGAAATTAATCCAGATTCACTAAAAGCTTATTTAGAGGTAATGACAACCTTCGTTACAAGAAACACAGGTTCTGACACAATTTCTGACGTTAATGGAATTGGTGCTGCACGGAGATGGGCCTTTAATAAATTTGAATCATTTAGTGCTGCAAGTGATAACCGTCTTGTGACTTCTTATTTGCAATTTGACCGCGATATTTGCTCAATGACACAGCACAGAAATATATATACTGTTTTACCAGGAAGTGATGCTGGGACAAATGAAGTGATAATCATTGAAGCTCATTTTGATAGTAGGTGTGATACAGGATGCGATACAGATTGTGAAGCACAAGGAATGGAAGATAATGGTTCTGGATCTGCATTAGTGCTAGAGTTAGCAAGAGTTATGAGTAAATATACGTTTGAAAATACAATTGTATTTATGTTGACAATTGGCGAAGAACAAGGGCTTTTTGGAGCAACGGCATTTTCAAACTACTGTGTTGATAAAGATATTCCTGTAGAAGCTGTTTTGAATAATGATGTAATTGGCGGTGTAATTTGTGGTGAAACTTCTTCAGCGCCATCTTGTCCAGGATTAAATGACGTAGATAGTACACAAGTACGTTTCTTTTCTTTTGGAGGATTTAATTCAAGGAATAAACAATTGTCGCGATACCTAAAATTACAATATCAAGAAGAATTACTATCAATTGTAGATGTCCCTATGCTATTGACAATTATGTCTGCAGAAGACAGAACAGGTAGAGGAGGAGATCACATTCCGTTTAGACAAGATGCTTTTGCAGCCATGCGTTTTACTTCGGCAAATGAACATGGAAATGCGTCCAATGGTGATGGGTATACTGATAGACAACACACTTCTGAAGATATTTTAGGAGTAGACACAGATGGTGATTTAGTCATTGATAGTTTTTTTGTAGACTTTAATTATTTGGCAAGAAATGCAGTAATTAACGGAGTAGGGGCTGCGCAAATAGCAAACGGACCTAGAAAAGTTGATTTTAATATTGAAACTGCAACTGGGCCTGAAATTATTATAAAAATTGATAGTGATTTTGAAGAGCCAAATTATAGAGTAGGACTCAGAACGTTAACAAACGATTGGGATTCTGTTTATGTAATAAACAATAAAGTCGACACAATAATGCCTCCAACAGCAGAAGACTATATCGTGAGTGTTGCTGCTGTTGATGAAAATGGAATTGAAAGTTTATTTTCCCGAGAGATTAGATTTGAAGATGAAGAATTGTCGGTTAACGAAGAAATAAAAGAAGAAAAAACGTTTGAATTGATGCAAAACCGTCCGAATCCTTTTGATGAAGCAACAATTATTGGGGTTCAAGTCAATTCGTTTGTTGATTATAAAGAAGCATACATTTTGATACGAGATTTAAATGGAAAAGAACTCAAGCGACTTCCAATTGACTTAAATAATGAATTTGGAGAAGTTGTTTATACGCATGGTTATGGTCATGTAGGAACTTATATGTACACTTTAATTGTTGATGGGCAAGAACGTGGAACAAAAAGAATGGTTTTTGCAAATTAATTGTTTGCATAGAAAGGTCAATAGTATAGTATTTGAATGACGAATATGATAAAGAGAAGCTGGTTAATTAGTGTTTTATTCATCAATTTTTTTGCGTTACAAGTAACAGCGCAATGCAACGAAACATATAACTTATGTTTAAAACAATTGTCTAAAGAGGATAAAAAAGCTGGTTGGTTTACGAATAAACAATCACAAAGTGTTTCTTATCAAAAGGGAGAAATCTATGAAACAAGTTTGACAGCATTTAAGGGTTTTGAATACAGACTCACAGTCTGTGTTGATGCAGATGGTGGAATGCCTGCAACTTTTCAATTGTCACAAGATGTTATGGTCACAGTGAATGATTCTGATGGAAATGCTAAAATTGAACGTCAACGAAAAATCATTTTTGATAATACAGCGGATACTGAAGAATTGTACGTACTGTTTAGAGGAACAAATAAGACAGAAAAATTTTATCTCACCGTAAACGTCCCAGCAAACGGAAAAAGTGCTACCAAAAAGTTAAAAAACACGGAGAATGTGTGTGTTGGCGTATTATTAGAACACCGAAAAGCTAAAAAGTCTGCATTTTAATTATACAATACGTCTAAAAAAATTTAAATATCGCCAAGAATTAATTAAAACCTAGATTGCTCAAAGAAGTACAATAGAAGAAAAAGTGTAATATTTGAATATTATCCTTTTAAAACGTTTAATATTCACGCATGCTTTATTTGGCTTAGATTTTTTTTACCTGAAAATTATTTATATTTATGGTTAATCCAAAATTAAATATGAATAAGTATGAGAGAAAATAAATGGGTGAAAAAAACCCTTGAATACCTACCCGTTATTACATTGTTTATTACTGCTATAATTTTTCTTCCAATCAGAAACCTTGGTCTTGATTTAAGGATAGATAGTCTAAGTATTATTATTGGGTTATTATTGGCGATATTATGTACTGTAATACAAATACAAGAGCGAATGAAAAAGGAAACGGTAAACTTAAAAGGTTTAATTGAAAACAATACGAAACATGTTGAAATCATAAAGAATGAAGAAGACTTTATGAAGGCTATTACGAATAAAACCAAAGCAGCTGAAATTTGTATTGATCAAGTCTCTATGGATCAAATAAAGAATTCACTTGAATCAAACTCAAGAGAGAAGTATGATAATACGCGAAATGCAATCATTAAGAAAAATAAAATTAAGTACCGCTATATTACTGCTTCAAATGATAAACGCAGGAAAAATTTTGTAAAAATTAATCTTACAGAGGATAAAGGAAAGTTTAAAGCTGGATATTACTCAAATTTAGAAAAACAACTACCGCTTATAAATTTTATCGTTTTTGACAGGAAACATGTGATGATTAGAGTACCATATGCTTATGGAAAAACTGGAAAATATTATAGCATTGAGAACAAAGAATTTATTCCAATTTTCATGGAATATTTAGAACAATTATGGAATGATTCGATAAAAATAGAAACACAACCTGATTTGGATGAATTTTTAAGATCAGAAATGTAATATAGGAATCATTTTCTGAGATCAATCTGGATACTTTTCACGCATAGTTTTTACAGAATCTTCAACCAAGTCAGAAAGAACGGAAAAGTCGATATCTGACAAACGTTTAATGTACAAACAAGCTTTGCTCCTTTTGAATTTCCCTAATTTTTCAAGATAATGGTCATATTTTGAAAATCCAGCCATAATGTAAAGCGAGAGATTCGCTTTTCGAGGTGAAAAACCCACGAGCATAAAATCTCCTTCACGTCCACTTTCGTATTTATAATGATATTGCCCGAATCCAATAATTGATGGTCCCCAGAGCACAGCTTTAGCTCCAGTAATTTTTTCGAATAATTCAATAAGAACTTGAGTATCCTTACGTTTTTGTTCAGATTCTATTTGAGCAATAAAATCTCGGACAGAAGCATTGGTTGGTTTTGTTTTATTTTCAGCCATAAAATGAAAATATAAAAAACGCGCAACAAAAAATATTGTTACGCGTCTTTTTGGTTTGTTGTTAGTTTTTCAATTTCAAATTATAGGCTCAATCAAAAATTAAATCTAAATTCTCTTATCCAGAACACATTTTTCGCTATGCTCTAAAGTTTGTGGCTAAGTCTCTATCCACTGCACATTTCACATGAATCTGGATCATCTAAAGAGCATGCTATCTCAGCCATTCTTTCTTCTTCTGTTTTAGCAGTGATAGGAGCACTAACCGCTTCTTTATCCAATGTAAATTTAATTGCATCAGTAGCAGCTTTTGTTCTTAGGTAATACATTCCTGTTTTTAATCCTGCTTTCCATCCGTAGAAATGCATTGAAGTCAATTTTGCAAAATTTGCATTTTCCATGAACAAGTTTAGTGACTGTGATTGACAAATAAATGCTCCTCTATCAGCAGCTTGATTGATCAATACTTTCTGAGAAATTTCCCATGCAGTTTTGTACAAATCTTTAATGTCTTGAGGAATTTCATTGATGTTTTGAATTGATCCGTTAGAAGCCATTAATTTGTTCTTCATGTTTGAATCCCAAAGGTTCAACTTAACTAAATCTTTCAATAAATGTTTATTAACAATAATGAATTCTCCTGAAAGTACTCGTCTTGTATAAACATTAGATGTATAAGGTTCAAAACACTCATTATTTCCTAAAATTTGAGCAGTAGATGCGGTAGGCATTGGAGCAAGTAATAAAGAATTTCGTACACCGTGCTCTTTTACTTCTTCTCTTAAGATATCCCATTCCCATCTGTCGGTTGTTGTTACACCCCACATATCAAACTGAAATTCTCCTTTAGAAATTGGTGATCCTTTAAATGACTCGTAAGGACCATCTTTAATTGCTAAATCTTTAGAAGCAGTAACAGAAGCATAATAAATCGTTTCAAAGATTTCTTTATTCAATTGTCTTGCTTCATCAGAATCAAAAGGAAGACGCATTAAGATATAAGCATCTGCTAATCCTTGTACACCAATTCCAATTGGACGGTGTCTTAAATTTGAATTACGTGCCTCTTCAACAGGGTAATAATTTTGATCGATAACACGATTTAAATTAACTGCTAAATGATAAGACATTTCAAACAGTTTATCGTGATCAAATGTTTTTGTTTCTTGATCTACAAATTTAGGAAGTGCTAATGAACCTAAGTTACAAACAGCAACTTCGTCTGGTGCAGTATACTCTAAAATCTCAGTACATAAGTTAGAAGACTTAATTGTACCTAAATTTTTCTGATTTGACTTAAGGTTTGCAGCATCCTTATAAACCATATAAGGTGTTCCTGTTTCAATCTGAGATTCTAAAATTTTGAACCAAATATCTTGTGCTTTGATTGTTTTTCTTCCACGACCTTCTTTTTCGTATTTCGTGTAAAGTTTTTCAAAATCATCACCGTATGCATCTGATAAACCTGGACATTCGTTTGGACACATTAAAGTCCAATCCCCATTATCTTCAACACGCTTCATAAATAAATCTGGAACCCACATTGCATAGAATAAATCTCTTGCACGTTGCTCTTCTTTACCATGATTTTTCTTTAAATCTAAGAAATCAACAATGTCAGAATGCCAAGGCTCTACATAAATTGCAAAAGATCCTTTTCGTTTTCCTCCACCTTGATCAACATAACGTGCAGTATCATTAAAAACACGTAACATTGGTACAATACCATTTGAAGTTCCGTTTGTTCCTTTAATATATGATCCTTTTGCACGAATGTCATGAATTGATAAACCAATACCACCGGCTGATTGAGAAATACGTGCACATTGTTTTAGTGTATCGTAAATTCCTTCAATACTATCTTCTTTCATTTGAAGTAAGAAACAAGATGACATTTGTGGTTTAGGTGTTCCTGCATTAAATAAAGTTGGAGTAGCATGTGTAAACCAACCTTCGGACATTGCATTATACGTTTTAACTGCAGATTCAATATCTTCTTTGTGAATTCCTACAGCAACACGCATTAACATTTGTTGAGGACGCTCAACAATTTTATTGTTAGTCTTTAAAAGATAAGCACGTTCTAATGTTTTAAACCCAAAGAAATCATATTTGAAATCTCTATCATAAATAATATGAGAATCAAAGTATTCCGAATTGTCCTTCACGACATTGTATACATCTTCAGCAATTAGAGACGCATTCTCCCCAGTAATAGGATCAATATATTTATATAAATCTTCAATGGTGTCTGAAAAAGATTTTTTAGTGTTTTTATGTAAGTTTGAAACTGAAATTCGAGAAGCTAATAAAGCATAATCAGGGTGTTCAATTGTTTTTGATGCAGAAACTTCTGCAGCAAGATTATCCAATTCATACGTGCTAACACCGTCATAAAGACCTTCGATAACTTTCATGGCAACAAGCTCAGGCTGTACAATTGGGCTTAATCCATAACACAGCTTTTTTACTCTAGCCGTAATTTTGTCAAATTTGACCGGCTCTTTTCGTCCATCTCTTTTAATTACATACATAATGCGTCCTTTAATTTGTCAATACCAACTCTACTTCGCAGAGCGATATTAGGGGTTTATTAAAAAAAGTTAAAATTCGTTTTTAAAAATCTTCGTCTAATGAAAAAGATTGATTTTCACCACTGTTTAAAACACCTGCTTTTTGGTACTCAGCAACGCGTTTCTCAAAAAAGTTTGTTTTACCTTGAATACTGATCATGTCCATAAAGTCAAACGGATTACTAGAGTTATAAACACTTTCACAACCAAGTTCTCCGAGTAATCTGTCGGCTACAAATTCAATGTATTGCTGCATTAAATCTGCATTCATTCCAATTAATTTTACTGGAATAGCATCCGTTACAAATTCCTTTTCAATTTCAACAGCATCAATAATAATTTTTGAAACTGTTTCCTTAGGCAATTGATTAACAAGGTGATTATTATATAGCAAGCAAGCAAAATCACAATGCAAACCTTCATCTCTTGAAATCAGCTCATTTGAAAAGCTTAATCCAGGCATCAAACCTCTTTTCTTTAACCAGAAAATAGAGCAAAAAGAACCAGAAAAGAAAATTCCTTCTACCGCAGCAAAAGCAATTAATCTTTCAGCATAAGATCCTTCATCAATCCATCTTAATGCCCATTCTGCTTTTTTCCTAACACAAGGAATAGTATCGATAGCGTTGAATAAATAATCTTTCTCTTTACTGTCTTTGATGTAAGTATCAATAAGTAGTGAATATGTTTCTGAATGAATGTTTTCAATCGCTATTTGAAAGCCATAGAAAAACTTTGCTTCAGTATATTGCACTTCAGAAAGAAAGTTTTCAGCTAAATTCTCATTAACAATTCCATCAGATGCAGCAAAGAATGCAAGAATATGCTTGATGAAATGTCTTTCATCATCATTTAATTTCTCATTCCAATCAACCAAATCTTGAGATAAATCAATTTCTTCAGCAGTCCAAAAACTTGCTTCTGCCTTTTTGTAAAATTGCCAAATGTCATTGTGTGCAATTGGGAATAAAACAAAACGTTCATTGTTTTTCTGTAAAATTGGCTCTTGTGCTTCTGTCATTAGTATGAGTTTTTAATTGCGGCTAAACACATGTAATTTTAACTAGGTGTTTATACTTATTTTCATTCGTGACTACTATCGATCTAAAGTGCTGAAATTAGATTGCTCTATCAGGTGTTAAATCGGAATACAAAAATTGCGATTTTTTACCGAAGAACCAATCAATTTTAATTCACAATACAGTTATAGTTTTCAACAATTGGTGTGTTTTACGAGCTTTAATCATTTGTTTATTAGATTTTTATCGTTTAAATTGGTTGTGGCGTAAGTCGCCTTTTTCCTTTTTATTTGATGAAAAATAAACAATATGTTAACAAGTGATCTCTACTTGTTAACATAGTGCAAATATCCTTCAAATGGATTTACAATTTACAGAAATTGACAGGTGCGAATCAAGTAGAAGTAAAATTTAATTTATTCACGCTAAATTGTGAAAAAGTATTCTTAAATTTAACTACCCAAAATCAAAATAAAATGACTATATGAAAGTAAAGAACCAGTTGCATGTTTTTGGCAATGCGCTACTGGATATTTTTTACCCTAATCAATGCCAAATTTGTGCGATTGATCTTACGCTTAATGAAAAACACGTTTGTTTATCTTGTTCATATGATCTACCCTATATCGTTCAAAATAAAAATGAGTTACAACAATTAGAAAAATTATTTTGGGGAAGGGTAGATGTCGAAAACGTATTTAGTTTACTTAATTATCAGAAAGGAAATCAAACCCAAAAAATATTACATCAACTTAAATATCAAGGGAAAACGAAGCTTGGAAATTATTTTGGTGAGGTTTTAGGAAGTGTAATTCCTCAAAATTTAGAAATTGATGCTATTTTACCTATACCATTGCACCCAAAAAAAGAAAAGATAAGAGGATTTAACCAGAGTAAGTTAATTGCTGATGGTATAGGAAAGGAAATAAGCGCACCAGTAAATATTAAATGGCTTAAAAGGAATTCGTTTAATGATTCTCAAACGAAATTCACAAAATATGATCGTTGGGATAATGTGCGCAAAATTTTCTCGATCACAAACCCATCAAAGCTAAAAGGAAAACATGTTTTACTCGTAGATGATGTGTTAACAACAGGAGCAACCATAGAATCCTGTGTTGCTGAATTACTTAAAATTGAAAATTGTAGCGTCAGTATTGCTACTTTAGCAGCTCGGATATGAAAGATGACAACGGGATAACAAAAGAGAAAAACGCAATAATCATAGGTTGGGGGTTAGCAGGAGCTATTTTAGCATGGCAATTGTTTTTTTGTAAAAAAAAATTTACCGTTTATGATTCAGGAGAAAATCATTCTACTCGAGCTGCTGCAGGCATTGTGAATCCCATAGTTTTTAAACGACTTACTAAAAGTTGGAAAGCAGATCTATTATTGCCAAATGCAATAGAATTTTATAAAAAAGTTGAAGAAATAACAAAACATAAACTTCTCTATCAAAAAAATATTTTTCGTGTCTTTGCATCTGTTGAAGAAGAAAATCAATGGTCAGTTAAGCAAGGGGATAATCGTTTTAGTGATTATTTAAATAATACTGAGTTTAAAAATTTAAGTGATTTTGAAAAGGTTACACATCCCTTTGGATTAGGAGAGGTCAATACAATTGGTCATCTTGATACGATTAAATTTCTGGAAATTTCTAAAACCTATTTTGAGCAAAGCAAAAATTCAACTTTTGTTTCAAATCGTTTTGAATATAACTCAATTCAAAATAAAGAAATTCAAAATTATTTTTTTTGTGAAGGAACCGGGATAAAGTCAAACCCTTACTTTAATTCTTTACCATTGAGACCCACGCATGGAGAGGTTTTGATTATAAAAGCAAAGAATTTTAAAATAGAACATATCCTGAATAAAAACATGTTTATTATGCCATTAGGTGATAATAAATATAAAGTAGGCGCAACTTATAATTGGGAACTAAAAACACCTGAAACAACAGTAAATGCACGCAAAGAATTGATTGAGAAATTAGAGAGTTTTACTGATTTTGAGTACGAAATAATTGATCAAATCGCCGGGATTCGTCCAACGGTTAAAGATAGAAGACCATTGATTGGGAGTCATCCTGAAATTAGTAATTTGCATGTGTTTAATGGTTTAGGTACAAAAGGAGTGATGCTTGGACCTTATTTCGCAAATCAACTCATTCAAACCGTATTTTATGATGGTGAAATAGATAAAGAAGTCGATGTCAAACGTTTTTTAGTTTAATTCTTCGCAAATAATATGCAACTTTGTAAGAAGAATATGTTTTAACCGAACTATTTTTGTAATACAAATGTTAAATAGATAAAAAATTATATAAAATGTATCCAGCAGAATTAACAAGACCAATGAAAGAAGAATTGGTATCAGTAGGATTTGAAAGTTTAGAAACACCAGAAGCTGTAGATGTAGCATTAAACGGAGAAGGAACTGTATTATGTGTCATTAACTCAGTTTGTGGTTGCGCGGCAGGAACAATGCGTCCTGGAGTATTAGCATCAACAAAACACAATAAATTACCAAATAAAATGGTAACTGTTTTTGCAGGTGTAGATGGTGAAGCAGTAAGTCAAGCAAGAAAATACACGTTACCTTATCCTGCATCTTCACCGTCAATTGGATTATTTAAAGATGGAACTCTTGTTCACTTTATTGAAAGACATCACATTGAAGGAAGATCGGCAGAGATGATTGCTGAAAATTTAGCAATGGCTTATGATGAGTTTTGCTAAAATCAATTAAAAAATTTAAAAGAAAGACTCACTTCAGTGGGTCTTTCTTTTTTTAGCAAAAACACACAGAATTTAACTAGACCTCTTAAAACTATCGTCATTTTCTTATCTTTGAACTTTACCTTTTTGAAATGTTGAAAATAATCGGTTATTCTTTCTTAACAAGTTTAGTTTTTATTACTTTTTTTTATTTCTATTCAGCTGAAATCTTTGAAGCAGTAATTACTGAGTCTGGACAAAAGTATACATTGGATGTTTCACTAAAATCATTTTTAGATTACAAAAATTTACCGGAAGTTTCCTTTAACTCTAAGGTTACAAATGTCACACCTACTTGGAAAGGAGCCCTACTTTTAATTATATGTAATATTGGTATTCCAATTATGATTGGCTATCGGATTGCAACAAGTAATGATCAAAAAACAACTTGAAAACAGAAAAATAAAAGCAATGGATATTGAATTATTAGCAGAAATATGCAAAACACCAGGAGCTCCTGGATTTGAGCAAAAAGTGAGAGAACTAGTTATTAAAGAAGTTACTCCGCTTGTCGATAAGGTTGAAGTAGATAATATGGGAAATGTCTACGCAATTAAGAAAGGAACAGCTTCAAAAAAAGTGATGATCGGTGCACATATGGATGAAATCGGTTTTATTGTAACACATATTGACGAAAAAGGTTTTATCCGTTTTCATACACTTGGTGGATTTGATCCTAAAACATTGACCGCTCAACGTGTAATAATTCATGGTAAAAAAGATGTGATTGGAGTAATGGCTTCAAAACCAATTCACGTCATGACCCCCGAAGAAAGGAACAAATTAGCAAAAATCACTGATTATTTTATTGATACTGGAATGTCTAAAGAAGAAATAGAAAAGTATATTTCTGTAGGTGATTCCATTACAAGAGAAAGATCCTTTATTGAAATGGGAAATTGTGTTAATTCAAAATCGTTAGATAATCGTTTGGCAGTATTCATTTTAATAGAGACTTTACGCAATTTGAAAGACAAAGAAGTACCATATGATGTTTATGGTGTTTTTACAGTTCAAGAAGAGGTAGGAATTCGTGGAGCAAATGTTTCTGCATTAAAAATTAATCCTGATTTTGGTTTTGGATTAGATACTACCATTGCTTTTGATTTACCTGGAGCTGCTGAACATGAAAAAATTACGCGATTAGGCGAAGGAACCGCAATTAAAATTATGGATTCTTCAACCATTTGCGATTATAGAATGGTTGCCTTCATGAAAGAAACTGCTGAACAGAATTCGATTAAATGGCAAACTGAAATATTGACTGCTGGCGGAACAGATACTGCAGGAATTCAACGAATGACCGAAGGAGGATCAATCGCTGGAGCAATTTCAATTCCAACACGTCACCTACATCAGGTTATTGAAATGGCAGATAAAGATGATATTCAAGGTTCAATTGACCTATTGACCGCTTGTCTGAAAGAGATTGGAAACTACAATTGGTCATTCAAGTAAGATTATTGTCGTTTTATCGATAAATTTCTTTTTTCTTGCTTTTTAGCAAACGAGTAGGATCATTTTTACGTTACATTATTAAACGTTTTACGAACCTTTTTGAAAGGATAAACGTAAACATTTAATGGAGTAAAAATAAATCCAACTTATTACATGAAAAAATTAACTTTTACGTTATTGGCCTTTTTGTTTGGCGTTACCTCTTTTGCGCAACTTGAATATGGTTTTACAAGAATAATCACTATTCCAGAAACTGGGGTTGAAGGCACAACAGATTATACCGATTTTGTCGTTTTTCTAAATATTACAGATGATGATTTAAGATCTATAGATAATGGAGGGAATGTTCAAAATACAGGCGGATATGACATTCAATTTGGGGAAACCAATTGCAACGGTTTTTTTGATCATCAATTAGAATCATATGATCCTGTAACAGGAGAATTAAATGTTTGGATAAAAATACCAAACCTTGGTGCAACTGAAGATACTGAGTTCAGAATGTACTATGGTAATTCGGGTGTTTTAGCAGATTTGTCAACTAAAGAAACATGGAGTAATGGTTTTGAATCAGTGTGGCATTATAATGATAATCCAGCTGAAGGAACGATTGTAGATTTTGCCAGTACAGCAGATGGGGAGGCTTTCGGAATGGATGCATTAAACTCTGTTGATGGTAAATTAGGAACGGCGATTAATTTTGATGGAACTGATGATTATATTGCATTGAATTCAAGCTATGAAACTGGGGATGCAATTGCTGAAATTACATTATCTGCTTGGGTTAATTCTACCTTTTCTGGAACAGGAATATTCCATGACAATTGGGCTTTACTTGATTTTGATCGTTCTGAATATTATAGTTTTTTTATTACACCTGACGGAAGAGCGGTTTTTTCGATTAGTGGTTCAGCAGAAGAAGTAGAAGATTTTTTTGTTGGAGATGTTAATGAACTAAATGATGGTATTTGGCATCAAATTGTTGCTGTTTATGACGGAACAGATATACTGATGTATATTGATGGGATTTTAAGAGGAACATCTCCAAATGCGATTGACGGATTTCCGATTTCATCAGACATAGATCGTTTTGGAATTTCTGGAGATGGATCGGAAGCAAGTATATTTAATGGTGTTAGAAATTTAGATTACTATGATGGAAATATTGATGAATTAAGAATTGCCGAAGTTGTTAGAAATGCAGATTGGATCTTGACAGAATATAATAATCAAAATGATCCGAGTAGTTTTTTCACTATTGCTGCTCAAGAAGAAATTGTGCGAATTGATGGAGGAATGGATTTTTCTATTTGTACTGGTGATTCAGTTACATTATCTGGAAGTGGAAGTGTTGATGATGTTTATACTTGGTCTGATGGTGTTGTAAATGGAGAACCTTTTGTGCTTACAACAACGACAACTTATCAAGTCAATGGCATAAATGAATTAAATTGTAATGATAGTTCGGTGGTTACAATTGTTGTCAATGATTTACCAGAAGTAGTTGCGAATGTCGACGAAACAGAAATTTGTTTTGGAGAGGTGATAACATTGAGCGGATCTGGAGCAGAAACTTATGAATGGAATTTAACCGAAATTATGGACGGAATACCATATGGCCCTACAGAAGCCGGTTTGTTAACATTTATTGTCGCAGGAACAGATATTAATGGTTGTATAGGAATAGATAGTATTGATATAGATGTTTTGGCTGCTCCGTCAATAGACGCATTTGCAGACAATACAACTATTTGTATTGGGGATGAACTTACCCTTACAAGTGCAGGAGATCCAGGAACTGTAATTTGGAATGATGGTATTATGGAAGGTGTACCATTTATAACTGACGAAGTCGGAACATTTGTTTATACTGTTATGCTTACTGCTGGTCCTGGATGCATGGGAATAGATAGTGTTGAAGTTACTGTAAATGATTTACCAGTTATCGAAGCAACAGTGAGTGATTCTACTGCATGTATAGGACAAGAAATTATTTTTTCGGGCTTAGGTGGTCTTTCTTATGAGTGGGATAATGATATAGAAGATGGTGTTGCTTTTGGAGTAACAACATTGGGAAGTACAATTTATACTGTAATTGGAACAGATGGAAATGGTTGTCAAGGAGAAGATAGTGTAGAGGTAATTGTAACAGAAACTGATTTAATGATCGATTGGACCAGTACAGATGAAATTTTTGGAAGTGATGGAACAATTGACTTAACAATTTCAGGAGGTACGCCTGATTATTTATTTGATTGGAATACAGATGAGGCGAGTGATTTTGATGATCCTGAAGATTTAACAGATCTTGTTACGGGGACGTACGAAGTAATTGTTAGAGATGCTGAAGGTTGTCAAGTTAGTGAATCCATAGAAGTAAGTAGTCAAGTCGGAATAGAGGAAGATATACAAGAGACAATTACAATAGCTCCAAATCCTGCAAGTCAATTTTTCAATATCAACGGTTTATCAACAGAAAAAGTAGTAGAAATAGAAGTGTTATCGATTAATGGACAGGTTGTGCTTAAGGAATCTGCAACAACTACTACAATTGATATAAGCAAATTTTTTAGTGGAGTTTATTTTGTTAAAGTAACCTTTAATGATGGGAATATTGCAACAAAAAAACTTATTGTAAAATAAAAATAACAAGTGAAGAAATTAAAAAAGGAGGTTTTGATGACCTCCTTTTTTATAGAGGCGAGTAATATGAGAATAATATTAAAAGCAAAAAGGGGAATGATAAAACGAGGCTTAGACTTATCCAAAAAAAATTGTTTTGAATACGTTTAGATTTAACTGTTCTCATAATATAAAAATATATACCCGAGAGAGTTAGCCCTAAAATCATTGTTATTATTGCAAATAATTGATTGATGCTCATTACTGATTCGTTTCCTGTTGTCGAAATCAACAAAAAAAACCAATAAGCAAAACTTGACAAAGTAAGATTTAACACCTTGATAAACTTTTTCTTTTCCATTCTTAATTAATTATAAGCAAGCACTCAATTTTTGAGCACTTGCTCAGGTTTTGGATTAATAAACATAAACGTTACTTACTCGCCTACGATAATTTCTTTTAATTTTTGATATAAAAATGAAACAACCAATAAGAGGACTCCAAGTGAAATAAAAGCAATGATTTTTCCTGCATCTGAAATTTCTCTTATATCGATTACAAATAACTTGAGTAACGTGATACTAAACAGAATGAGCGCCAAAATGCGCATTACTTTGTTCTTTTTCTTCATTCCCCGTATCATTAATAAAAATGAATACACTCCCCACAAAATTGTGTACCCTTCATTTCTTGAATGAGCAAGAACATTGTTTAATCCATAAGTAGAACCAAAACTATAACCAATAATTTGATCCAGTTCAAATGTTGCGATAAGCATTCCAATTATGCTTAATGCAGTCAAAAACCAATTTCTGTTTTTTTGTTGTTCAAAAATGTACTTAGAAAAATGTCTTAAAATGAGTATTAAAGAAACAATACCAAATGTCAGTAGATAATGCAAGTAATAACTACGTGCTGAAACGCTTCCAGAAAAAACACCTTTTAAAATCATAATATTATTGGCTTGAATAAACATTAAGTAAAAAGCCAACCCTAGACAACTTGAATAAAAGAAAATTTGAGTTAGTAATTCCGACTGCCTAAATCGGGCAATAAAAAATCCAATTAAAATGTAAAGCAAATGATATATACCAATAATCAATACTTGCGTGTAAGAACCAATAGCGTAAGTATCAAATTGATGTATTGTCTCAAATAAAACAACGAAATAACTAAGAATGAATAAGAATGCACCAAGCGTAAAATGGTATTCATTTCTATCAATTAAGAATGAATTTTCTCTAGTGTCTTTCTTTACCAGAGTAAATTTTAAAGCAAGCACACCGATAATAAATAACCCTGTTAGGAATGCAGAATTAAGTAATATTCCTGCACCCCCGCCAGAATATATATAGTAAACAACCCAATCATTAATTAACCCACATATGGCAATAGAGATTAAAATTATGGAAGCATTTTTTAATAATCGCATTTTGCTATACTGCCCCAAGACAAGTAATAAAATGGCTTCGACAGCCCAAAATAAAGTCATATGGTTTCCTTCAAAAAGTAAAGCACCCGTCAGCGTAATAAAAGCTACCGCTTTTCCAATGAGTAAATATGTGAGAGAACGATCTGTTCCTTTTCTGAAAAAAGAAAACAAGGCCAAAGCAATAAAAAATAAACTCATAATTAGTGTAAACTGACCATTTGTCAAATTAAAATCACGAACACTTAAAATGTAGATTGTTGCTGTATAATATAATGCCGTAATACTTGTTAATTGCATGAATTCCCAAGCGTTGAATTTTACTTTACGGATAAAATTGTAAAACAATCCCATTCCTAAAAATTGAATAAAAAATAAGCTTGAAAAGAGAATTGCCCATCCAGCAGAATTGCCTGATGTTAAGTTAGATATAATTAACCATCCTCCAAAAAATAATACAGTGAAACCTAATGATAATTGCAACAGAATATTCCATTTTTTGAAATAACTTAAAAACATCATTCCCGCATTAATAATTGCAATGTATGTGAAAAAAGCAACGTAATTTTCAGTTTCACCCTGAACCATAAATGGAGAAGTAAACCCACCAATTAAGGCAATAATAGCAAGCTCTTTTTTGTTATATAAAACAGAAATTAGGCAAGAAAACACTGTAATTAAAACCATTATTGCAAAAGCTGTTTTTTGATTGAGCAATTAATAGTCATGGTAAGCAATAGATATTGTATAATAGAAAACACTAATCCCTCCTCCAATTAAAACTGAACTAAAGGCATGGTATTTTTTCCGTAAGAAATGTGCTGTCCCTATCAAAATACCTCCCACACTAATTCCAATTAAGACACGCCCAATTTCTCCAATCCAATTTTTGTCAATTGCATACTTAACAAAAAAGCCGATCCCTAAAACAAGAATTGCGATCCCAACTTTGTTTAACCAATTTTCACCAATCAACTTTTCATAATCCCGTGGTTTTTTTTCTTGTACTTTTTTCTTTGTTATAGGCTCTTCCTTTTTCTCTTTTTTAGGTGTAGTTATTTTATGTTCTTTTTGCTCAGCTTTGACAAGATTAATTTTATCATTTACCTTCAGGTCAATTACTTTTGCTTGAGTAAGTCGCTGTCCAGATACTTCAAGCGGTTTAATGGTCTTTAGATTGTCACTTTCTTTTGTCTTGATTACTTCCTTTTTTTGATTTGAAGGTGAACCATCATTTTTCATTTGATTAATCTCTTTTCGAATATTAATTACATTTTTATTAATAATTCGCATGTTTTTTTTGACCTCTTTCCTGAAACTTGATAAAACCAGTATTATGATTACTCCTACCAATAATAAAATGAATATTTCCATAGTGTTAAATTTTAAAATCCGCTAAACTGAATTTCTATTTATCGGATCAAACATATTTGAATACAACTTTAACTACTAATTAAAAAACATTAAAAACGTACTTTTAAATAATTAATATTTTTACTGTAATTCATTAAAATATGTAATTTAACCTATTAAAACGTATTTTAAAAATGGATGACTTACAACAAATAATTCACTCACTTTCATTAAATGAACAGAAAGACTTTAGACAATTCATTCAACGGAATAGATTTAGAACAAGCCGAGTTGACCTTACTTTGTTTAATCTTTTTACTGATGGTAAAACATACGAAAAGGATGAGGTTTTCAGAAAAATTTATGGAGAAGTAGTAGATAAAAACGCTTATCACAGTTTAAGAAAACGATTGGTAAAACACCTCAACGATTTTATTTACCTCAAACAAATTGGCCATGATGAAAGTTTAGCATCCGAAGTAAGTAAAAATCTAATTCTGGTAAAACATCTTTTTGGGCATAATCTGAAAAAATTAGGTTGGAAATATTTGAGGAAAAGTGAAAAAATGGCAAATAGGTCAGAATTAAATCTGCAATTACAACTGATTTACGAAATGCAAATTGAGAATTACGATCCAAATTGGATAAGCGATTCTCTTAAAGATTTAGTGAAAAAACGAAAAATTGTGGCAGAGTTAGCACAAGAAGATCAAAACTTGAATATCATAGGGAGTTTCGTAAAACAAGAATTGGAAAAAGTCAAAATGGAAGCACAAGAAATTGACCTTGAGCGAATTTTAGATTTATTGCTAAATACTTTCGAAATGAAAGACTCTCTTTTCAGAAGACCAAAACTGAGGTATAATTTTGTCCTGATCGCTCGAAAAATCATTTTGGCGAACAAAGCCTTCTATTCGTTTGAAGATTATGTTATTGATAATTATAATAAAATAAACGACTCAGGATATTTTGAAACACGCCCTTCAGATCGACTGAATATTTTGTACAGTATCAGTCATACACTTTATCGCAATAAAAAGTTTGATAAAGCCATAGCGTACCTGAATGAAATGAAAATTTATTTAACCCAGGTTTCGAAAGGAGTATATAACAGGTTTAACATTAAGTATCACTTACTTCTAGCTGCGTGCGAAAATTTTCAAGGCAATCTCACAAATTCTATTGTTCTGTTAGAAAATCTAAAGCCCTTTAAATTTACATTTAAAGAAGATGAATTGAGCGCACAAGTTAATTTGTCGATATACTATTTTCAGAAAAAGGCATATAAAATGGCGAATCAACAAATCTTGTCAATTGGACACACCGATAATTGGATTGAAAAAAATATGGGGATAGAATGGCGTGTAAAAAAGAATATGATCGAAATGATTTATCAGTATGAATTGGAAAATTTTGAAATTGCTTTAGACCGAATTTCATCTTTAGAAAGGATTCATAAAAAACTCTTTTTAAGTAATAAGTATAAACGAGTGGCAACTTTCTTAAAATTGATCAAACAATTAATTAAAGATCCCTCCATTGTCGAAACAGATGCTTTCTTTAAACGCGTTGAAAATTCATTCGATTGGGTAGAAATAGAGCAAGAAGATTTACAGGCAATTAGTTATTATGCTTGGCTTAAATCCAAAATGAATAAAACGAATTTTTACACAACCATGCGCGAATTAATTCATACTTAACCTCATTTTTTAACATTGTTTTGCGAATAGATAATTAAATCAGACTTCTTTTTTTGCCTAAAAAAAGTTAATTTCAAAAACCGAATCAAGTTTAAAACGTTATATATAGTGCGTAAGAATGCGTAACTTTGTATAACATTTACATTTATGTCAAAATATACAGCCGGGGATTTCCTAAACCAAATAGAGTTCCCAAAAGATTTAAGAGAAAAATTTGAATTAGATCAACTTCCTCAAGTTGCTGATGAACTGCGTCAATACATTGTTGATGTTATTTCTGAAATTGGCAATTCTCACTTTGGGGCTAGTCTAGGAGTTGTTGAATTAACAGTTGCTTTGCATTATGTTTTTAATACACCTGTAGATCAACTTGTTTGGGATGTTGGACATCAAGCTTATGGACATAAAATTTTGACAGGAAGACGTGACCGTTTTCACACCAATAGAATAAAAGGTGGAATTAGTGGCTTTCCAAAAAGAAGTGAAAGCGAATATGATACATTTGGTGTAGGACATTCATCAACATCAATTTCAGGTGCTTTAGGAATGTCTATTGCAAATGAGTATCAAAAAGATGACAGACAGCATATTGCTGTAATCGGAGATGGTTCTATGACGGCAGGATTAGCCTTTGAAGGATTAAATCATGCCGGTTTTACAAATTCCAATTTGCTTGTTGTCTTAAATGACAACTGTATGTCAATTGATCCTAATGTAGGTGCATTAAGAGAATATCTGACGGATATAACAACTTCACATACTTACAATAAAGTGAAGGATGAGGTTTGGGGATTACTAGGAAAAGTTTCCAAATTTGGACCCAATGCACAAACAATTGCTTCGAAAATTAGCAATGCCTTAAAAGGTACTTTATTAAAGCATAGCAATTATTTTGAATCATTAAACTTTAGGTATTTTGGACCAATTGATGGTCATGATACAATTGGTTTAGTTAAAATAATGGAAGATTTAAAAGATATTCCAGGACCAAAAATTTTGCATGTAATTACAACAAAAGGAAAAGGTTATAAACCAGCCGAAGAAGGAAATGCAACCAAATGGCATGCTCCAGGTGTTTTCAATAAAGAAACGGGAGAAATCGTAAAAGTTATTCCTACCTCTCCACAAGCGCCAAAATACCAAGAAGTATTTGGTCATACAATTGTTGAATTAGCAGAGAAGAATAAAAAAATAATGGGTGTCACTCCTGCAATGCCTACCGGATGTTCCTTAAACATTATGATGAAAGCAATGCCGGATCGCGCATTTGATGTTGGAATTGCAGAACAACATGCTGTGACCGTTTCTGCTGGAATGGCAACACAAGGATTAGTGCCTTTCTGTAATATTTACTCGTCATTTATGCAGCGTGCATATGACCAAGTTATTCATGATGTTGCATTACAAAACTTAAATGTTGTTTTCTGTTTAGATAGAGCAGGTGTTGTTGGGGCTGACGGAGCAACACATCATGGAGCTTATGATATTGCTTATATGAGATGTATTCCAAATATGGTTGTGTCTGCACCAATGAACGAGTCAGAACTGCGTAATTTAATGTATACAGCTCAATTAGAAAATCAAGGACCATTTACGATAAGATACCCAAGAGGTAAAGGTGTAATGCCAAAATGGAAAACACCACTCAAAGAAATAAAAGTAGGGACTGGTCGTAAAGTGAAAAATGGAAATGACATTGCATTTTTAACAATTGGTTCAATCGGAAATACAACTGTTGAGGCCATTGCTGAATTAGAAGAAAAAGGACTTTCAGTAGCGCACTATGATATGCGCTTTGTTAAGCCGTTAGATGAAATGTTATTGCACGAAATATTCTCGAAATTTGATAAAGTAATTACTGTTGAAGATGGTTGTTTAATGGGAGGTATGGGAGCTGCTATTCTTGAATTTATGGCTGATCATAGCTATACAGCAAAAGTTGTTCGCCTTGGGATTCCAGATAAATTCGTGCATCATGGAACGCAAAATGAACTTTATCAAGAATGTTTTTATGATAAAGAAGCAATGATTAAATCTGCCGAAAAATTGATGGACGGGATTGTGCTTAAAGCCTCTTCAATGGTAGGTTAATAAATTCTTGATTTCACCAAAGTAGTTTACAGGATTTATCGTTTATATTATCCTATTTTATGCAATTTACAAGATTAATATATATCCTGTCAGTTATAACACTTTTCTCTTGTTCGACCAATAAAAACCAATCGGGCGAGCTACAGATTGTTGATAATGTAAAAAACTACTTGTTTCTTCCTGATTCGACACAGATCAATTTAGTGATTACAGATACATTGTTTAAAGAGAATTTAGAAGAATTGTTTACATCATTAGATAATAATATCTTTTTAATTGAAGCCGATCTTGATTCATTGTCGAATTTGATAGATGATGCTTCGTATAAAAAATTGAACCTTGAAAGAGAGGAAACCAAAAAACAAGATTTATTACATAACCTAGAAAAGAGAATTCTTCAATTCAAACTAATGCAAGCACAACTAAATACAAAAAGGCAGGGATTTAAGCAAACCAACCGAATTTTGATGCACTTGCAACGCAGTATCACAAAAAATATCGCTGGATTCAATATTGTCGTTGATTATGAATTGGATAAATCACCTATTCAATTAGAATTTCTTTTAGATGCAAATTATAGTGTTGTAGATTAATTCAACTTCAAACGAATTATTAATCATTAATCAGCAGTTGTTAAAGCGTATTTAACCTCAATTAACAGAAGAATAATTTCGACTTAACGATATAATAATTCTATCAATTTAACTTTGAAAATGTCAGGTGTCACTCGCGTAAATGTTGATAATAGACTTGTTTCAACTAATCAAAGTTTAGATTTAATTGATTTTGGATCATTAATAAACAGTAAAATTTGACCGTTCAGTAAATTCCTAACGACAATTTGTAAATCGAGAAATCGCCTTGAACTATTCAAGGTGATTTTTTTTGAAATAAATCAGACAGATGCAACCCTTTTTCATTTTGCTTCATCAGTAGTCAAAATAGCTGACCACTATTTAATAAAAAGAAACAAAAAATGAGAAAAATCGCATTAATTCTAGGAGTAGTTGCTCTTTTATCAGCTTGCAATGACAAGGTCAAAACAAAGTATTTAACAAATGTTCCTGTCTATACAGATTATGAAACGTTTAGAAGTTCAGGAGCCTTTAATGCACCAAAAAACATTGAAAAAAAAGGAGCAATTTATATTTATGAACAATTTCTTTATATCGTTGAGCCTGACAAAGGGATTCATTTTATCGATAATTCAGATCCTTCTTCACCACAAAAGATTGGGTTTTTAGATCTCATTGGAGCAACAGGAATGGCAATAAAAGACAATTACCTTTATGCCAATAGTTTTATTGATTTGGTTGTATTTGATATTAGTACCATTCATACACCTAAAAAAGTTGCGCGATTAGAAAATGTATTTCCAACGGCACTTCCTGTAAGCGAATTTAATTATCCTTATGAAGCGATTGATAAAGAACTGGGCGTTGTAACAAGTTGGGAAGTTGAAAAAGTTGAAGAAAGACTTACATATCAAAATCCTGCATTTGTCAATTGTTTTGAATGTGAAGTGTTTACAACCACAAACTTTGACAGTGGAGTGAATAATGAGGGAACCACTACAGGAATTGCTGGATCTACTGCAAAATTTGCCATTTTAGATGAAGTTTTATACGTTATGGAGGAAGAACGATTTCTGAACCCTTTTGATATAAGTACACCAACCACACCTATCGAACTTCAAGACAGTCCAATCGGAGGAACAATAGAAACACTTTTTCTTTATAAAGACTTTTTATTTATGGGAACACCAACGGGAATGCTTATTTATAGTGTTGTTGATCCTGAAAACCCAACTAATATTTCAAGATTTAGTCATGCAAGAGGTTGTGATCCTGTAGTTGTTCAAGGTGATTACGCATATGTAACAGTGCGATCTGGAGGGAGATGCGGAAGTGCTGAAAATGTGTTAAGTGTGGTTAATATTTCGAATATTAATGCTCCTTTTCTAGAACAAAATTTCTTGATGGAAAACCCACATGGATTAGGTATAGATGGTAACTCTTTATTCATTTGTGATGGAGAAGCAGGATTAAAAGTTTTTGATGCAAGCAATCCAGTGGAAAGTGGAAATAAACTAACACATCATTTTGATAAAATTCAGGCAACTGATATCATCCCATATGGAAACAATGCCATTTTAGTAGGAGATGACGGGATTTTTCAATACGATTATTCCAATCCAGCAGAAATGATTTTAATCAGTGAAATAAAATTTTAGTTAGATGACAAGAGTAATCTTAATACTGAGCATATTATCATTAAATGTGCTTTATGGGCAACAGTCTGAAGAAATTTTATCCGGAGACAAGTCAAAATCTGTGGTCAGCGGTTTTTATAACCGGATAAATACGGGGATTTTAGGAGGCAGTGATGTCTCCTTATCCTTTCAGATTATTAATGGTTATAAATTCAATGAAAATTGGAATGTTGGTTTAGGACTTGGAACAGAAAATTTTTTTGGAAATGGCTATATTCCTTTATTTCTCGAAAGTGATTATGCAATATTAAAACAATCAACAACTCCTTTTTTGAGCGTCATGACAGGTTATGAATTACCAATTCAAAGTTTTGGGCAATTGAAAGGTGGTATTACATTTGGCGGAAAAATAGGATTTGACTATTTTGTAAGAGAACACGTTGGAATCAGTACATCAATTGGTTATCGGTATGGAAGATTAGTGGAAAGGTCCAATTTTTGGGATGATTTTAAAACCATTTCCATTGTCAATAGATATGAATTTAGAATAGGTGTGGTCTTCAAATAAAATCCAACATAAATTAAATGCATTTATAAATTTCTGAGTATAAAACATATTCCGATCATGATTTAGTTAAGGCCTGCCTTGACAATAATAGAAAAGCACAGCATGAATTTTACTTGAGGTTTGTGTATATGATGAAAGGAATTTGCTTACGCTATGCCTCTAATGAAATGGAGGCTGAGGATATTCTACAAGAAGCGTTTATTCAAGCATTTCATCATTTAAAAGAATACAAAGGCAAAGGCGCATTAGGAGGGTGGCTCAGAAAAATCACATTGAATAAAGCATTGGAACAATATCGAAAAAATAAATCAATTCGATTGATTAAAGAGCGAGTAACACATGATGTGACAATACAAGTACAAGAAGATGTTTTTCAACAATTAGAAATGAAGGACCTCCTTTTTAAAATACAGAGATTACCGTTAGGTTATCGAACAATATTCAATTTATATGCTGTAGAAGGTTACACACATAAAGAAATTGGAGAGTTACTTAAAATATCAAGCGGGACATCTAAATCTCAATTCAGTCGTGCAAAAACACAGCTGAATAAAATGATTTTAGATGAACAAAAAGAAGAAAAAAGACGACTGGCATATGCAAAACGATAAATTTAAAGGCATATTAGGATCAAAGTTTGAAACCTTTGGAGCAGAACCAACAGATGCTTTATGGGGTAACATAAACGCAAGTTTACACGAAGAAAACAAAAAGCGGGGTATAATTTGGTGGATCATTGGACTTGGAATTGCAGCCTTGATGTTGATTTCTGGGCTTGTTTATAATTCAAATAATGATGTGTTTCAGAAAAATGAAATGCATCCAATTGCAAAAAATAGATTAACGAAAAAAGAATCTCAACTAACCCCAATTGTAAAAAATAGTGCCGAAAAATCTGATTTAACTTCGAAACGCAACAACTACAAACAATCAAGTCTTAGATTAACTACAGAACAGAAAGAAAACAGAGAGGAAAGGTTAGAGAAAATAGCTTTAAATAAAGAAATTGAGAAATCAAAAGAAGATTTTCAATTAAATGAATTACGTAAAGACAAGTTTATAGATCTTGAAAAGATAGCGTTGAACGATATAAATTCTATTGAAACAATACAATTTCCTAAATCACAAATGAATTGTATTCGTCCTATAAAAAAAAGAGCAAGAAGATGGGAAATTGGAATTGGTTTAATGGCATATACACCTTTGATTAAAAATTCTATTGAAATTAATGAAGTAGAAAATTTTTCGGACCCTCAACCAGATGTTCAAGAACTATTAACTACGCAAAATTTTAACGCACAAAAACCTCTTGGAATTGACTTTTATTTGGGGTATAGTCTAAACAGTAACATGAAAATTACTGGAGGATTAGAATATTTTCGAACGTCATTTATGCAAAAAACAGGATTCGAAAATTTAGAGAATCAACCAAATCAATTTATTGCACATTCCATTGGAATTCCTATCGGAATACAAAAAAGAATATTTCGTAAAAAACGATTTGATTTTGGAATAGAGCTGAATGTGATTAATGAATTGATTCGAGTTAAGCAAGTAAATACAGATGCTTCATCACTTGTTATTAATAATTTGTCTGAAAATAAGATAGATTACCTTGGAGCATTTGATTTTGGAATTGTTGCATCATATCACTTGTCTGATAAATTCAAAATTCAATTGAGCCCTGATCTTAGGTGGTATTTCAAGAATAAAATAAATGGATTGAATACACCTTTAATTCCTTCACTTTGGGGAGGAGGAAAAATGAAAATGATTTGGACAATTTAAAATCAACGATTTAACCAATGTTTAAAATCTTTTACGCGGTTTCTACTGACAATAGCATCTTCCTTTTCGTGTGGAGTAAGGTCAAGTTTGAGTCTATGATTAAAATAAACGGAAATTTTTGAAATAGCGTCTATACTGATGAGTTGCTTACGATTAATCCTAAAAAAGAGATTGGGATTCAATGAAGACTCAATTTGATCCATAGTTTCGTCCAAAATATATCGGTTCCCAGCTTTAGTAACAACAAAAGAATAACTTGATTCAGAAAGGAAAAAGGCGATTTCTGAGGTGCGAACAAAACTTAATTCCTCTCCCGACTTAATTAAAAATCGTTCTTTAAATGACTTTTGTTTTTGTTGAATTAATTCTGAAACAAATTCAAGATTAATTTCTTTGGATTTTGACGTTGATTTATAACGTTCAATACTTGTTACTAGGTCTTCCTTTTGCAGTGGTTTAAGTAAATAGTCTAGCCCCTGAACGCGAAATGCGTTAATTGCGTATTGATCAAATGCTGTTACAAATATAACCGGACACTGTATTTCAACTTGCCTGAAAATCTCAAAACTGAACCCATCAGCCAGTTGAATATCCATAAAAACGAGATCAGGGCAATCATTTTGTTTAAACCAGTTTGTTGCGTTAAAAACTTCATCAATTATTTCAAGAATTTCCCATGTTGGCTCTATCTCATGAATTAAGGAGATTAACCGTTTTGCAGCAGGCATTTCGTCTTCAATAATTAATACTTTCATAGCACTTATTTATTTTACTTCAGAAATAGTTAAAATTGGAATTTCAACACTAAAAGAATCAGCCGTTTGCAAGATGATAATCTCTTTTTTAGCAAGGATTTGATAGCGTTTTTTAATGTTGCTTAGCCCTAATTTAGTTGAAGATTCTCTTACCGTTTTTAATTGCAAATTATTGCTGACTTTAATTGAATCCTCTTCAATCTTAATCGTAATTTTCAATGGTTTTGTTTGTGAAACAATATTATGTTTAATCGCATTCTCGATCAGCATTTGAAGCGAAAGTGGAACAATGAATTTGTGCTGATTTAAATCAATATTTTCATAGTTGAATCTTACATTATTCCCAAAACGAATAGAAAATAAGTATTCATAAGCCTCTATACACTTCATTTCTTCACGAATCGTAATTAATTCCTTATCACGAATTTCCAAAATATAACGATAGACTTGAGATAGTTTTTCAGTAAAACGAACGGCAACCTCAGGATCCTCAGGAATCACTGAAATTAGTGTATTAAGTGAGTTAAATAAAAAATGAGGATTGACTTGGTTTTTTAATGATTCGAGCTGAGCTTGTGTGTTTTTTCTTTGCAATTCTTTATTTTCGACTAATCCCTTTTTAAACAATTCAAAAGCATAAACACCTTCATAAATGCTAATGATAATTACTGTCGTAATAAGAGAAGCCATGAATTTATTGAAGAATGGGGTTTTAAAATGCTCAGAAGAATATCCAAAACAAAACTCCGAAAATTCTGAAATAAAGCAAAGAATCAATGTTGAAATAAGAACAACAATTGATTGAATTATAATTCTTTTTTGATAATCTTTTAAGTCAATATATTTTTTACGAATGTAAATTACAATCCACCTTTCGACATGCCAATACCCCATAATATGTAAAACACTAATAAAAAAGAAAGCCAAGAAAATATAAGGCGTGTCAATTGGGTTTAAATGAAATACCAATAATGGAAAAAAGAAGGCAAAAATCGGGATGCTGATTAAACGTAGTTTCCAGTCGTTGAATCCAATTAATTTAAGCCTTTCTTTTTTATTTAGATACTTCACTCTGTGAATTTAGAAGTTAATCTTATACTGAACATTTGGAAAAAACCCACGTTGATAAATTGTTGCTAATTGCTCAGTCGTTGGGTTGTATCCTGATTGGAAAACATTCTGCTGATTCGTAATGTTTTGAAGATCAACTGAAAATTGTTGATCAACATTTTTCCCGTTATGCTTAAGCGTTGTTTTAAAATCGAAACGTAAATAATCCGGGTGCTGATCTTCAAATAATTGGTCGGCAAAAATAACTTCTCGCCCAAAAAGTTGCGAAGATTCTAAGTCAATAGGCGTAAAACGTTTACCACCAGCATATGTAAATTTAAGATCAAAAGCTAGTGTAAAATTCTTTTTAAGTTGAAATTCTTTTCCGCCTAATACGTTGAAAATATAGTTTCCATTAAAAGCTGTATTTCGTTCAATTCCATCACTACCTTTAAATTTTGAATCAAATAAAGAAGTGGTAAATAAAAAGTAATAACCTCGATCTAAAAAATGCTCTAACGTTACTTCTGCACCATAATTTCTTCCTGTTCCCTCATTGATATACCCTGTTCCATTTGGTAAATTAAAACCTGCACCTTCGTTTAAAAGAGAAAATGATGAAGGGACAGAATCAACAGGAACCTCATATAAGTATTGATAATAGAATTCAGTTTTTAAACGAAGGTTTTCAGAAATTTGAAAATCGTACCCTAATACATTATGAATTGCTTTACTAAAGCCTAGTGATTGATTTGGAAAAATAATATTATCTCCCAATTGCTCTTCAATGAAATAAAGAGTTATGGGCTGAATTTGTGAATGAGCACCACTTCCAATACTGAAACTATGCCTTCCATTTAAGCGATATTTTAAGCCTAAACGAGGCTCAATAACATTCGATTCTGAAAGGAAAAAATGTTGCGAATGTAGGCCGCCTGTGAAGGTTAACTTTTGATTAAACTTATGTTGGTAGTTAATATATGATTGCAATAAAACAGCATCTCCAACATTGTTAGCAATTGTGCGATAAGCCCCAAAAGCAAATGTAGTGTCTAAAATATCCGTTTGATAATATTCTCCAATTACTCCTCCAACAATGGTATTCTTCGCATTAAATTTGTGGTTTATTTTGTAATTAGCAGATGATTTTGCTTGCTGGCGATTATAGCCTAATGTATTAAACCTACCCCCGTCTTCTAAAACAGAATCTATTGAACCAATAGTGGTTGTTGTAGAATAGGCAACAACGAGTTCAGAAAATGTGTTTTTGTTAAAGAAATACTTGTGAGATCCTCCAATAACAGCTGTTTTTGAATCAAATCTTGAATCCTCATTTTCACTTGCAAAAAGATTTGTTGAGTCTGGCTCCGCAGTTGCTTCAAATTCAATAAAACTTGCTCCTGCAATGCCCCAAAGTGTAAATCGACCAGCCTTTTTTGTTGGAAAGTTTAATTTGAAAGTAACGTCTTGGTATTGCGGAATTGCTGCGCCAACTCCTAAATTAATTCCTAAAGCACTGAGCACTCCTAATGTAGAGTATCGATAATTAATTAGATAAGATGCACGTCCTTTTTTAGAAAATGGACCTTCCGCGCCAAGTTCAAAACCGTTAAATCCAACCTGACCCAAAAATTCTCGTTTGCTATTGTTTCCATTTCTTAAGCGCAAATCAAATACACCTGATAATGCATTTCCGTAGTCAGCGCTCCATGCCGAAGTGAAAAAATCAGAATTGGATAAATTATTTATGTTTAACATGCTGATTGGACCTCCTGTCGTTCCTAATGAAGAAAAATGATTAGGACTTGGAATATCGATTCCTTCCATTCTCCAAAGAACACCTAATGGCGAATTTCCTCGAATAATAATATCATTTCTATCATCACTTACTCCGCTAACTCCAGCATAATTTTGAGCCATTCTTGCAGGGTCATTTAATGTGCCAGCAAATTTTCCAGCTTCTTCTGTAGAGATCGTTCGAGCACTTACAGTTGCCATTTTATTAAGTGCTTCCTTTTTTTCTTCTTTATAAGTTACCTCTACTTTATTTAAAAGAGCAATACTTTCTTCCAAACCGACATTAACAATTAGTTCTTTTCCGGAAGTTAACTCCAAATTGGACAATGTAGTTGTTTCGTATCCAACAAAACTTATTTGCAATTGCAGTCTTCCAACGCTGACATCTTGAATTTCAAAATTTCCATCCAAATCAGTTATGGCAGCTTTCAACGGACTACTTCCAATCACGACTACCTTTGAGCCAGGAATGGGAAACTGAGATTGTTTATCAATAATTGTCCCACGAATATTTTGCGTTAATTTTTGGGCAAAGGACAAACTTGTCCAAATAAAAAGGATGAAGAGAAGAAAGCGTTTCATATTATACCGTTTAATAGTTTTGAGTACAATATTCTGAGAATATGAGCGAAAGATAAAGTAAGTTTTGCTGAAATGTAATTTTTTTGAATTGAAATGTTACTCCTTTAGATTAAATTTGAAATACTGTAAGCATTTCTTTTTTTACCAGACAATTAATTAAACCAATTTAGAACCACTTGAACCAAAAAAGTTCTATACATGATGTTATTATTATCGGAGGAGGACTTTCGGGTTTAATAAGTGCATTGCATTTATCAAAAAATAACATTAACGTTTTATTGATTGAAAAAAATACCTATCCAAAACATAAAGTTTGTGGCGAGTATATTTCAAACGAAGTAATTCCGTATCTACATTCACTCGATTTCTATCCGCTAAAGAAAGGTGCTAAAAATATCAAAGAACTAATTTTAACAACACCAAAAAAAAGAAGCTTAAAGCGCAGATTACCTTTAGGTGGTTTTGGGATGAGTCGTTATCAAATGGATTTTGAACTGGCTGAAAAAGTAAAAGAAAAAGGTGTTACAATTGTTCATCAAGCCGTGAGTGATGTCCGATTTGATAAAGTAGAGTTTTTTGTTCAAACAAAAACTGGAGAAGTGTTTTCGGCAAAATTAGTGATTGGAGCTTATGGAAAACGATCTAATATTGACATTAAATTAAATCGCGATTTTATAAAGAAAGAAGCTCCTTACTTAGCAGTTAAGGCACATTATAAAGGAGATTTCCCAGATGATTTGGTCGCACTTCATAACTTTAAAGGAGGATATTGTGGAGTTTCAAGAGTAGAAACTGATGCAATTAATGTTTGTTACATTGCCGATTATGAGGCGTTTAAGAAATATAAAAATATTGCTGACTTTCAAGAAAATGTATTGAGTCAAAACCCATTGCTGAAAGAACTTTTTTCAAAAACTGAAAATCTCTTTTCAGCACCAATTACAATTAGTCAAATATCATTTGCACCAAAAAAACCAGTAGAACAACATATTTTAATGTGCGGAGATACGGCAGGTTTAATCCATCCTTTATGCGGAAACGGTATGGGAATGGCGATTCATTCTGCTCAAATAGCATCCGAACTTATTGTCGATTTTTTTAACGGAAAAATTGAATCGCGTGAAATACTAGAAAAAGAATATACAAAGCAATGGAATAAAACGTTTAAAAAACGATTAAGCATGGGCCGAAAACTAGCTGCATTATTCAGAATGGATGCGTTTTCAGAGTTTATGTTAATTGGCCTAAAAATGTTCCCTTGGTTATTAACAATAATCATAAAAAAGACACATGGAAAACCACTTTCACCAATAAAGACAGTATGATCAGTACAAAGCGTAGAAGTAATGAAAAGGAAATCATGGATGATTTTGACATGGAAGGAGAGTTACTTATTAGCACATTGGATCAAATTGCTAAAATCAATAATGTTTTAGGTGGAAATAATGTAACTATAAATGGGATTAAAAAAATGCTGTCAAACCAGCCCAAAGAAAAAACAATAGTTATTGTTGATTTAGGATGTGGAAATGGAGACATGCTTAGAGCCATTGCGGATTTCGCACGAAAAAAA
>CAYPZN010000002.1:0-132251 GCA_964415335.1 uncultured Crocinitomix sp.
TTCAAGAAGAAAACTCGAATCAAATTGTACTATTTTAGAATCGAACTCAGGTTATCAAGTTCCAAAAATTCAAACGGCTCCGATTGCATTTTCAGCAGTTACAATTAACCAAGTGGCATCCATTTATCCAAATTTAGCATTAGAAGCAACTGTCGACTTTGAAGGTTCAACTGTTTTTACAGGAAATTCCGCACCAACTGACGTATTTTCTTTAGAAACGAATTCTGCAGTTTGTACATTATTGTATGCACCAAGTGATATTGGAACGCATGATATGAATTTTGTATTTAACGGAGGTGGAATGGATGGTTTTGATGGAAACAATGAAATTGATGATTCGTTTGAAGTAACAGAATACCTGTATGCAAGGGGTGATGGTAACTTTACCGGCAGGATAACAAATTTCTCTACCAATACTGGTCTTCCGTTTCAATTTGGAAATGGGTATCAAATTCATGATACAGATACTTTAGGAGTGATTGACGTACAATTATGATCAAATGATGCTAATGTAGGTCAATTTATTTATGGCGCACTTTACATTTGGGATACTGGAGCGGGAGACTTTATTTATGTTGATCAAACACCAGATCACGAAGTAACAGATGAAGAGAACGGAGGCGTTGTTAAGCTACTTTTTGACGATCCTTATGAACTTTTAGCAGGGCAGCTAATTCTTATTACAGCAGGTCATTATGGTGATGCAATACAAGATCTAGGTTTTGGACTAGCACAAGACATAGATGCAGGAGTTTGGGAATATGATGCTGCAGGGATGCGATTTGGATTAACAAATCCTAGAGCTGCAATGGTTAGAGCAGATATGCGTACTGTTATTCCTTTAGATACTATGACAACAGACACTATGGTAGTTGATATCGTTGGAGTAGGGATAGATGAAGGAAACTTAGCAAATTTTTCAGTAGGACAAAATCAACCAAATCCATTTGGTTATAACAGTGTAATTAATTATGAATTAAACAGTACTGCTAATGTCACTATACATTTTACAGACGTTTCTGGAAAAAATATCGAAACTATAAGCAATGGAAACCAACTAGCAGGAAATTATACGTTAAATGCTGATGGAAATAAATTCGCTGATGGAACATACTTCTATACATTTATTATTGATGACCAAAGAATAACCAAAAGAATGGTCATAGCAAAAGAATAGAGATTTTTTCATGAATATAAGAGGCTTGGTTTAAATTAAAATCAAGCCTTTTTTTGTTGTTGCCAAGAATTTGTCAAAAAACAAAGGAAGAATCAAGAAAATTAACGTAATTAGATGGTTTGAAGAAAATCGTTACTTAAAAAATAACGATAAGAAGATAAATTTGCCATGGCCTGAATTTTTATATAAGCCAATTTAAATTCTGTGTCTGTTTTCGCCGCATTTAATTTTTGTATGCGATACCGATCAAAATTATTTAATGCAAGCTCCTGTTCTGGAGTCAAAACTTCATTATCAAAATAAAGATCTTTCAGATCATTAATTGAAATTGGTAATATTTTTGCATCAAATTTCATTCGTGTCAAAACAGCTTAAAGCAAATTTACACAATAACAGTATAAAAAAAATCGGTCAAAAGACCTAGTAAATAAAGGGATGAACCTTTTTTTTACTTATTTGTACCTTTATAAAATAAAACGAAGACAAACATGCAAATTGCTATTAAACAAATTGTTATCTCATCTTTTTTAAGCTTATTTACGCTTGTATTACTTTCCACTCGTTTTAAAATAGACGAAGATAACCATTCAAGGTACGCTGAAAAATGGGTCAAAATAGATTCTTTAGAGCGAAAAGGACTCTATAGAATGGCCCTAGAAGAGGTCAATAACGTATTTATTGATGCTGTAGAACACAAGGCGCATGATCACGTCATAAAGTCTGTTATTTACGAGTTAAAATACAATTCTTACCTTGAAGAGGAAGACTATGTTTTGGGGATTAATAAACTGAATGACGTAATTAGTGAAACACCATCACCATCCAAAGAAATTTTGCATTCATTATTGGCAGAAGTCTACTGGGGCTATTACAATTCAAACAGTTGGAAATTTAGTAATCGAACTTCTGTTATAGATGTTGATTTGAAAGATATTCGAACGTGGGATTTAAAGCGAATAGTTTCAAAAGTCAAATGGCATTACAAACGTTCACTGATGAATTCGGCGATAAGTCAAAATATTGATTTGAAAGATTTTGGGCAAATTATTATTAACGCTGGAGAAGAGAAACATAGAAATCTTCGTCCAACCTTATTTGACTTTTTAGGGCATAGAGCATTAACTTTCTTTAAAACAACTGCATTTAGTTTACCAGGCCCTGCACAAACATTTGAGATAGAGAATGCTGATTTCTTTGCAGGAAATACTACTTTTTTAGATCTAAATATTGCAACAAAGGACTCGTTAAACACTCAGTTCTTGTCAAGTCAAGTTATGCATTTGTTGACAAGGTTCCATTTTCGAAAAGGGAATTTAGAGCCGCTGTTTCAGTTGGAATTAGAACGTCTAATTTTTGCAAGAGAAAAAAGTGTTCATCCAGATAAAGAAGAGAAATATAGAAAAGGGCTGATGCGAATGACAGAAACATATAAAGGGAATAAAGTTGTTTCTGAGGCATGGTATCATATTGCACGACTTTATGTTGCCCAAGGCGAAAATTATCTTCGTTCTACAGATACAACGGCCAAATACAAGCGAAGAATGGCGTATGAAATTTGTGAAAAGACTATTGCACAATACCCAGTTGCTTTTGGAAGTGATTTATGCCGTGCCTTAATAAATGAACTTGATCAGAAAAAAATAACACTTTCAGGAGAAAAAGTAATTATCCCAAATCAAACTGCAAAGGTTAGGTTAGAACATCAAAATATTGATGAAGTGCATGTTAAAGTCGTTTCATATGATTATCAGAAAATCATTAAAAATGGTTATAACAAAAAAACAATTAAAGAACTAAAACGAAAAAAGGGAGTTCAAGAAGACAAAATAGCATTGAAAGTCATTAAAGACCTTAACCTGCATAGTACAGAATTGCCAATTGATTCTTTAGAACCTGGGTTTTACGTCTTACTTATTTCTTCATCTTCGAACTTTAGTGACGACAGAGAAGGCTTTGCGTATTTACCTTTTTTTGTAAGCGATATTACCTATCAACATAGAAAATCAAACAATGCAAGTCAGATAATTGTTTCAAGTAGATTAACAGGAAAACCAAAAGTAGGCGCAACAGTCAAGGTTTTTGAAAGTAAATACAATTATAGTATAGGCAGATATCAAAGAAAAGAAGTTGGTCGCTTTAAAACAAATGAGAAAGGGAGTGTGTCATTTAACCAAACAACGAATTATGGAAACTACGAAATTGAAATAACCTCAGGTTCGGATGAATATAATTCAGAAGAAAGTATTTATAACTACTCAAATAATAGTAATGAATATGATCATATCACAACCACATTTTACACAGATCGCAAAATATATCGACCAGGACAGACAATTTATTTCAAAGGAATTTCAGTTCGTTACAAGGACAAGAAACGAACTTTGGTTAAAAGCAATCATTCGCGCGTTGCTTTTTATGATGTTAATGGTCAAGAGGTCCAAACAGTTTCGATTAAAACAAATGCTTATGGTTCTTTTGAAGGTAAATTCACGGCTCCTTTTGGTGCCTTAAATGGTCAAATGCGAATTTCAAATGGAACTGGTTCAACAAGTTTTAGGGTTGAGGAGTATAAGCGGCCAAAATTCTCAATCGAAATAAATCCTATTATAGAAGAGTTTCAAGTGAATGATACAATCCATGCTACTGGTTTTGCCCAGGCTTTTGCAGGCAATAGAATTGATGGCGCAACAGTTAAGTACCGCGTTGTTCGTTCCACACGACGAAACAACTATTACTGGTGGAGATGGTATGAGCCATCTGTACCAAAGGAAATTACGCATGGAACATTAATGACGGATGAAAATGGAGAATTTAATGTTAAGTTTAACGCATTACCAGATAGAGCCGTTAATCCAAAAGAACTGCCTGAATTTAACTATACAGTTTATGTAGATGTAATTGATATTAATGGCGAAACACATTCCACGAGTAAAAGTATTTCTGTTGGCTACCAAAGTTTAAAACTAGGTCAAAATTTAACCACAGAAATGAACAATGAAAATGACTTTTTCTTAAGGCTTCAAACGACCAATTTAAATGGGCAAAAAATTACTGCGAAAGGGAAAATTTCGGTAGAGCAATTAAAGGTCCCGAATCAGGCTTTTTACGAACGCCATTGGGAAAAACCTGATTTGCAAAATTGGTCGCAGGATGAATTTCAACGACTTTTTTCACATGAAGCTTATAAAAATGAGAATCAAAAGCACCTTTGGAAAACTGAGAAAACTGTATTTGAATCAATATTTAATACGGCTGAAACGGATAGCATTGGAATACCTGAATATAAAAATTGGACACCAGGAATTTACCGTTATGAAGCGCAAGCAGCAGATAAGAATGGAATAATCGTAAAGGACGCGTTTTACTTTGCTGTTTATAATCAAAATGCAAAAAAAATACCATCAAATGATGTTTTATGGATTAAACCAATTCAATCTTCAACCGAAGTAGGTGAAGAGATTGACATTTTAGTAGGAACAATCGAAAAAGAACTCTTTTTGCGCATGGATGTGGAAGCAAATGGAAAATTAATAGAATCGCGAGAAATTTTGCTTTCCAATGAACAAAAGCATCTTAAATATTCAATTAAAGAGGCGTATCGTGGAAACATTTCTTTTCATTTTACAACCATTAAAAACAATAGAAACTTTGCAAAATCATTTACAATTAATGTTCCGTATACCAATAAAAAATTAGACATTAATTTTGAAACATTTCGGAATAAATTACTCCCTGGTGAAAAGGAAGAATGGATTCTAACAATTAAAAACAAGTACAACGAAAAAGAACAAGCCGAACTACTAGCAACCTTATATGATGCCAGTTTAGATCCACTATATACACCAAATTCCTTCTTTCTAAACATTTATCAAACTTTTTATGGAAGAAAAGCATGGAGCTTACCTTCGGGTATTGGCATGAGTAATGCTTCAAATATTCATTATGCATGGAATAAAGGCTCAAGTTGGCCAAGTAGATATTATCCACACCTTAATTATTTTGGATGGTCATCATATTATTATCAAAATTATCAAAGAAATTTTTTTTATGATGATTATGATGTATTAGAGAATGTTGTTTCAGAAAAGAAAAGCTTAAGTTTGAAAGATAGAAAAAACAAAGAATCTCGAGATGAAATAACATTTGCTGAAAGTGATGAGGAATCAGAGTCAATTGAAGATCAATCTTCAATTGGGCGATTTGATAAGTCGAAAACGACAGGAAAAAAACAAGCACCTTCGAAAAAGTTAGATAATAATTCGCAAGAAAACCAAAACCTTGAAGCAATTCAAGCCCGTTCTAACTTCAAGGAAACAGCTTTCTTTTATCCACAGTTATTGTCAGATGAAAACGGTACAGTAAAAATTCGGTTTACAATTCCAGAGTCACTTACAAAGTGGCGTTTTTTAGGATTGGCGCATACACAAGATTTAAAAATTGGAAGAATAGAGGAAGAAGTCGTTACACAAAAAGAATTAATGATTGTTCCAAACACTCCACGATTTTTGCGAGAAGGAGATGAAATTACCATAGCGGCAAAAATTTCAAACTTATCAGAAGAAGAATTAACGGGGCAAGCACAATTGATTTTATATGATCCGTTTACAGAAGAAAAAATAGGAGAAGCATTTAATCTTTCAAAAAGCAATGCTTCTTTTAATGTGAAGAAAGGAGAGAGTACAGTTGTCGATTGGAAAATTAAAGTCCCGTTTACACACAGTACGGTAAAATATAAGATTGTTGCTAAAGCAGGTAATTTTTCAGATGGTGAAGAAAATGTCTTGCCGATTTTATCAAATCGTATGCTTGTTACAGAATCTTTACCATTGCCAATTCGAGGGGAAGAAACAAAGACATTCTCGTTTGATAAATTAAAAAATTCAAATCAAAGTACTACATTAAAACACCATAGGTATACGCTTGAATTTACATCTAATCCTGCATGGTATGCAATTCAAGCAATGCCTTATATGATGGAGTATCCTCATGAATGTGCTGAGCAAACGTTTACACGTTATTATTCAAATGCAATAGCAACACATATTATGAATTCCAGCCCAAAGATTAAAAAAATCATTGAAGATTGGGGTGAAAACTCTCCAGAAGCTTTTTTATCTAACCTTCAGAAAAATAAAGAATTAAAAGCAGTTATTCTAGAGGAAACACCATGGGTTTTAGATGCGCAAAATGAAGAAAATAGCAAACGAAATTTAGCGGTTTTATTGGACATGAAAAGAATGTCCTTTGAATTAGATAAAGCGTTAGGTAAAACAATAAAAACACAATCTTCTAGTGGTGGTTGGCCATGGTTTCCTGGAATGAGAGAAAGCCGATATATTACGCAGCATATTGTCACAGGAATGGGACATCTTGATCATTTAGGGATTAAAGAAATTCGATCAGATCGAAAAGTTTGGAACATGATAGTTAAAGCGGTAAAATATCTCGACAATCAGATTGTAAAGGATTATAATTATGCAAAAGAATGGGATAAAGATTACTTAAAAAATCAGCACATTAATTACAATCAAATTCAATACTTATACGCGAGGTCATACTTTTCTAAAATTGGAATGAATAAGTCAACGAAAGAAGCAGTTGAATACTATAAAAATCAGGCGGTTAAATTTTGGTTGCAATTCAATGTCTATGCTGAAGGTATGATTGGATTAGCTGCTCACCGATTTGGTATGGATGCGTTAGCTGGAGATGTAGTAAAATCATTGAAAGACGGAGCAATTCAGAATGAAGAATTAGGAATGTACTGGAAAGAATATCAAATTGGATATTACTGGTATCAAGCACCAATTGAGACACAAGCACTTATGATTGAGTTGTTTGATGAAGTTTCAGATGACCAAGCAGTTGTTGATGAGCTAAAAATATGGCTTCTTAAGCAAAAGCAAACAACAAATTGGAAAACAACAAAACAAACCACAGAGGCCGTGTATGCATTATTACTTAAAGGAACAGATTTATTAGCTTCTGATGAATTGACGCAAATTACGGTTGGTGGAAAAGAAATCTCATACGTGGAAAGTGATAATGATGATCCATATAAAGTAAATGTTCAAGCCGGGACAGGTTATTTTAAAACAACTTGGAAACCGTCGGATATAAAAGCAGAAATGGGAGATGTAACTGTTGCAAAATCTAGTAAAGGTGTCGCATGGGGAGCTGCGTATTGGCAATATTTTGAAGATTTAGATAAAATAACATTTGCAGAAACCAATTTAAAACTAAAAAAGGACTTGTTTTTGGTTGATATTACTGATCAAGGAGAGCAATTGAAATCAATTAATGACGAAAATCAATTAAAAGTTGGAGAAAAAATACGAGTACGTATTGAATTACGTACAGATAGAAATTTGGAATATGTACATATGAAAGATATGCGGGCTTCAAGTCTTGAACCAATAGATATTTTAAGTAGTTATCGTTATCAAGATGGCTTAGGTTATTATCAAACAACAAAAGATGTAGCGACAAACTTCTTCTTTGATTACATTCCAAAAGGAACCTATGTTTTTGAATATGATTTACGCATTCAGCACGAAGGGAATTTTTCAAATGGTATAACTACAATTCAATGCATGTATGCTCCAGAATTCACCTCACATTCCGAAGGAATAAGAATAAATATTGTAAAATAGATTATCCTATTGCTATAGATGTGCTCTTATTCCCCAGAAGACAGCGAGTTGATTACCACTACCGCCTAAATCAAGCTGACGAGTTGTGAAATAACGAGATTCGATTATCCCACTAAAGCGAGCGGATAGCTCTATTGTTGTTCCTGCACCTCCATGAAACTGGAAACCGTAGACATCATTTGTAAAGGATTTAAATTCCAAAAAACCTCCTCCGGCAAAAAGATAGGGAGTAAAAGGTTTGCTAGCTCTATTTGGAAAATAAGCGAATTGAAGATTTGCATTATGTGTTAAGCCAAGTGTATTAAATTCGTCTTGCTGCTGGCCGGCAACATATTCAATGGAGAAATCAAAAGAACGATTCATTTTAAAACCAAGACGAGCACCGTTGAGAAAAACAGCATCATACGGAATATGGCTTATAAACAAATAGGGACCCATAACATAATCTAGATAATACTTATAGGTTAAAGGCTTATCCGTTGCACGTGAATTAATGGGATTAATTAATGTGATACCCAACAAAAAAATGGAGCCAATTAGTATTTTTTTCATATCAATTAAGTTTAATCAGTTCAAAGCGAAGTTACAAAAACAACTCATAATTTTCTTCATAAGAATTTTCTATTTAATCGTTAAACGATTTCGAAATAATCAAATCTAAACACGTTGAGTCTGATTTAGATAAAATCTACTAAAAATTGTACCTTTACTGCAAAGCAAAAAGATGACAAATAACGATATTTTCAAGAAACTACGCGTAGCACTTAAGTTGACAAATAAAGACATTGTAGAAATATGCAAATTAGTTGACTTTAAAGTTTCGGAAAGTGAACTGGGGGCTTTTTTTAGAAGAGAAGATCATCCTAAATATCGGAATTGTGGCGACCAAATTTTAAGAAATTTCTTAAATGGACTAGTCATTCATCTTCGTGGACCAATGCCAGATAAACGCCCAGAAAAAAAGAATTAAGGGCAAAAAAAAGAATGCATTCATATCCAAAAATGCATTTTCATTAAATTTTGTATTTTTATTAGAAGTTTGTCACCAAAACTTAGTTAAACGTAATTACTCAATTGAATAAATATGAAAAAAGTTAGCGTGTTGGTTTTGAAACTTTTTATCGTAGTTTTATTTCTTCAAAATTCTCTAGCTGCGCCGGAGGTGATATAATTATTGTTCCAATTCAAGTGGGGAGTACCAGGCATATTCAAAAAATTTAGAAACAGCTGAAACGGATATGCTAACAAATAATTCGGATTATAATTATTGGTGAGTAGAACCATCTCCAGATCATAGAGAACTTCTTATGACGCGAAGCCCTGTAGGTTTTGGTGTTAATGATCAATTTGATTATGATAGCTGCCAAATGGTGAAATCAAATATTGATGGCACGGGTGAAATAGTAATTGTAGATCATTATCAAAATAAATGGTCAGCCTTTGGAAACCCACATTGGCATCCAAGTGGAAGTCGAATTATTATACTAGCCCAGCCCACAGATGAATTTTTTGTTTTCAGCCTTGATACAAATGAAGATAATCCAAAACAACTCACAAACCAATTTAGCATTGATCCAAACTGGTCACATGATGGAAATAAAATTGTCTTTATTGGATTAAATAGTACACCAACACCACCGGCAAGTTTTGACGACTTTGAAGTTTTTATTGCAGATTATGACTATTCATTAGATACAGCAATCAATCCGATACAATTGACAGACGATAATTTAAGGGATCACGATCCTTGCTTTTCACCTGATGGTTCTGAAATTGCTTTTTCTTCTGGCAGCCCATTATTAACATATGCAGATATTGTGAGAATTGATACGGTCGGAGATAGCAGAACTATGCTTATCGAAGATGGAACGACTAATGGTGGTCCAGTGAATTGGGGAAGCAATGACAAAATATATTATCATAATGTAAACCTATTTGTTACTCCATTTACTGCAAAAGAATATTCGGTTACTTCAAGCCTCAATATAGATTTATTTCCGAGTGTTTCAGAAGGTTATATTTCACCATTTTATTTTGATTTGTCAAGCGCATTAAATTTTCAAGAATTCCCTAATCAATCACGTTTATCCGTATATCCTAACCCTGTAAAGGATAATATAACAATTGAATTTGAGAGTGAAAACAGTTTTGGATCACTTACAGTAACGGATTTTAGTGGTAAGGTATTTTTACAAAAATCCATCTCAAACAAAAATGAAGTAATAAGTTTGAAATCTTTAAGTCCTGGTTTTTATACAGTCCAGATATTTACAGATAATGAAAAGATTAGCAAAAAAATCATTAAAATCTGATGGACAAAAAACTGATTTTAAAAACGTAATTTTATTAAATAGTTACTTTATAATTAAACGCTTCGTCTCTATATTGCCATCTTCAAATTCAACTTGAACAGAATATATACCTGAGTTTATTTGAGTTAAATTTCCCTGATACAAATTCCCTTTGATTTGACTTTCTCCGAAAACAAATTGCCCAGAAATGGTGCTTATAGTAATTGAATTTAATTGTTTGTCTGAACGGCAAATGAAATTACCCTCTGAAGGGTTGGGATAAAGTGTAAAATGCGAAATAACTGTTTCATCATTAAGTCCTAAGTCAACTTCTTCAGAAACCAATTCAATTCCCGTATTATCCAATTCATTTTTCGGAAAATGAACAATTTTTTCATCCTCATCAAATAAGATTTGCAATGTGTCTTTTGATTCATTCCAATTTGTTGTTGGTAATTCACTACCACTTTCAAAAGGATATATTAACACCTTAAATGCAGGAGATATACTATTACTTTCAACAATTAATCGTGGTCTTACCCAGTTCGGATTTGGCGAAAATGCAGATCCTGTAAAGAAATCAACATAATCAACCGTATCGATATATCCAGGATCAGTAGTGCCGTCATAATTTTCATTGTTTAAGATTCGAACAAGCAATCTTCTATTTCCAGTTTCCGAAGGTTCTTTTAAAACAATGTCACATTTATAATTAAGATTTTCTAGATTGACATCATAATAATCCAATTCTAAGTCTCTTGCAATTTGCGATATCCATTTATAATTATGAGTCTCGCTATCTTTTTGAATGTCATCAACAATTAATACCATAGGATGACTTCCTTTTAGCATTGCAACGTTCCGGACAACTTTTTCCATTGGATTATAAAGTCGTTTAATCATCCGTTCGTATTTGTTTGGTTGATGCCAATGCGGATATTCGTAAAATGGCGTATTATAATGTGCTTCGGGATGTGGTGTTGGTAAAAAATCATTCCAAGATTCTGTAACGGGCGACCATTCATCACCAGAAACCCAAGGGTGTTCTGAGCCGTCTGGTTGTGGTGACCAATGCCAATCCCAAGTATAAGCATAAGTGGCGTCAGCAGAAATGGTCGAAATCTCACTTGATGTATTTGTTTCAAGTATTGTAGCTGGCTGTCGACATTTGTCTCCATCAGGATCTCCTACAGCCATTCCGATATCATCTATTAAAATCATTGAATGATGCTTCGAAGTTTGAAATTGACTACCACCGTAACTTTTTCTGATCCATATTCTGCCCAAACCGCTTAAAGTAAAATCATTTCTATCTCCATGAGTGTGTCCTCCAAAATCTTGACGGGCATGAAATTGCATTGAAAGGGCATTTGAGTCAGAACTGCTTTTGAAAACAGCAAGTCCTCTATCCATAGCAATGTAATTTTCTTCTATAACTTCATTGGCTTTGCTTTGCCATCCCTCGTCAGAATAATTTGAAGCAAATACGGCAGCAGGGATTAAATAACTATTATAGCTATCGTCCGGAAAAACTTGTGCGTAAACATAGCCTCTTGAGTCGTGTTTATGGAAACCATCAATGTAATTTCTCCAGACAAAATCAATTTCTTTGCTTTCAGGAAAAGCCCATTTTAATCCAACAGCATCCGCAGAATTGAATTTGTATTGACCAGTTACAGGGTGATTTCCAGACCCTCCCCAAACATCATAACTTGTAAACCCTTTACCAAAAGGCTGCATTATTGCAGGGAGAAATTCTTCTCCGTAAGCCTTTACGTGAGGGTGTGCCAATAAACTATAACCTCTTTTTGCGCAAACAATTAAAGTTGTAACAAACTGATAATTCTTACCTAAACCTTCATATCCGGCACCTGAAGGATACCATCCATAATTAATAAAATTGTGTAAAGTTCGTGCCCATTCTTTTGTCAAAATTTCATTGTATCCTTCCTCACCTTCAATAGCTAAATTAATAATTAATTCAAAGGTATTTAAGGTAGTCCAGTTACTTGTATTAGCATAACAAGTTAAATTATTTCCATGTCTTGGATGTTCTGGAATAATTTTACTTAGCACTCCCCGAATAAGTGTTTTTTGATCTTCGCTCAGGTAATTATACATTAAATCATAACAAAGGGCCATGTGTGTTCCTCCAAAATTATTGAAGTTAAAACCATCTGGATTAACCGTAGGATCATCTTCAGCAATGGTTGCCCAAAAATTCATTGCATCAGTCAATTCAGCAATTCTAGTAGAATGACCTACCCCAACATCCTCATCCATTTCGTCCGGATATAATAAACACATAAATGCTTCAAGAGACATTAAAGCAGCTGTTCTATGTTTTGATTTAATAGGAACACCATCCCAAACAGTAACATCATGAGCTTTTAATGCACTATAAAAGGGTTCCATATTCCAGGCACCACTATTGTCAATATATCTATTCCCGTCAGGATCGAGCGCATAAGGGTGTGATTGATTATAAGTTGATCCTAAATGCAATAATGTAGTATAAGCATGAATGGTCGCTTTTGCCTGTTGTCCGCTTGTTGTATTATCTAAACGATCTATGATGGCAGGAATTTCAGAGGGACCAAAATAAACACGTGGATGGACGCCTATTTCGGGTGCGTGAATTATATCAACTAAATCTGTAGAATCCCATTCAACAATGCGTGAACCTAAGCCAGTTGTTTCGTCCGAAGTAAAATCATCCCATCCATAAATAAAACCACCTTTTTTTACAGTTTGAGCAGATACTTCAAGTAAATTACTGCAAAAAATTAAAATAAATAATAGCCGTAAGTAAGACATAAAATATCATTTATAATTATGTCAACAAATGTATGAAATCTAGCCTTTGCCTTTTCGTTTCTTCTTTAAATCGACTTCATTTTTTTCCATTAAAGCTTTCCAATTATTTGTTCCATCATCCGAAAAAAGAATAGTGTCTTCATATTCTTTTTTATTCGTTTGTAAAACATCAATGGGAACTGTGATATAATGTTCAATTCCTTTGAGTAATTCTCTTTCTCCTTTACTACAAAATGAGAGTGCCTGTCCTTTGTTTCTTCCTCTTCCAGTTCGCCCGACTCTATGGACATAATTTTCAGGGTGTTCGGGCAAATCGTAATTAATTACGTAGTCAACATTTGGGATGTCAATTCCGCGAGCACTTACGTCCGTTGCGATAAGAATTCGACTTTGACCTGATTTAAATTTTTGTAAAACTTCTTCACGTTCATATTGCTCCTTATTCCCATGAATTGTTTCAGTTGTTATGTTAACACGATCCATAGCTGCTTTAACTCGTTCCGCGCGAACTTTTGTTCGCACAAAGATCATAAATCGCGTCGTTTCGTTTTCCTTCAAAATTCGCTCTAGAAAAAAACGTTTATCATCCATTTCGACAAAAGTAATGGCATGTGTGACATTTTTTGAAACAGGGTCTTTCGGTGAAATTTGAATTCGAATGGCACTTTTGTTTACAAGTGAATAAGCTAATTTTTTAATTTTTTTATCAATTGTAGCAGAGAAAAAAAGTGTTTGTCTTTTTCGTGGAAGGAAACGAATCAAATCCTGAATATCCTTGTAAAAACCTAGATTTAACATCTGATCAGCTTCATCTAAAACCAAAGTTTCAATTTGTTTTAAGTTGATATAACCTTGACTAACAAGATCAAACATTCTTCCTGGAGTAGTAATAAGAACGTCAATTCCTTTTGTTAATTTTTCAATTTGAGGATCCTGCTCAACACCACCATAAACACTTAATGCTTTTACTTTGGTTCTTTTTCCAATTGAATGGAAAACTTCAGTAATTTGATTTGCAAGTTCTCTGGTTGGAACCATTACTATGCATTTAATGCCTCCTCCTTTTCGTTTATTAAATTGGATTTTATCCACGATCGGAATTGCAAAGGCAGCCGTTTTTCCAGTACCAGTTTGTGCAATAGCCAGTAAATCTTCTCCTTTTTGGATGTTAGGAATACATTTAAACTGAATATCAGTAGGGCGTTTAAATCCCATTTCTTCAAGATTGGTTTTAATCTCTTTTGATATTCTATATTCACTAAATCGCATGAAACAAAGATAAGAGCATTTTTGCGCGTTTATGAAATCAAAACAAACAAATTTATATGATGAGTTAGAATCGTTAACAATTTGTTTGTGTTCACTTAATGTTAAATCTATACCTAAGGTTTACTTTTGTAACGATTCGGTTAGATTATAGGGGTAATCAACCAATTTTTCATATCAACGTCCGATCATTTGGGGGAATGATCGGACTTTTTTGCTCCTGAATTTTGCCTTCCCTTAATTTTCACCTTAAATTTGTACACATGGAGGAAATAATTGTAAATAAGGTTGCAAATGCTCAAATTGAACAAATTGATTTAATCGATTTTATAGAAAAAAAGCCATTTGTAGGAATTGACATTAAAGAACTTCTGTGGAATGAATTAGTTCTAAAAGAAAAGGATTTTCGTAGTTGGGTAAAATCTCATGATTGGTCAGTTTACGATAGTAAAAATGTTCATTTGTATTGCTCAAATGACGCAATTGTGCCAGCTTGGGCGTTCATGTTAATTACAAGTGAATTGCAAAAGGCTAACCAGGTTTATTACGGAAATTTATCAGAAGCGAAAGAAAAAGCGTTTTTTCAAAATCTAGAAAAATGGGATATTTCCTTTCTGGAAGATAAGCGCGTTATGGTTAAAGGTTGTTCTAATATTCCAAACCCAAATAAAGCCTATGTTATTTTAACCGAAAAATTAATTCCAGTTGTAAAAAATCTAATGTTTGGAGAACCTTGTTCTGCAGTTCCAGTTTACAAGAAGAAAAAATAATTATACGTATTTGTTTTTGAAATACTTGACGGTATGTTTTACAGACATTTCAATCGAGACAAATTCGTAGTTTAAAACCTTTTTAATTTTTTCATTTGAAAACTTTGTTACGCGCATAGCACTTTTACTGGTTTCCCTTGTAATCGTTTGTGTTTTTCCAAAGAAAAAGTGAAGAAGCCCCTCAATTCTCCATGCAATCGCAGCCATCCAAGATTTTACTTTGATAGAAGGTCTCTTGACATTAAATTCATCTGCAATTAACTCAAAAAGTTCTTTAAAGGCTAAATTTTCTGCGATAACTAAAAAACGATCATTGACAATGTTTCTTTCATCTAATTCACATAATATATGTGCAACGTCTCTGGCGTCAACAAATGCATTTGCTCCAGGAGTGAAAAACTTTAACCCTTTTTTGATTGCTTTAAATAAGGTAAGTGAACTTTCATTCCAATCTCCAATACCTAGGATAACAGAAGGATTAATAATCACCGTTTCCAAACCTTCTTCCTTTGCACGCCAAATTTCATTTTCAGCGCTATACTTGCTTATAGCATAATTAGAATTATCAGAAGACTTTACCCATTTGTTATTTTCATCATTGACTGCTTTTGTTTCTGAAAGTCCAATGGCAGCTGTAGAACTAACGTAACAAATACGCTTGACATTATGTGATAAACTACAGTTAACGACATTTGCAGTCCCTTCTTTATTAATTTTCATTAGGCGCTTAAAATCTTCTTTTTTAAATGAGACTAAAGCCGCACAATGATAAATTGTATCACAACCTTTAATTCCTTTGTCTAGTGTTGAGACATCTAATAAATCACCTTCAATCCATTCTATCTTAGAAAAATAAGCAGTAGCTTCAGTTCCGAAAAAGTGTTTGAAAACGTTTTCTACTTGATGAATCCGCTCTTTTTTACGATACATGGCACGAACTGATTTCCCCCGCTTTAGTAATTCAACTAAAACATGACTTCCAAGCAGGCCTGTTCCTCCAGTTATAAAGATCATCTTATGCAAATTTACGGTATTTCCTTTTGTTTAAGAGTTCTTGATCAAAAAAATAGGAATACATTTTGATTATATTTGCGTATAATAGAAAGATCGGGTAATTAACTCGAACAAATAATATGAAAAAAATGAAAAAATTATTAAGTTTTATAATCGTCCTTTTTGTAGGAATTACGTTATCAGCTCAAGATAAATTAGCGGATGGACTTTACGCAAAATTCGAGACAAATAAAGGAGAAATCGTGCTACAATTGGAATTTGAAAAAGTACCAATGACCGTCGCAAACTTCGTTGGGCTTGCACAAGGGAAATTAAAATATGATACTGTTGCTGTTGATGAACCTTTTTTTGATGGATTAAAATTCCACAGGGTAATTAACAATTTTATGATTCAAGGAGGAGATCCGAAAGGGAATGGAACAGGAAATCCTGGGTACCGCTTCCCAGACGAATTTGATTCGACGTTAACACATAGTGGTCCTGGAATCCTATCAATGGCCAATTCTGGTCCTGGAACAAATGGAAGTCAATTTTTTATTACGCATAAAGCAACTCCATGGCTTAATGGTAAGCATACAGTTTTTGGTCACGTAATTAGTGGACAAGATATTGTGAATTCAATTGAGCAAAATGATACGATTAAAAAAGTAGAGATTATTCGTGTTGGAAGAAAAGCGAAGAAATTTAAAGCACATAAAATATTCCCTAAGCAAGTGGAAGTTTTGAAAGCTGAAGCAATGGCTGAATTGGCAGCAAGGAATAGTGTTTTTTATCAAGAAATGATACCAAATCATCCAAAAGCAACACAGACTGAATCAGGTTTGATGTATGAAATACTCCAAGAAGGAAACGGAACTAAACCACTTCCAAATTATGAAGTAGAAGTGCATTATGTAGGAACATTTACAGATGGTAAAAAATTCGATTCTTCAGTTGATCGTGGAAAGACATTTAAATTCCCACTTGGGAAAGGACGAGTTATTAAAGGATGGGATGAAGGTATACAGCTTTGTGATATTAAAGGGAAAATTCGATTAATAATTCCATATTGGTTAGCTTATGGAGAAGCGGGTAGAGCTTCAATACCTCCTAAATCAACATTAATTTTTGAAGTTGAGGTATTTAGTAGTACACAAGACAAATAGTCAGAAAATAATTAAATTAAAAAGGCCAAATCATTCAATGATTTGGCCTTTTTAATTCTATCTAAATAATTTTATTCGTTAAGCAGATTAAGTAGTAAATAAGATGTGAATGAAAGTAATTCAACTTATTTATAGAGGAACTAGATTACGCGGCCAAGTTTTTCCAAGTACTCAGCAAAACGATCACTTTCAGTAATCTTTTCGTCCCCAACAAAAAGAACACTTTTAGGTTTATTGTTTTCTAACCAAAAACGAAGTGAGGCAACAGAAGCATTCATTGTAGCATTTACATCAATTTGATGTGTGGGTTTATGCAATTTTTCAATAGCCTCCCTTAAATCTTTCGTTTCTTTTGCAACATTATGATCTTCTTGAAGTATTACCAACGAGTCAATTAAATCGAAAAGGCTTGCTTTTCCATCAAACATCTCAACGTCAATCTTTTTTGCAACGGCCCATTCTTGTATTGCTGTAGCAAACTGATCTTCATTGCGTAAAACTATCTTCTTCAACATAAAATTTAATAATACAGAGGGGCAACAAAAGTAGTTGTTTTTCCAATTGATGACTTTAAAAAAAGTCTTTTTTTTTCATAATTTATTTTCCGTGGCCTCTTAGTTCTTAATTGCAAATTAAACACTGCATTTAAATCACTTTATCATAGATTCCCTTGAATACCTCATATAGTCCAGTCCATAGAATTGGAATCCAAGCAAGATTGACGCAATTAATAAATGCAAAGGTTGCACTACAGCTGGCATTCCTGCGTAAGAAAAAAGTACTCCAGTAATAAATAGAATTAAAATGAATCCAACAATATACTTTAAGAAAGGAATACCATAGGATTGTTTATGATTAATCCAAACCAACCACAGGTTAACAATTAAAAGAATCCATGAAAATGAACGGTGAAATAAAAAATCTCCTTCCATTCCAGAAATCCACATTGCTCTATCTACTCCATCTTTAACTAAAAAATCAACCTCTTGTCGTACTTGTGCTCCTAAAATAATCTGAATAAACGTTAATGCCAACGATACATAAAACAACCATTTAAAAGAGTTAGATAATTTTAAACTAAACAACCGATTTTTAGCTATTCGAATAATTTTAATTTGAATCCCAATTATAATTAATGCAAAGAGCATGTGCAATGTTATTGTCCAAGGCAATAAGTTTGTTGCGACCACTATAGATCCAAACCACCCTTCAAAGCCAATTAAGATTAGATTAAGAAAAGTTAGAATAAGCAATTTTCGATTGGACCGATAACGAATTAACGTCCAAATGAATAAAATCAGCACAGCATTGCCTGCTAAAAAACCAACCAATCGATTTCCATATTCGGTCCAAGTTCTGGCCACATTGAAATCAGCCTCAACGTATAATGATTCATCTGAAAACAGTTGGTTTGAGGTTTCTTCAAACCCTATTTTCTTTAAGATCGTTGCAAATTTTTCTATTTTTTTCTTTCGATAGTTAGCATAGGTTTCTTTGTAATCTAGAGGAAGTTGATCAACAGAAGTTGGGGGAATAACCTGATCAAAACATTTTGGCCAATCTGGACAACCCATACCAGATCCTGTTGTTCTTACAATACTTCCTGCAAGTGTAACTAAAAAAATAAAAATTAAAGTAATCCAAGAAAAACGAAGGTACCCTTTACTCATTTATAGAATAATTTACTTCAACAAAAATACACTGTTTTATTTAAATCTCAGAAAGTAACATTTGAATTTCAGCTTCAATACTATCCGGTTTTTTAGTTGGCGCATAACGTTTGTGGAAATTACCATTTGAATCAATAAGAAATTTAGTGAAATTCCATTTTATCCTTCCTCCAAAAAATGTTGAAGATTGTTTTTTCAACCATTTGAATACAGGATGAGCGTTTTCTCCATTGACATTGATTTTCTCTAATAAATCAAAACTAACCCCATGATTTATTAAGCAAGTTTCAACCATTGTCTCGTTGGTTTCGGGTTCTTGATTCCCAAACTGATTACATGGAAAGCCCAATACAACAAGTCCTTTTGACTCATATTTTTGATGTAGTTTTTCCAAACCACTAAATTGTGGTGTTAATCCACATTTAGTAGCTGTATTGACGATTAATACAACTTTTCCTTTTAAATCATTAATAGGATAAGTGTCTCCACTTGAAAAATTGAAACTTGTGTCGTAAATATTCGTTAAACTCATAAATTTGAAAATGCGAAGATACAATGCTTTTCCGTAGTTTTGTTAAAAATTAACAGAATTGATTTTTTTGTTAAATTATTTAAGCGAATTGATTTGTTTAATTGTTAGTATGATAAAAACACTATTTCTTCTTTTTTGTTCAATACTTGCTAGTTATGGATTAAATGCCCAAACTGAAAAAGAATCCTTCAAAAAACAATTTTCAGTTGGTATTAGATCTACATTTAACTTATTTGAGACTGATAATACGTTTGGTTTGGGAACAGGTGTTCAAACTCGGGTCAATTGGAATTCCTTTTTAAATACAGAAATTTCTGCTGATTGGTTAAAAACTGATTTGAAAAGAGCTGGAACAAAAGAAAGTTTGAATTTGGGAGGGGCAATATTAATTATACCAAAGCAATTTAAAGAATTAGCACCTTATTTAATTGTTGGGTATCAATTAAAACAGTTAAATATCATTCCACTTAGCACCCTTTTTTTAGATCGTTCGAGTGAAACAATTAATACGATTGAAAATGTGGTAAATGCAGGAATAGGTATTGATTATTGTTTGTCAGAAAAATGTGCAATTAATTTTTCTATTCAGTCTAGTTTAAGTTTAACAGATGATGCGAGATATGGACTCACCGAGATTGAAAATGGTTATTACTTAGAAACAGATACTTTTGCAGAAAAAGAAAGTATCCAAAAAAATATAATGATTCAATTAGGTATTAATTATCGCATTTCAAAACTTTAGTTATGATGAAAGCCTTGAATATTTTGTTCTTTACCATCATTTTGGCTGGTGTGTCTGGATTTTCTCAAGATAAAACTAACCCAGATAAAGCAATTATAAAACCTGCAATAGCATTTTCACCAGGGTTTTTGACAGAACAAACACAAACAGGACAATTGCATTTTTCAATTGGAATAACCCCAAAAAGTAAAAAACTAGTATTTAGAGCAGATGGTTTTTATTATTTAGGAGCAATAGGAGAACGACCAAGATTTACAATTAATCATCAATTTTATTTGGGCGGGTTTTACCAATTTTCAAATAATAAATTACAACCCTATTTAGGTTTTCAACCAGGGTTAGCCTGGTCTCAATCATCCGAATTTGGAGTAATTAATGATGATTCAGGTGAAATAGATTTTGAAAGAACATTAAATCCCGTTAGTTCATTTGTTGGAGGGATAGATTATTATTTATCAAAAAAGGCTGCTTTGCTTTTTGAAACACGATATATTGTTGGGAAACATAAATCCAATTCGTTTCCAATTTTTTTAGATGAATTGCGTTTTTCAGTTGGATTTAGATTTGATTTTTAAATGGAATAATTTTTGTTGAAATGCACAAGATGAAGTAGGGGGAATTTTATGTTCACGCGTCACACATAAAAAACAAAAGAATAAATGATTGACACCAATCAAAATAAAAACTTGGAGAAAGTGTTCTTTTTTCACTAATTTAGATATCCTTTGAAACGACTGGTAATCATATTGTTGTTTATTGCTTTTCACCCTCAAGTGAAAGCAGCTCATATTGTTGGGGGTGACATGTTTTATGACTGTTTGGGAGGAAATCAATACCGTATCACAGTCAGTCTTTATCGAGATTGCTTATCAGACGGAGCTGCATTTGATCCTATTTTACCAGTCACTGTTTTTAATGGTTCTAATGCTCAAATAGATCGATTTACAATTCCTTTTCCTGGAAGTACAACATTAGATGTTTTGTTAGATAACCCTTGCATTACATTACCTTCTGATATTTGTGTAGAAGAAGCAGTATACACAACTGTTGTCACATTACCCCCTTCTTCAAATGGCTATATTTTATCATATCAGCGGTGCTGTAGAGGGCCAGCGGTAACGAATTTATTAGATGCTGGAGAACAAGGTTTAACACTTCAAGTAGATATACCGCCCACAAGTTTAGCAACATGTAATAATAGTGCACGATTTAAGAATTACCCACCTTTAGTTTTATGTGCTAATCAAGATCTCGTTTTTGATCATTCTGCTACAGATGAGGATGGAGATGAGTTAGTTTATGAGCTGTGTACACCTTTTCACGGTGGGACTAGCTTTGCCCCAGCTCCAGATCCCGCAAGCCCACCTCCATATGATTTGGTTACTTGGGCATCAGGAATTAGTGCTGATGATCCATTTGGAATGGGAGAATTAACAATTGACCCAGTTACCGGAATTTTAGTTGCGGAACCTGAAGCTCCAGGTTTATATGTTGTTGGTGTTTGCGTAAAAGAATTTAGAGATGGTAACCTGATTAGTACAACAAGAAGAGACTTTTTGTTTAAAGTACTTAATTGTGAAGTTGAATTAGAAGCTGAACTTGTAGAACAAACAGAATTGTCAACTTTTGTTTCTTTTTGTCAAGGGCTAGAAATAATGTTTGAAAATGAAAGCTATGGGGGAGAATTTTACGAATGGGATTTTGGAGTTCCAGGAACTACAGATGATATGAGTTCTGAATTTGAACCTACCTATACATTCCCAGGTCCAGGAACTTATGATGTCACATTAATAGTAAACCCAGGATGGCCATGTACGGATACCTCAATAGGTACTTTTATTATCCAAAACGAAATTAATGTATCTTTTGACCCACCAGATCCGCAATGTATTGTTGACAATAGCTTTGATTTTTTTGGGGAAGGAACTTACCCTCCTCCTATAGAAGGAACAACCTTTTCATGGGATTTTGGAGAATTTTCTGAGCCTTTAACATCTGAAGATGAAAGTCCTTCAGGGATAGTGTTTACTTCAGGAGGGCCTCATGAAATAACATATACGGTTAATTTTGATGTTTGTGAAGTTTCTCATACAGAAGAAATTTTTGTCTTTGCCGAGCCTTCCATTTCATTTGGAGTTGCTGATGAATTAAAGTGTGCACCATATACGGCAGATTTTGTTGATTTATCATTTGCGCATACTGAAATATTTTATGAATGGGATTTTGGAGATGGGATCGGAACATCAACAGAGAAGAATCCATCTTATATCTATGAAAATGTTGGTGTTTATGATGTTACGTTGACAATTTATACAGATTCTGGGTGCATTGATACATTAACATTATTACGTGAAAATTTGATTGAGGTATTTCCAAGTCCAACTTCTGCATTTACGGTTAGTCCAGAAATACAAGATGAATATCACGCCGACTTTTTCTTTACAGATATGTCAATTGGAGGAGTCGAACAAACAATTTATTTTGCGGATGGCTTTAGTTCAGATTCAACAGAAGTATGGCATAACTACGGTGATCCTGGTGTTTATCTTCCTTTTCAAATTGTTACAAATGAATTTGGTTGTAGAGATAGGAGTTATCAGCAAATAACAGTAGTACCGGTTATTCCTGTGCTTGTCCCTAATGCATTTACGCCTGATGGAGATCAATTTAATAATGTTTTCAAACCAATATTTTACGAAAGTCAGGTTTTCCAATTATTCATTTATAATCGCTATGGAGAACTAATTTATCAAGCGCATGAATTGGATGCTGAATGGGATGGTTCATATTCAAATGGGCAGTTAGCGCAAGACGGTGTTTATTTATGGCGAATAATTTACACTGAATTTGATACACAATTACCTGCCGAAATTAATGGACACGTAACACTTTTAAAGTAACAAATGGATTGAATTAATGTTAAAGTGTTATACCTTTCTACATTTTATCTAAAATGGTTTAGTTTTTAGAACGACTAAATTTTAACTCTTTTTTAATAGAGAACCTTAACTAAGAATCACCTTTCTTTTAATTCGAATAAATAATTTGGAGCAACTTATTGTAGAAATATGCGCCTTTATTTGTAATGTATAGAATGAATAGAGTAATACCAAACCTAATTTAAGCCTAAATAAAAAATCAAATGCAAGCAATGTTAGTGCAAGGAGTATTGCTTGCCCTATACCGTTTCTTCCAAATGGGTATTGAATATATCGTCCAGTTGATAAAATTTCCAAGAGGAGTGGAGATAAATAACTTAATTAGAAAGGGAGTGGAAAGTAACTAAAACAAATTATTCACAAAACTTCAATGTAAATTTTACCTTGTCAGATTGTGCCGCTCCTTTTGATGTTGATCCAACTCATCTTCGCCTTTTAGTGGATGATGATGGTGACTTTACTAATGCAACAGTATATGCTACTGGTGGTGGATTAACGATTTCATATTCGGGGGAAATTATAACTGTAACAGGCATTTCTAATGCTCATATTCCCGATAATTTTACACGATATTTAACGATCGCATCAATTGATCTAGGAACTCCTTTACCAATTGAATTGTTGGAATTTAATGCAACACCAAATAACGAAGAAAACAATGTATTATTAGATTGGATTACTGCTTCTGAAATAAATAATGATTATTTTGATCTAGAGCGTTCGCGTGATGGTATTGGCTGGAATTTACTTACAACAATTGACGGAAGTGGCACTTCTTCTTCAGTAATTAACTATTCATTTTATGATGAAAATCCTCATCTTGGAACATCCTATTATAGACTAAAACAAGTTGATTTTGATGGTAGTTATTCCTATTCAAATATTCGTTCTGTTAATTTAGAAGGAATCAATATTGTAAGTGTTTATCCTAATCCTTCATCTACTAATATGACAATCTTAGTTAATTCAAAAATAAATAATAATGCCAAGATTGTTATATGTGATATGTTAAGTAGAACTGTATATTCGTTTGATTTAGAGGTTTGTGCGGGCCTACATGAGTGTTTATTGGATCTGTCCAAACTCTCTTCCGGATCCTATTTATTGAACCTTGATTTAGACAAGAATGAATTTTTAGATCAAATACAAATTCATATCAAATAGAATTAAAGAAGCCTTATTATATTTTTATATAATCTTTGTTTTAATAATTTTTTCTAAAAGGAAAGCACTTGAACTTTTAAAGTAAGTTTTTTACCTTTGACAAAGTATTCCTAATTTTAGTTTTTGGTAGAATTAAAATAGGATAATTCCAATACATAAAAGAGGCTAAAGCACCTCTATATTTATTCATGTCTTTGAAAATCCTTAGCATAAAAGAAAAACGTAAATCATTTACGGAGTAAAGCAATTAATTTGTTTTGCTTAAAAAGGTAGAAGTTATATAAAGTGATTTTATAACTTAAAGAAAGAAAATGCAGCGTTCAATCATGCACATGGACTTAGATACATTCTTTGTTTCATGTGAGCGTTTAATCGATAGTCGTTTAAATGATAAACCCATATTAATTGGGGGAACTTCTGAAAGAGGAGTTGTTGCTTCATGTTCGTATGAAGCGCGTCGTTTTGGAGTTCATTCTGCCATGCCTATGCGTATGGCAAAACAATTGTGCCCTGAAGCAATTGTTTTAAGAGGAAATTCAAGTATTTATACAAAGTACTCGCAGTTGGTTACAGATGTAATCAAGGAGAAAGTACCTCTGTATGAAAAATCTTCTATCGACGAATTTTATGTTGATTTAACAGGAATGGATCGATTTTTTGGTTGCCAACAAATTGCTTCAGAATTAAGAACTAGAATTATTCGTGAAACTGGGCTACCCATTTCGTTTGGTTTATCCTTAAACAAGACGGTGTCTAAAATTGCAACAGGAGAGGCAAAACCAAATAATGAAATTACGATTCATACAGGAGATGAAAAACTTTTTCTAGGGCCTTTATCTGTTCGTAAAATACCTATGGTTGGTGAAAAAACATACCGTACATTGTGTGATTTAGGGGTAAAAAAAATTCATTCTATTCAAGAAATGCCGTTGGATATAATGCAAAAAGTATTTGGGAAAAGTGGTATCGCTATTTGGAAAAAAGCGAATGGAATTGATCTCAGTCCTGTTGTGCCTTATCGTGAACGAAAATCCATTTCAACTGAACGAACTTTTGATCGTGATACGATTGATGTTAAGAAACTAGATGGTATCATGACAGCCATGGCAGAAAATCTTGTGTTTCAATTAAGGAGAGGGAATAAATTGACTGCTTGTGTTACTGTTAAGATTCGATATTCTGATTTTCAAACGTTTACTTTGCAAAAGAAAATTCCATATAGTGCTTCAGACCATATTGTTTTACCAATAGTTTTAGAATTATTCAAAAAACTATACAATCGTCGTTTATTAGTTCGTTTAATAGGAGTACGCTTTAGTCATTTAGTAGAAGGAGGGCATCAAATTAGCTTATTTGAAGATCCTGTGACGATAAAACTTTATCAAGCTATGGACTTTATTCGTGAACGCTACGGAGATAGGTCAATTATGAGGGCTTCAGGATTTGATGCAAAAAGTATTAGTCGTTGGAATCCATTTACAGGTGAACCTCCACCATTGCTTGCAAATAGAAGAAGGTAAAGTTTTTAAATTGAAAAAGGTTACCTTTAATAAAAACCGACATAAAGGTTTAGATGCACGATTTAGAAATCATATCAAAAATTCGAAAAGGTCAACGAGAGAAGGCAATAAAACAGCTTTACAAAGAATATCCTAAAGTAAAAGCAAACATCCTTTCTAGTGGAGGAGATGAAACGATCGCACAAGAGATTTTTAATGATAGCCTTATCCTCTTAATTGAAAAAGTATCGGACCCAACGTTCGAATTAACAGCTAAATTATCAACGTATCTGTATGGAATCAATCGTTTTTTATGGAAAAATGAAGCCCGTAAAAGACAAAAAAACCCTGAATTAGAGTGGAAAGATACGTTAATTCTTTCAGCAGATGATTTAGATTATAATGAAGAGAAAGAAGCAGAATTGAAATTGCTTGAGTCTATCTTGACACAAATAACAGAACGGTGCAAACAAATTTTTGAACTGTTTTACTTTAAAAAAGAAAACATGAAAACAATAGCAAATCAGCTTAAGTTTTCAAGCGTAAATTCAGCAAAAACCCAAAAGTACAAGTGCATGGAGAAAGCCATTACCATTGCGAAAGAAATTAAACTGCAATCCAACCAAACAAATTAAAAATGAGACCTGAATTGACCGTTTTAGAACAAATTGACCAATACTTATCTGGAGATTTATCTTCAGCAGAAATTGCTGCTTTTGAAAATAAAATTGCAACAGACGCTCATTTAGAAGAATTGGTAAACCAACAAAAGGATTTAATTAAAGCGGTAAATCGAAATGCAATCCGTGCTGAAATCAATGCTGTTACAGGTGCAGCAGGGGGGGCTGGTGGAGGAATGAGTAATCTTTTTCTTGGAGTTACTGGCACTTTATTAACAGGTCTATTAATTGCTGGAGCGGTCTACTTCTTAAACACAGAAACAACAAATGATGTTGAATCTCAATTAACGAATACAGAAAACATACAAATTGATAAAATTGAAATTGCTGAAAAAAGTAATTTACCTGAAGAAGAAAATTTGATCGTACAAGAACAACCAGAAACAATTTTCTCATCTACAGTTGATTATACAGTAGAAATAGAACATAAAGAATTTGATGAAAAAATTGATATTGAAAGTAAAGAGGAAACAACGATTCAAGAAGATAATGGGATTGATTTTTCTTTGGAGAAAGGACGTTTAGTAGAACGGGAAACCAATGTGGCAGATAAGGTTGTAGAAACAGAAGAAATTACTGCTATTAGTCGCTCATCAAGAGCTTTTTTTCCTGAAGGCAATTTAGCAATGAAAAAATTTATTGATCAAAACTTAAGTTACCCAAAAACAGCAAAAGATAAAAAAATTGAAGCGGTTGTTGCTGTTAACTTTCATGTTGATTTTGCTGGAAGAATTACCGAAATAGAAGCAAAATGCACACAAATGAATGAAGCAGGTGGTGCACCATATAGCGAAGTACGTCGTATGGTGAACAAAAGAATAGAAAATCTATTTATTGGTAATGCGACACATGTAATGCGTACAATGCCTATTTGGGAACCGGCAACAGATAAAAATGGAAATCCTGTATTATCGGCGCAGCGAATGTATTTTAAATTTGATTTAAAGCGAGGTTGTTTAGCATATCAACTGGAAGAAGATTATGATAGTATTGAAACTTCTAAATCAGAACCAGTAACATCAAAAGCAAGAAAAGAATAAAAATAACTATGTTATCGATTTAACCAATAAGTAGGATTGATATTACTTATTTTTCCTTCTGGTGTAATTTTTCGAATTTCAAAATGAACATCCGAGTTTCCAGATCCATTAATCAAAAGTGCGCCAATTTCTTTATTGACATCAATTTTGTCTCCGGCAGAAACATAGGTTTCTTGTAAATTTGAATAAATAGTACGGTAATTTCCATGCGCAACAATAACAGCTTTTCCAGCTCCTGGAATTACAATAACACTTGTTACTTCTCCTCCAAAAACGGCTTTCACTGTTGCTCCTTTTACAGTTGTAATATCAATTCCATTGTTATACGTAAATACATTGATGTGAACAGGGTGCGGTTGTTTTCCAAAGCCTTTTGTTATTTCTCCTGTTTTTACAGGCCAAGGTAGCCTTCCTTTATTTCCTTCAAACCCTTTATTAATGAGTAAAATGACTTCGTTTTCTTTTGCGGTGTTTTTCTTTTTTCGTTCAGCTAAAATCTCTTTGTTAATGGCTGCATTAATTGCGTTTTGTATTTCTTTTGATTTTTTTCTCTGATTGGCAAGCTCTTGCTTAAGTTGCTCTTCTTTGCCTTGCATTTTGACAATAGACTGTTTTTGTTTTTCCCGATCTCGAACATAGTTCTTTTGTTCTTTTGATTTTAATAAAGCAATTTCATCTTTTTCTTGACGCTTTGATAAGAGAAGCAACTGTTCTTCTTCTAATTTTTGAATTGCGGTTTGAATTTTTCGAATTTGATCTGCACGATACTTTGACAACTGATCTAAATAAGACATTCGTTTATTGGCTTGATTGAATGATTCCGAAGAAAGAATAAAAAGCAAAGAGGCTTTTGAATTTCGCATTTTATAGGCTTGAATAACCATTAACTGGTACTGCGCTTTATGTTTTATAACTTCTTGTTCTAAAAGGGCAATTTCATTTGATAGATTTGTTATTTCAACTTCTAATTTTCCTACTTGTGATTGAAGATTATCCAAAAGTGCTTGCCTGTAATGGATTTTTCGTTCGATTAGATTAATATTGTCCGAAAGATTTGCCTTACTTTCTTGGGTGCTTTCGAGCAAGTTTTGTGTCAAACTAATTTTTTGTTCTAATTCCTTCTGTTGTTTCTTTAATCGGTCACTTTCTTTCTCCTGTCCAAATGCAACAAAAGCTGCCGAACAAAGAATTAAAAATAATATGGACTTACTTACATTCACTGTATGAGTCAGGAATTTTTACGCTAATTTTTTTAGGTTCATTTAGTTTAATGATCCCATAATTTAAACGAATTGAAATTGTGTCCTTAGGATTTAAAATCTGAATAGTTGTTTCTTCCGGAACATCAAATTCGTTTTCTATTTTGCGTTCAACATAGTTTACAGTTATTTCTGTTGTGTCCGACGGAATTTGAACAAAAATCTTTTCCAGTCGTGTATCTTCACCAATCATTTCATATCGAATTAACATGTCATCTTCATCAACGTTTAAGCGATCATTTTCAAGTTTTCTATAATCCTTTTTCTTGTGAGATGAAAGGATATAACTGTCTTTTGAGTCAATTTGTTGGTATTTGATGTCATCATCTAAACCGACAGGAAGTCCTAAAATTAAATCTTGGAAAAAATCGTATTCAATTGTTGTCCCAAAAAGTGAGGAAACATAGGTTAAATTTTCTGCGAAGTAACATTTATCGTGCTTGTTTACAAAAAAGATTGAATCTTGTGTGATTTTATACGTTGCAATGATTACTGGGCCAGCCTTTATCGTTCCTCCAAAAGTACTGTCAACATTAAGTTTTACATAGCAAGAAAAAGAGGCATTACGATTTACTTTACTCTCAAAATCAACACCAATTCGAACAGTGAAAAAATCAAAAGGAATATGGTCTTGCTCAAACAATGCAGTTTTAAGTTCTTTATCATTTTTCTTCTTGAGTTTAACTGTATTGTTTTGCTCTTTTCTTCTATTTCCACAGCTGCTAACACTTACGAAGAGAGAACTAATGAAGATTAAAAAAAGGTATGTTGCTATTGTTTTTTTCATTTATATATTTTGGACTAGATTTTAATTTAAATCAGTCATCTATTGGGGAGGATAATATTTTTTTTCTTCTAATTTTTGTTTTAATAAACCAGAGTTATTACCGTATTTAATGGCTTCCTTCCAAAGCTCAATCCCTTTTTCTTTTTCACCATTTAAAAAAAGCGCATCTCCATAATGTTCAATGATAATGCTATCGTAGTAATTTTCATAGAGTGCATTTTCAAATGCTTCAGAAGCACTTTTATACTCTTTTTTTTCAATTAAAATTAGGCCATATATGTCAAGAAGAATAGCACTCTTTTCGGCAAAACTCAATCCTTTTTTTATTTCTGCTTCCGCCTCAGTAATTTTAGCATCTTCTAAAAAACGATTTGCATTATCAGCATATACATTAACGTTCGCTGGAAAAATTTGAATTGCTTGATCAAAATAATATTTGCCTTCATCAGGATTGTTTTGCGCATAATTCATATCACCAAGTTGATAGAAAAATTCTGAGGTTAATTCTGAATCTTTGACGACAAGGTCTTTTCCTAAAAAAAAGAATTCTTCGGATTTTTCATATTCGCCAGATTCTTTCGCACCAATTCCAGCGAATAAATAAGCGACAGGTTGTGCTGGAAATAATTCAATAATGGTTTCTCCATTTTCCGCCATTCCGCTATAATTTTCGATTTCATACTGAATATTCAAAAGTTGAATCCAAGCTTTGAAGGAAGATGGATCATAATCACAGGCCAATTGAAACTGCTTTTCTGCTTCGGGAAAATTACCATGGGTTAAATAAAAACTACCATAATTTCTATGAAATTCAGCACTCTTTAATGCAGGATCATCAATTATTGAGAATAAATTAGCAATCCCTGCTTTCATTTCTTCTGCATCTCTTTGGTTTGGAGCGCTATATGGTATTAGTCCAGATAAAATTTCTAATTTTCTTTCAACAGGAACGTCTTTACTTGAAAATCCTTTTTGTAAATTTTCGAAAGTTCCTTTAACGTTGCCTTGTCTTAAATCCAAATCAGCAAGCATAATGTAAGCTTGCCCATATTCAGGATCATTTTTTAAAATAGCATTAACAAGTTCTTTTGATTCCTCAAACTTCTGCTCTTTCATATAAAACTCTGCAACAATAATTTTATAATCAGCATTACTTGGGTCTGATTCAATTAAATCAGAAAGCTCTTTCGCTGCTAATTCAGATTTTCCTATTTGGTTATATAAATCATGTTTTGTAAAACTTACCTCCGGTACTTTCCCTGTCTCAACTTCAATTTCTGCAAGCATGTTAATTGCTTTATCATAACGCTTTGAATTAATTAAAGCGTCAACGTACTTAAATTTGAGGTCAACGTTTTTTTCTTCTGCTATTATTTGCTCATATAAATCAGCTGTTTTTTCAAATTCTTTTTTCTCGAAATAAAGATCGGCGAGTCGCAACGCATACCATTTGTTCTTTTGATTTAAATTGTAAGCTTGCTCAGCATACGCCAATGTCTTCTGTTTATCCCCTTGTCTTTCATATAAATCGGAAAGTGCAAAATTTGTAGCAGCGTTATTTGGTTCTAAGCTGAGGCATTTTTCGAAAAGTACAATAGCCTTTTCATAATGACCAATTATTTTTTCTGAGTTTGCAAGGTGAAAAGTTTCTTTAAATTGACGCCTTTCGGAAATACCTTTTTCTACGGGTAATTCCTTTGCTTTTCCACAACCTAAAAGAAAGATGGAAAATAAAAGAAAGATGGTATTTCGATAACTTAACATTTATTCTATTGTCGTATAATCGCCAATACTAATTACCTTACCATGACTTAAAATTTTGGCATAATTTCCGATCATTGAATCTTGTAAGACAGAGTTTTCAATCATTGCGTTTTTTTGGACGATAGAATTTTTCACAACTGAATTCTTTACAGTTGTTCCTCTTCCTAAAGATACGTGTGGACCAATAACAGAGTTTTCAAGCACAACATGTTCCCCAATATAACAAGGAGGAATAACGATTGAATTTTTTGAAACTAAATCTTTAGAAATCAAATCTTCTTCGCGGTCAAATTCTAATACACGTTGATTGGTATGAACAGTTACTTTTTTGTTCCCGCAATCCAACCATTCGGTTACTTTACCTGATTTAAATTGCAATCCTTTTTTAGTTAAGTTACGCAAGGCGTCTGGAAGTTGATATTCGCCACCCTTGATAATTCCGTTGTCGATTAAATATTGTAATTCGATTTTTAATTTTTCTGCTTCTTTAAAATAATAAATTCCGATCATAGCAAGATCAGAAACAAATGTTTCAGGTTTTTCGACAAAGTCAATAATAACATCTTCTTCATCAAGCTTCACAACTCCAAATGCCGAGGGGTCTTTAATTTGTTTTACCCACAATATTCCGTCGGAATTGTTGTCCAACTCAAAATCGGCTTTAAAAAGTGTATCTGCAAATGCAACAACAACAGGACCTTTTAAGGATTCTGCTGCGCATAAAACAGCATGTGCGGTACCCAATGCTTTGTCCTGATAATAAATGGTTCCTTTAGCACCTAAATTTTCTGCAACCTTTATTAATTCATCTTCTACTTCTTTACCAAAATCACCAATGACAAATGCGATTTCGTCAATTTTTTCACTACTGGTTTTAGCAATGTCTTGGACAAGCCGGTGTACAATTGGTTTTCCTCCAACAGGAACTAAAGGTTTTGGAACAGTAAGTGTATGTGGCCTAAGCCTGCTACCTCTCCCTGCCATTGGTACTACTATTTTCATTGTCTTAATTTTATAAGCTATGGTTCTTATCAACCAATATTATTCATTACTTTGTCCCAGTACTTCCAAACCCTCCTGCCCCACGTGTTGTTTCATCTAAAACATTCACTTCAATAAATTCGGCTTGTTCACACTTAGTCATAACCATTTGGGCAATTCGTTCTCCGTCTTCAATCAAAAAAGATTCATTAGAAAGGTTTACTAAAATCACACCAATTTCTCCACGGTAATCTGCATCAATTGTTCCGGGAGAATTTAATACTGAGATTCCTTTTTTATAAGCTAAACCACTTCTTGGTCTAACTTGCGCCTCATAGCCTTCTGGAAGTGCAATAAACAAGCCAGTTTTTATTAAAACCCGATCTAGAGGTTTAAGTGCTATAGGGCTTTCAATATTTGCACGTAAATCAACACCAGCAGATAATTGCGTTTCGTAACGTGGAAGCTGATGTTTAGATTTATTTATAATTTCTACTTTCATAGGGTCTGACTAAATCTTCAAATTTAATTAAAATTATTGCTTTTAAGCGCTTGCAAAGGTCTTTCTATGATGAAAACAATTGCAATGAAAATACCAAACAGAAACAGGTGAATAAAAAACGTGAGTAATGTTGAATCAAAGGTTAAAAAGTGGCCAATAATCGTGAGTAATATTGAAGAAAAAAGATAAAGCCCAACTTTTCTTAAATTATATTTGATTGGATAATGTTTTTGACCCCAATAGTAAGAGGCTATGGTCATACTTACATAAACGAATAATGTTGTTATTGCGGCGCCTAGATATCCTAGAATAGGAATTAAAATCAAATTTAATACGATTGTAATTGTTGCTCCCCCAAGTGCAATAAATGCACCGTATTTTGTTTTATTACTTAGCTTATACCAAATAGACTGATTATAATAAATTCCGAGAAAAACATTTGCGAGCAATAAAATTGGAACAATAACAAGTCCTTCCCAATAAGCATCATTTGGAATAAACCATTTGAATAAGTCTAAATTTAAGCTTATTAAAAGAAATATAGATGTGACAATGATGACAAAATAGGTCATTGTTTTTGCATAAACTTTAGTTCCTCCCTTTTGTTTTTCTTGGGCAAAGAAAAAGGGTTCGGCAGCATAACGATAAGCTTGAATAAAAAGACTGATTAAAATGGATAACTTGTAATTTGCAGAATAAATTCCCACTTGTGTTTGTGCATATTCTTGCCCTACGGAAGCTAATAGGCGTTTAATCATAATACGATCAAACGTTTCGTTGATTATTCCAGCAAAACCAGCAGCCATTAAAGGCAAAGCATAAATAAGCATGGTTTTAACCTGGTCTTTATTCATTACAAACCGAATTTTGATAACATCTTTAAACAGTAAAATAGGTTTGGTAAGGCTTGCTAATAAGTTGGCAATAAAGATATAGCCTATCCCAATTGGATCGTTTTCTTCCTGCATTAAAAAACAGATAAAAACAATGTTCAAAATGATATTGACAGAGATATTAGAAAACTGAATAAATGCAAAGCGTTTTGATTCTTCTTGGTAACGCAATTTTGCAAGAAGCAAAGATGAAATGGCATCAACAAATAGAATCACAGAAAAGCAAATCACAAAGAGGTATAAGTCAGGATAACCCATCCAGTTTGCAATGTTTTGAGAAAAGGTAATGGTTGAGATTAAAAATAATAAGCCAACAACTAGAACAATAGAGAAGGTTTGATTGAAGGTTTTTTCTTTGTCGCTTGACTTGTTGACAAAGCGAAAAAATGTTGTTTCCATTCCAAGTAAAAGAAGTACAGTAAAAAATGCAACGTATGCATAAAACTCGCTTACAATACCATATTCCTTTGGCTCAAAGTAGAGCGTATAAAGTGGAACTAAGAAATAGTTTAATACCCTTCCAATAATAGAAGGTAGACCGTAAACGGCAGTTTGTCCAGCTAATTTTTTAAGCGCACTCACAATTCCTTTTGCCTCTCGTTATTTTGCTAAAGGTTTCTTTAGCATATCAGTTTATTTTCTAAAATCTGCTTTTCTTTTTTCTAAAAATGCATTTGTTCCTTCTACAAATTCAGGAGTTCCAAAACATTTTCCAAACTCATCAATTTCTACTTCGTATCCATTTACACCATCAATATAATTTGCATTAATTGCTCGCATTGCAGCATTAATTGCATTCGGTGAGTTTTTAATAATTTTACCTGCAATTTTTTCTGCTAGAGGAATAAGCTCTTCTTGTGTTACAACATGATTGATTAAACCCCAACTTTGACCATCTTCGGCTGAGATCATTCCAGCTGTAGTAACCAATTCAAATGCTTTTCCTCTTCCAATTAACTGTGCTAGACGCTGTGTTCCACCATAGCCAGGGATAACTCCTAGAGAAACTTCAGGCAAGCCTAAACGAGCATTATCTGAAGCAATTCTTATGTGTGAAGCCATTGCCAATTCTAATCCTCCTCCTAATGCAAATCCATTTACAGCTGCAATAACAGGCTTTGAAAGACTTTCGACAAAATTAAAAAGCGTATCATGCCCTACAGCGCTCAATTCTTTTCCTTGTTCAACAGAAAAATTAGCAAACTCTTTGATATCAGCACCAGCTACAAAGGCCTTTTCTCCTGCTCCAGTTAAAATAATTGCTCCAACAGAGGCATCATTATTTGCTGCGTCAAAAGCAGTGTTTAACTCTTCTATTGTTTCTTTGTTTAACGCATTTAACTGCTTTGGTCGATTTATAGTAATTGTTAAAACGAATCCATTTTGCTCAATTAATAGATTGTTATAGTTCATTTTATTTGGTTTTAATTTTAAAGATAAAGCTATTGATTATTTAACGGTTTATTTAAATTGATAGAGATACTTTTAAACAGATTTTTGTGTGCCAAAATTAGTTTGAAATAAGTTTAGGGGATTCTGTACGTCTAATTGTAAATAATGAAAACTATAAATCCATAGATGATTGTTTAAATGACATTAATGGTATAATTTTTCTACTCCTCAAAATAGAATAATTGTAACTGTCTTTTTAATAACATCTGTAAAAAACATGTCTATGAAAATGAAAACAGTAACTACTGTTTTGAGTATGCTATTGGGTGTATGCCTTTACAGTCAGCACGTGCCGACAGATAGCTCAACCGTAACAACTACAAAAACAGCAGAACAAAAACTCAATTTTTTTGCACCAAATGCCTTTACACCTGATGGTGATTCTTTTAACGAAACATGGCGTGTTTATATTGAAGGAATTGACATTTTTGATTTTCATTTAACCGTTTTTAACAGTTCTGGGCAAATTGTTTGGGAATCGTTTAATGCTTCAGGAGAATGGGATGGGAGTTTTGGAGGAATCCCTGTTCAAGGTGGAATTTATCCATGGATTCTACAAACGAAAAGTAACATCAATGATGAAAAATTTCAATTTACAGGATTTATTACATTATTGAGATAGTAGATAAAAACTATTTCTTTTCTCGAATTTGCTTATAAATTTTGATCCCTAGCATAATTGCGATTCCAAATAGGATAAATCCAATTGTGCCATAAATCCAATTTACTTCATTCTTCATCACAATTAAAAAAACAATTGCAACTAAGAAAAGGGTTGCGATTTCATTCCAAACACGATAAAAACTCCCAGACTTTTCTCCCTTTTCCTGCTGTAGTTTTTTGAACATAGCGTGACAAATAAAATGGTATATATAAAGCAAGAGAACAAATCCCAGCTTAATATGCATAAATGGCAATTTTAGAATTGCGGGATTTAAATAAAGTAAAATTGGGCCTAAAATTGCAGTTATAATTGCCGAAGGCCACGTAATTCCGTACCAAAGACGCTTTGCCATAATTTTATACTGCGGAGCTAAAATTGCACGCTCATTTTCAGATTTTTCTTTTACTTCAGCTTGGTATACAAAGAGGCGAACAATATAAAACAACCCAGAAAACCATGTTACAATGAAAATAATATGAAGTGATAAAACGGCTTGATAGTTCATGATTTATAAAAATTCATTTCATCTAAATAATTGTAAACAGCTTCAGATAATAAATAGCGAACATCCTTTTTCTCCACAATTAGGTTTCGAATAAAACTCGAAGAAATTTTCATGACAGGTGCTTCTGTTAGAATAATATTTGCTTGATTGATAATGTCATTTTTTATATCCTCTTTAGAATCAGAAGCCTCTTCCTGAATTGTTTTTGCTCTTGGATAAACATAAATAGGATAGTTCTTAATGATATATTCATAATTCCGCCATTTATGAAGTGTTCGTAAATTGTCTTCACCCATAATTAACGTAAAATGATGATCAGGATGTTTTTCTTTCAGCGCTTGCAATGTGTAAACAGTATAAGAGGGCTTAGGAAGATTAAATTCAATGTCACTTGCTTTTAATCGTTGATCTTCTTCTATAGCAATTCTTACCATTGCTAATCGGTGAAAATCAGCTAATAAATTCTTTTTCTTTTTATGTGGATTTTGAGGACTAACAACAAACCAAACTTCATCAATGTGGTCCATATTTGCAATGTGACTTGCAATAATTAAATGCCCAATATGAATTGGATTAAATGAACCAAAATAAAGTCCAATACGTCTTTCAAATTTACCTTCTTTTCGAGAAAAACCATCAATTATATGAGAGACAATTTCAGTCATCTTTTATAAAACGTGTAACCACCGATTTAATTTCATAACACGCTTTTTCCAAATTGTCATTTAATAACACATAATCAAATTTATCAGAATGACTTAATTCTTCATTTGCTTTATCTAAACGCATTTTAATTTGCTCGCTTGTCTCTGTCCTTCTGTTTTTAAGACGTTGTTCCAAAACGAAGAGAGATGGAGGCTTTATAAAGATGGAAAGTGCATTTTCGCCGAATATTTTTTTGAGATTAATTCCTCCGATAGCATCTACGTCAAAAAGAACAATCTTCTCTGCTTCCCAGTGCCGTAAAACGGCTGATTTTAATGTTCCATAAAAGTTGTTTCTATAAACTTCTTCCCATTCCACAAAAGCATTCGCTTCAATTTGCTTCTTAAATGCATCTACAGAAAAAAAATGATAATCAATTCCGTCCTCTTCTCGACCTCTTGGCTTTCTACTTGCCGCAGAAATTGAAAAAGCTAAACGATCAACGTTTCTAAGTAAGTACTTTACAATGGTCGTCTTTCCAGCTCCAGAAGGTGCTGAAAAAATGATACACTTTCCCGTCTTCTTATATTTTTCAAATTTTTCTATATCCTGTTCAAACATACTGTTAAAGTGTATTTAAAACCTGCTCTTTAATCTTTTCTAATTCATCTTTCATTCCTACAACTAATTTTTGCATTTCTGAATGATAAGACTTAGAACCCAACGTATTAATTTCTCGTCCAATTTCTTGTGTAATGAATCCTAGTTTTTTTCCCTGAGATTTTGACTGATTTAATGTTTCAATGAAGTAGGACAGGTGATTTGCTAAACGCTGTTTTTCTTCAGAAATGTCAAATTTCTCTAAATAATAAATTAATTCCTGTTCAAACCTATTTTTGTCAATCTTAGAAATCCCAACAAATTCTTCAAGATTGTTTTCTATACGTTGTTTTATACTATCAACACGACTTTTTTCATATTCTGGAACTTGGTCAAAAGCTTTTTGAATATTGGCTATTCTCAACGAAAATTCATCAGCAAGATTTTCCCCTTCTTTTGTTCTAAAAGAGATGTGTTCAAGGATGGCCTTATCGAGAATAGAGACAATGAATTCCCATTCTTTTTCATCTAAGTCTTCGTGTTCGACAGTAAAAACATCTGGCATTCGGAGTAATGTACCTAAAATGTTTTCTTGATTAATCGAAAGTTCATTCGCTATACCCACCAGTTGTTCATGATAATTTTTAATGAGTGTTTTATTAATTGTTTGCGAATTGCTCTCATCAATTTGCTCTACATGGATATTACATTCAACCTTTCCTCGATCCAATTTATTACCAATTATTTTTCGTAATTCAATCTCGTTTTGACGATAAATACTTGGCATTCGGACAAATAAATCTAAGTTTTTACTGTTGAGTGATTTGATCTCAATTGTAATTTTCTTATTTAAGTATGTTCCAGAAGCTTTTCCAAAACCAGTCATTGATTGCAACATAGGCTGTAATTATCTTTTGGCAAAAATAAGAATAAATTAAAAGGTTAAATTCTAAATAAGCTGAATCCATAATAAACATGTACCTGTTTGAAATTATGTGATCTAGTATTTTCTTAAATTTAGAGAAATGTTTTATTTTATCAGGTTAATATAATTTTTAACTATGAAAAAAAATCACAAATTTAAATTATTAACTGTGCTAGCAGCTGTGTTTACTTTTGCCCAACAAGGGTTTAGTTAAACAACATACGATTTTACAGGTACTTTACAAACTTATACGGTTCCTGCAGGAGTTACATCAATAGAAATATCTTCTACTGGAGCTGCAGGAGGGGATGGGGATGCTGGAACTGAAGGACAAGGAGCGAGAATGATTGGTGATTTTATAGTTACGCCTGGAGAAATTTTAACGCTGTTGGTTGGACAACAGGGAGTTATAGGAAGCTTTGTTTGGAATTCTTCTGATGAATTACTTATTGCTGCCGGCGGCGGCCATGACGATACTGGAGATCTTACTTTTGTAGATGGATTGGATGCTACAATTACAGAGACTGGAGCAAATGGTAATGGGTTTAGTGATGGAGCAGGGATTGGTGGAAATGGAGGAACAATTCCAACGGGTACCTTTAGCGATAGCCGTTATGCTTCTGGGGGAGCTGGTTGGAGTTCAAACTCCACTAAGTGGTGGAGTAGGAGGAACAGGCGGAGGATCTGCAGGAGCAGGAGGCTACGGTGGTGGTGGCGGTTCATTCAATGCCGGAACAGACCAAGTTAATACCGTTGATGTTGGAACAGGAAATGGACAAATTATTATCACTGAATTATGTGCCGCAATTACAATTACAGCTTCAGCAACGGAAATTTGTGTAGGTGAAGAACTAACATTAGAAGAAGAAGCTATGTCTGGAGAAATCGTGTCATGGGATATGGGAGTAATAGATGGAGATGCTTTCACACCAGATGCTGGAATGTTAACTTTTACAGTAACTACAATTGATGCCAGTGATTGTGAAACAACCATTGATATTGAAGTGTATGAATTACCAGAGGTAATAGGAGTGTCAACAGAAGATGAAGTTTGTGAAGGAGTAGAAATCACATTAACTGGATCAGGAGGAACAACATATGATTGGGGTACTGATGTCACGGATGGTGTAGCTTTTATACCTGAACTTATAGGAGAGAATTCATATACAGTAACAGGAACAGATGACAATGGATGTATTAATGTTTCATCTGTAGAAATTACAGTATACGATTCTATCACAACGATTTTCACATCTACAGAAGAACTGTTTGGAGATGATGGTTCAATAGATTTGACGGTTAGCGGAGGAAATCCAGCATATTCATTTGATTGGGATAATGATGGAACTGGAGATTTTGATGATCCTGAAGATTTGACTGGATTAGCAGGTGGAACATATACTGTTGTTATTGAAGATGCAGCTGGTTGTATGCGTACTGAAGTGATTACATTGGATTCTCAATTGGGAATAGAAAACAATCTATTGGATGGTGTTTCACTTTTCCCTAATCCAACAACGGATATTGTTACATTAACATACAATGGGACATTTGGTTATGTTGTTTATGGTTTTGATGGAAAACGATTAATGACAAAATACGGCTACAAACACAGCTACAATTTCATTAGATGGTTTTGCTGATGGTATGTATATCGTTGAAATTACTGTAGATGATAAATCAAATCGAATTCAATTGGTAAAACAGTAGAAATTACTAAATAAATAAAAAAGGCGAGATATAATTTATATCTCGCCTTTTTTATGATACGAAAAAAACACTGTTGCATTTTTTTCATAAAATAGAATTTACGGTTTATCAATAATAACAATTATTGCTATCAGTTAACTTAATTGGTTGTTTGTTAGTTTTTCTGAAGTTGATTTGGCATAAATAATTTCTTTGCGGTAAAATTTACACGAATGAAAAAAAATTACAAGCTAAGATTATTAATAGTACTAACTGCTGTGTTTGCATTTGCTCAACAAGGAGTTAGTCAAGTAACGTATGACTATACGGGTGGTTTACAAACTTATATAGTTCCTGCTGGAATTACATCAATTGAAATATCCTCAACTGGAGCAGCAGGAGGAGAAGGTAATGCTGGAGCTGAAGGACGAGGAGCAAGAATGACTGGTAATTTCAGTGTCACTCCTGGAGAAGTTTTGACGTTATTAGTTGGACAGCAAGGAGTTACTGGTGATTTTATTGGCGGAGGTGGAGGCGGAAGTTTTGTTTGGAATTCTTCTGCAGAATTATTGATTGCTGCTGGCGGAGGCGGAGGCGGAGGTCACGACGATACCGGAGATCCTACTTATGTAGATGGTTTAAATGCTTCAATTACAGCGGATGGAACAAATGCGAATGGTTTTAGTGATGGAGCAGGTGTAGCTGGTAATGGAGGATCAATACCAACAGGTACAGTTGGTGGAGAAAGATACGCTGCTGGTGGCGGCGGATGGGTTTCAAATGGGAATAATGGCTCATTACATGGTTGCGCTACAAACTCTATTGGAGGATTAATGATTCTTGATGACGGTTCTGGCGGTACAGGTGGTGGATCAGCAGGAGCAGGGGGTTATGGCGGCGGCGGCGGCGGAAACGCAAGGTGCGGAGCAGTTGGCGGCGGTGGCGGTGGCGGCTATAGTGGTGGTGGAGCAGGCGGAGAAATTGTAGCTAACCGTTATGATGGTGGTGGTGGCGGTGGTTCTTTTAATGCTGGAATTCCGCAAATGAATATGGCAGGAGTTGGAACAGGAAATGGTCAAATCATCATTACTGAACTATGCTCAGCGATTGAAATTGGAGAAGTAATAGATACTGTTTGTTTTGGAACTGAAATAACATTAGAAGCTATAGGAGATGCTGCATATACATGGGATTTAGGCGTAGTAAATGGCGAACCTTTTACAGTTGACACTGAAGGATTAATAACATATACGGTAACAAGTGATGATGTAGGAGAATGTGAAACAACAATTGATATTTTTGCTCAAAACGAAATTTTATCAAGTGCCATTACAACGGATGAAATTAGTGGTTCAGATGGAGCAATTGATGCTACGATTTCGGGAGGAACAGGAGTTGAATATACATTTGATTGGGACAATGATGGAACGGGAGATTTTGATGATATAGAAGACTTAACAGGATTAGTTGCTGGAACCTATGCTTTAGTAGTGATGGATTCAGTTGGATGCACAGATTCATTGGAAACAATTGTAGACAGTCAGTTAGGAATTGAAGATGACCAGTTTTTTGGATTAAATATTTATCCAAACCCAACAAGCCAATTTGTTACCATAGCATTGGACGAAACGTTTAGTTATGCTCTTTATGGAACAAATGGACAAATTGTGCTTTCAGGGCAAGGAAAAGAACAAGAACAAATTTCATTAGAGAATTTACCAGCAGGGAATTATATCTTGGAGGTAAGTACTGAAACGAATTCAAGAAATATTTCGCTGATAAAAAATTAGAAATCAACGAACTAATGGGAAAGCGGAGTGAAATTTTTGTACCCCGCTTTTTTATTAACTATTTTTTGCAGAAATAAGAATAAATTCTAAATAGAATGAATCGAGATATAAACGTTTACTTGTTCGTTTTCAGTTAATTCTTATACATATATTCGATAGAATTATTATATTTTAGCTTATTACAACCTAAATAATTTTCAACTATGAAAAGAAATTACAAATTACAATTACTAACTGCACTAATTGCTGTGTTTGCATTTGCCCAACAAGGGGTCAGTCAAACAACATTTGATTTTACAGGAGCTATAGAAACTTATACCGTTCCAGATGGAGTGAGTATGATTTCTATACAAGCTTTTGGGGCACAAGGAGGAAATGATAATGGAGGTTTAGGAGCAGGAATTTATGGTGAATTTACAGTAACTCCAGGTCAGGAATTGAATATTGTTGTTGGAGGACAAGGAGTTATTAATAACTGTGGAGGCGGTGATGCTTCTGGAGGCGGAGGAGGTGGATCTTTTGTTTGGAATCCATTGGATGATGCTTTACCATGGGTAGCTGCTGGTGGTGGCGGAGGCGGAAATGAAAACTGGTCAGATTTAGTTTGTAGAGCTGGAGTTGATGGTCAAGCAGGAGAAGGTGGTACTTCAGGAGCAAACGGTCTTGCTGATGGCGGAATTGATGGAGAAGGAGGAGCGGGAGACGCACCTTCAGGAACTGGTTCAGGAGGAGGAGGCTGGCTTTCGGCTGGTCAGAATTCTACGTTTTCAGGAGGTTCTACAGGAGGTCAGACTTTGCCTGATTTTACAGGAGGAGTTGGTTCAACAAGCTTTGATCCTGGAGGAGAAGGTGGATTTGGAGGTGGAGGCGGAGCTGTCTGCGGATGTGGTGGTGGTGGCGGATACTCTGGAGGAGCAGGAGGAGAAGGCTCTTCATGTAGAGCTGGCGGTGGCGGTGGCGGTTCCTTCAATGCAGGAATAGCCCAAGTAAATGAAACTGGAGTTAGAATGGGAAATGGTCAAATTGTCATTACTGTATTATGCTCACCAATAGAACTGGCGGAAGAAGTGGCTGATAGTGTTTGCTTTGGTACTGAAATCACATTAGAAGGTGCAGGAAGTGCCACTTATACCTGGGACTTAGGAGTTATAAATGGGGAACCTTTTACTGTTGATACTGAAGGATTAATAACATATACAGTTACGAGTGATGATGCTTTAGAATGTGGAACATCATTTGACATTTTTGTTCAAAATGAAATTATTTCAGCTGTATCAACAACTGATGAAATAATTGGTTCAGATGGAGCAATTGATGTTTCAGTTGGAGGAGGAACAGGAGAAGGGTTTACTTTTGATTGGGATAATGATGGAACGGGAGATTTTGATGATACAGAAGACCTAACTGGGTTAGTAGCTGGAACCTATACTTTAGTAGTAATGGATTCAATTGGTTGCACAATTACAATAGAAGCAATTGTAAACAGTCAGTTAGGAATTGAAAATGATCAATTACCAGAATTAAATGTTTATCCTAATCCAACAAGTCAATTTGTTACCATTGCATTAAATGAAACATTTGTTTATGTGCTTTACGGAACAAATGGACAGATTGTGCTTTCAGGACAAGGAAAAGAAAAAGAACAAGTTTTATTAGAGAATTTACCAGCAGGGAATTATATCTTGGAGGTAAGTACTGAAACGAGTTCAAGAAATATTTCGCTGATAAAGCATTAGAAATTAACGAACTAATGGAAAAGCGGGGTGCAATTTTTGTAGCCCGCTTTTTAGTTAAAATGGTCAACTACTAGTTTTGCTCTAGAAAACCCGATCACTTTTTCTAAATCTTGCAGCGAAGCTTCTTTAACCCGTTTAACGGATTTAAAGTGTTTGATTAAATCTTCAGCTGTCTTTTCCCCAATTCCTTGAATGGTTGTTAATTCCGTTCCCAACGCATTTTTACTTCGTTTGTCGCGGTGATGCGTAATTCCAAAACGGTGCGCTTCATTTCGTAAATGCTGAATAATTTTTAACGACTCAGAACGCTTATCAATATAAACAGGGATTGAATCTCCAGGAAAATAAATTTCCTCCAACTTTTTAGCAATCCCAATGACCGTTATCTTTCCTCGTAAACCTAACTTGTCCATGCTTTTCATGGCTGAACTAAGCTGACCTTTACCACCATCAATAATAACTACCTGTGGCAGTGGTTGTTCTTCTTCTAACAAGCGGCGATACCTACGAAATACGACCTCTTCCATTGAAGCGAAATCATCAGGGCCTTCAACCGTTTTTATATTGAAATGACGATAATCTTTTTTACTTGGCTTTCCATTTTTAAAAACAACACAGGCGGCAACAGCATTTGTTCCATGAAAATTTGAATTGTCAAAGCATTCAATGTGCACAGGCCATTCTTTTAAGCGTAAATCCTTTTTCATTGTTTCCATGATACGTTCGGTATGACGCTCTGGATTAACTAGCTTTTCTTGTTTATGTTTTTCAAGCATGAAAAATTTTGCATTACGTTGTGACAACTCAAGTAATGCTTTTTTTTCTCCACGTTGCGGATGGGTGATTTTGAGGTTTGGAAAAGAGGAACCAATAGAAATATCTGTAATTATTTCTGTTGATTCGTTGCCATAACGTTCGCGCATATCAATTAACACGAACGGAATAATTTCTTGGGGAGTTTCTTGCAATTTTTTCTTTACTTCTATAGTATGGCCATGGATAATTGCTCCATTGCTAATTTTAAGGAAATTAACGTAAGCTGATTTATCATCCTCATTGAGTGAAATAACATCTACGTTGTGGATCGTAGGACTAACAACCGCAGACTTTGAATAATAATTTTCAAGGCTTTTAATCTTATTTTTAATTTCTAACGCTTCTTCAAATTTTAATTCTGCAGCATACTTTTCCATCAAACCACTTAACCCTTTGATTACAGAATTAACATTCCCTTTTAAAATAGTTGAAATCTCATCAATATAAACTTGATATTCTGCTTCACTTTGTTTCGAATTACATGGGCCTTTACAATTTCCAATATGATATTCTAAGCACACCTTATAATCACTTTTTTCAATTGCCTCCTTTGATAAGTTTAGCTTACACGTGCGTAATGGATAAACATCTTTGATCAAATCCAGTAAAGTATGCATCATCTTTACATTAGCATATGGGCCAAAATATTTAGAACCGTCTTTAACAACTCTTCGTGTTGGAAAGATTCGAGGAAAAGGTTCTTTTTTAACACAAATCCAAGGATAAGTCTTGTCGTCCTTAAGTTGAATATTGTACTTTGGAAGGTATTTTTTGATTAAATTATTCTCTAATAATAGAGCGTCCAATTCAGTCTCAACAACCAAGTATTTAATGTCAACAACCTTTCGAACTAAAATTGCAGTTTTTGCGCTATCTTTTTGTGATTTATTAAAATATGAGGAGACTCTTTTCTTCAAATTTTTTGCTTTCCCCACATAAATAATAACCCCTTTTTTATCATAATATTGATAAATACCAGGACTGTGAGGAATTCGTTTTATTTTTTCTTTTAAGTGCTCGAACATCTTAATAGCAGCGCGTTATAGTTTTTAACGATAAATCACAAAATCTGAAATTGATCTTCGTACTTTTTTAAGTGTTGCATTCTTGTCATCATTTGAGCGATATCCTAAAGGAATTGTGAGAACTGCAGATAAATTTTCTTGATCCAAACCTAAAATCTCATTGTATTTTTCAACCAAAAAACCTTCCATAGGACAGGCGTCAATTCCCATTAATGCTGTCACCGTCATTAAGTTCCCTAAAGCAATGTAAACTTGTTTTTCCATCCACTGATTTCGACCATTCTCATCCAAAGATAAAACAGTGTTTAACATCATTGTTCGGTAGCCTTCTAACTGACTTTTTTCAACACCTCTTGTTAATGCAATATTATCTATATAAGCATCAATATGTGATTCATTAATGTTTTTTTCTTTACACAAAACAATTAAATGACCAGCATCTTTAACCTGCATTTGATCGTAAGAATGTGAGACAAGATCATCACATATTTTTTGATCGTTAACAACAACAACTTTCATTAATTGAAGACCATACGAAGTAGGTGTTAAACGGATTGCGTCTAAAAGTATGTTTAGTTCTTCATTTGTTATTTTTTTTGTAGGGTCAAACTTTTTTGTTGCGTAACGTTGCTCAAGGGCTGCAATGATTTGATTTTTCATAAAGTAAGTTGTTCGGATAAAGTAAGCATCTCTAATTTCTTACAAATATACATTGATCAGATTTGCTTTGTTCAAAACTAACCTTTAAAAAGTTAACTATTTTCGGATTTAAAATATAACCTGAGGTAGTATCTATTCAGAATTAACTTATATTTGTTCATTATCATAATTAAAAAAATAGCATGGCAGATTTGGTGAGATATTCGGATAAAGATTTAGATGAATTCAAAGACTTAATAGAAGCTAAATTAGAAGAAGCGCAGCAAGATTTAGATCTACTTCGTGGACAATTAGATCACAGTGATGATCATGGAACTGATGATACAGGAAGATCGTTTAATATGATGGAAGATGGTTCTGAAACAATTTCAAGAGAAGAGATGGCTCAATTGGCTGTTAGACAGGAGAAATTTATTCAGAATTTGAAAAATGCACTTATTCGAATTGAAAATAAAACCTACGGAATTTGTAGAGTAACAGGAAAATTAATTCAAAAACAGCGCTTAATGTTAGTTCCACATGCAACATTAAGTATTGAAGCGAAAAAAGCGCAAGGTTAATCAATTGTTTTGGGAAGAAAGATTATTCTTATAATAACGGCAATTTTATTGCTAGACCAACTTATAAAAATTTGGATTAAGTGGACAATGGCACCTTACGAGTCTAGCAGTATTGTTGATGGCTTTTTGCAATTGTATTATATTGAAAATAGAGGAATGGCATTCGGAGCCCGCTTAGGAAGTGGTGTTTTTGCTAAATATGCACTTTCCATTTTTAGGTTTGCAGCCATAATTGGAATAGGATTCTACATCAAAAAATTGATTTCAGAAAAAAGAGCTTCTAAAGGGCTTATTATTGCAGTTGCATTAGTTTTTGCTGGAGCTACAGGGAATTTAATTGATAGTTTGTGTTACGATTTATTTTGGGATGTTGACCCTAATGTAACATGGAATTATGAAAGAGATGACAACTATGATTTTATTATTAGTGAGACAACAGGATACCCTTTAATTCGACCCAATGGGTTTTTATTGGGAAGTGTTGTAGATATGTTTCAGTTTACAACGGTTTGGCCAACATGGATGCCGATAATTGATTTGACTTTACCTGATTGGTTGGGTGGCGCACAAATTTTAGATATTCGACCGGGAAAAGAAATTTTTGGTGCAATTTGGAACTTTGCCGATTTGTCAATTTCTGTCGGTGTAGGTTTAATCATTGTACGTTATCGCAAATTCTTTAGAAAACCAGAGGAAAACGTACAAATTGCTCCTACTGAGGAGAATTCATAATAATTTTTCCAACGTTTTAATTAACGCTCTTTCTGTGGGGCTATCTAAGATAATTAAAATTACATCACCCAATTGTTGTTTTACCGCTTGAGCTGTAGTTTTTCCAAATGCAATGATGGTTGAAGAAGCGGTAATTTTATTTTCAATTAAGTAAGCTTCTAAATTAGAAGGACTTGTGAAAATAAAGATGTCAAATTCTTGTTCAAATTTGACCGGAGTTAATTCTGTAAGATAAGTAATCATTTCAAGACAAAAATCTGGATGAAATTCACTTGAGATGCTCCTTTTTGAGCGCTGACTTATCGGAAATAGAACGATTTCTTTTGATGGAACAATTGATCTGAATTTTTTTGCAATCTCAAAAGGCTCTTTATTATAGTCGCCAATAAAATCAACTTTGAGTTGATGTTTCTCAGCAGCTTTTAAAGTTCCTTTTCCGTATACACCTATTTTTTTTGCCTGAATTTGATAAGCATTCATATAAGCCATCAACCCTTTAGGAGAGTTGAAAAAAACCCAATCGGTTTTTGGAATCTTTAACTCCTTAATTGGAACAGTTTGAATAAAAGAAACACAACTCAGTTGTGCTTTTCTTTCGTTTGCCCAATTTTCTAACATTGGAAAAGAACCTAACTCTTTTGAAAATAATATTGAGTTAATTTTGATCACGATTTAAATCTGATACAATGGTTTGAGCAATAGTGTGAATGTCTTTTGTCTGATAATTAGAAATCGAAGCAGGTTCACTTCCACTTGGAGCATAACTAACATGAATATTCCATTGATTTTCTTTTTCAGGGTTGCAATATACACCCAAAGGCAATTGACATCCACCTTCTAATAAACGAAGAACATCACGTTCTACTTGTATTGATTCAGAAACAATAGGGTGATGAATTTTTTGAAGAATTTTCTCTAAAGAAGTATCATTTGATCTAATTTGTAGGCCCAAAACACCTTGTGCCGGAGCTGGAACAAAAACAGTTGGGTCTAACTCTACAGTAATTAAGTCTGAAACATCTAATGCTAAACGTGACACTCCGGCAGAAGCTAAAATAATGGCATCATAATCTCCACTCCTTAATTTATTAATTCGAGTAGGTACATTACCTCTTAAATCTTTCAACTTAGCATCAGGTCTTAGACGTAAGATTTGTGATTTCCTTCTTGCAGAAGATGTTCCTATAATAGCTCCTTTTTTTAAGGTTAAAAATTCATTACGATCACTACCAGAAGGATTAATTAACAATAAGTCAGTTGGATTTTCACGATAAGATACAGCTCCAATTTTAAGCCCTTCAGGATTAGTTGTCTCTAAATCCTTATGCGAATGAATTGCAAGATCAATTTCGTTATTGAGTAATGCCTGTTCAATTTCTTTTGTGAAAAACCCTTTGCCTTCTATTTTATCAAAACTAAGGTCCTGAATTTGATCTCCTTTGGTGATGATAATTTTCAGTTCAATGTCATGACCAAGTTTCGTTAACTTTTCTTTAATAAAATGGGCTTGCCATAAAGCTAAATCACTTCCTCTTGAGCCAATTGTAATTTGCATTGTGTTTTCTATTTGGTTAACATTTGTTTTGCCATTATCATTGGAACACTGACGTATTTTTTCTCCATATAGTTTAAAATCTTGTTCAGTAATTCTTTAGAATCATCATCCAATTCATTCATTTCTTTTGAAAAAACTTCTGTTGTTGCTTTTGCCCGAATATCTTTCACTAATGTGGGAATGGCTTGAAGTTTAATTTCCATTTGTCGCAATTCAAAAATCTGTTTAAAATCTTCCAAAGCTTCATAAATGATTTGTCTTACTTTCAACAATTCTTTTTTTCGTTCAAGTAGATTTTTGTCTGAAATTTGTTTTAAAGAATCAACAGAGATATAATCAACAGGAAATTGATCCATAACTGAATCATCAATGTCTTGCGGAACAGCTAAATCGACAATAACTTTTTTAGACTCCTGAGAAACCATGTTTCCGTAAATTTCAGAAGTGATAATTGGTTTCCCTGCTCCAGTACACGAAATTATAAGGTCAAAATCCGCAGTATAATTTTGGATTTCATCAAGTGATTTTGCTTCCCCACCAATGTGTTGAGCTAATTTTTGAGCATTACTTAAAGTACGATTAAAGATGACAAAATTTGTATAACCTTCATCTTGCAAAAATCGACACATGTTTTGATTTGTAATACCTGAACCAATGATTAGAATCCGTGCATCTTTATCACGAACTTTTTTGCTTAACTCTTGATATGCGAGAGAAACTACTGAAACAGATTTTTCGGAAATAGAAGTGTTTGTATAAACTTTCTTTGCAGTTTCAATTGTCTGCCTGATAACAAGTCGGATGGTATCTCCCGAAAGATTGTTTTTTCGTGAAAAGTCAAAAGCATTTCTAACTTGAGTTATAATTTCACGCTCACCAATCACCATAGAGTCAATTGAAGCAGCGACCTCAATTAAGTGATTAACGGCATTAATTCCACTCCAATGCCTTGCTTTTTTTGCATGGCTTTCAATTTGTTCTAAATTCCATTTAGGATTAAAAGCTTGGATGAAATCACGGATAAAATTATTGTCTACAGGAATATGCCTTGCAAAAATAAACTCAATACGATTACAAGTAGATAAGTACATAATCTCATCAATGGCTAAAGCATTTTTTAACTCATTCATTTTAGAAACAATAGCCGTTTCCTCTAAATGAAAATGGCCAAGTTCTTTTATGCCAATTCCGGCATGTGTAAAGGCTATGACGTTAAATCGAATCAAGTTTTTTAATTTATTGCAAAAGTCATTAATTCATAAGCCTCTTTTGTCATAAAAGTGTCATTACTTTAATTAAAACATTGATTTTTTACTTGCGTTATCACTCCTAAAACAAACAAATCACTTAAATAAGTAAACACGTTTATTGAATAGATAGAATTACCATTAAACGTTATTTGAACCGCTTGTCATTGTTTTTTCCTTTAGATTGATTTAAGAATAAGTATTAGCTCAACATTTTTATATATGTCTAACAAAGTATCAAACCACCTATTTGAATTAATTAAAAGTCTTAATAAATCTGAAAAACGTTATTTTAAATTGTTTTCTTCTCGTCATACGATAGGCGAAGAAAATGGCTACTTGCGTTTATTTGATTTTATTGATAAAATGAATACCTACCAGGAAGACTTGATCTTTATGCATTTTAAAGGGCAGGCGTTACTTAACAAGTTCTCAATTACTAAAGCACGACTCTATAATAATATTCTAAGAAGTTTAGATTCTTTTAATGCAAGTACTTCAAAAGATTCACAACTTTTTAGGTCTTTAAGTTGTGCTGATATCTTATATGATAAAGGGTTATATAAGCAATGCGAAAAAATCTTAAATAGCGCAGAAAAACAAGCGATAAAATACGAACGATTCAATATTCTTTTGGAGATAAAACAAAAACAAAAAAAATTAATTGAAAACGAATTGTATACTGAAATAAAAGCTACACAGATTACAAAAATGTTTGAAGATGAGAAAAAACTGATCCGAGAAATCGAAACTTATCATCAACTTTGGAATGTGAAAAGTCTACTTTTTCAGGAAATTAACCTTAAAGGGAATGTTAGAGATGAAAGAGATACATTAAAATTAAAAACATTAGTAGACCAAATCAGTGAAATTAAAATTCAAGATCATTCAGTAAAAATAAAATACCTTTATCATCATATTCATAGCGCTTATTATTTTTCAATTAATGATTTAGAGAGTTCATTCTATCACCTTGATGCAAACGCTAAACTTTTAGAAGGAAACTCAGTTGCGTTGAGTAATCGACCTAATTTGTACTTTTCTCTATTGACGAACATTATTTATGTTTCTACGCAATTAAAAAAATATGAAGAAGCACAAACGTTTTTGTCAGAATTGAAAAACCTTTCAACAAAAGGAAAACAACAAAAAACATTGGACTTGGATATCAAGTATTTTTCAAGTTCGTATAGCCTTGAATTATTTCTACTGACAGAAAAAGGAGATTATTCAAAAGCCATTGAATTAATTCCTGAAATAGAGGAAGGATATAGACTCTATGGAAATAATATTAACAGTTTAAGAAAAGCTTATATTGATTTTAAAGTAAGTGTCATCTACTTGTCGGTTGGAGAATATTCGTTAGCGTTAAATTGGATAAATAAAATCTTGAATGAAAGTAAAATTGACCAAAAGAGAGATATATTTTGCTTTGCCCAATTGATCAATTTAATCTTGCATTTTGAATTAAATAATAAACGTTTTTTACCGTATGCAATTAATTCTACAAAGCGTTACTTGAAGAATAGAAATCGTATTTACGGATTTGAAGAACTTTTTTTGAAGTTAATCAAAGAAATGTCAAAGTCGGATGACTTATTTGATTTAGAAGAAAAGCTAATTCCAATTGAGAAAGAATTAGTTCGATTAAAAGGCGATCCAAAAGAGCAAGTTGTTTTTGAATACTTTGACTTTTTAACTTGGGTGCAAAGTAAAATTAAGCGAAAAACTTTTTTAGAATTAAAAGAAGGAAAACGATCAGCTTAGTAATAGCGTGAATTGCCTTTAGGTAAACCTAGTTTTTTATGGTTGATTTCTTGATGAGGTGTGTTTAAATTAGATTTTTTAAAAAGAGTTTCTCCAGAACGCAATTCGGTGTAACGCGGGTCTTCAATAACGCCTAGTTTTTCCATATATTCAACCTCTAATGTTGTACAATCATAATCAATAACAACTTTACCTTTTATTTTATAAATTCCAGTACCTCTAAAAGGATATTTTTGAGCAATATTTGGAAAATGGACTGTATCTAACCACTCTCCCTCTGAATCTAAAAAAGTACCAAAAAACATTTTTTTCTGATGACTTGTTGTTGTTCGTTTAGAATGAATTAAGTAACCCTTTATCCATACAGTTAAACCTTTGTATAAGTGTAATTCTTTTGCGAGTATAGGAGTTAAAAATGTAGCTTCTGTAGCAATGCTAAATGGGCTATAAAGTGGGAAACCAAGTAATTCAATTTGATCAAAAGCATCTTCTTCCCAAGTGTTTTCCAGTGGAGGAATTTTATAAGTGGTTTTATTTACTGAGAATAAATCACCAGAATAGATTTCCTTTTTTTTATGTTTTGAAACATTGATATGAGCCTCCCACATTAAATTACGCTTATTCTTTTTTGTAAAGTGAAAAGCATCTATCCGAATTAATAAAACCAATTGTTCTAGCGAAATGGAAATCCGATTGATAAAATCATTAAAGTCAAGAAAAAAACCATTTTCAAGTCGTTCATTTAATATTTTTTGAGCATTTTCAACTGAAAAAGAATGGAGCAAATGAAATCCGAGATAAATAGTTTTTTTATGAAGCGTTGTTTTAAAATCACTTTTATTAACACAAGGAGGATAAATCGTTGCTCCATGTTTTCTAGCTTCATAAACGTAAAGTTCAGTCCGATAAAATCCACCATAGTTATTAATAGTAGCAACCATATATTCTAAAGGATAGTAGGCTTTTAAAAAAAGTGTTTGATAACTTTCAATAGCATAAGAAGCTGAATGCCCTTTTGCAAAAGCATACCCCGCAAAGCTTTCTGTTTGACGCCAAACTTCAGCAGTAAGTTCATAAGAATGCCCTTTTTTAGCACAGTTAGAAAAAAAAGTAGCTTTAACTTGTTGAAATTCTTCTCTAGATCGATATTTTCCAGACATTCCTCTTCGCATCTTGTCTGCTTCTCCAAGGGTTAGTCCTGCAAAATGATGTGCAACTTTAATAACGTCCTCTTGATATACCATTACGCCATAAGTTTCAGGCATTAATTCTAATAATACCGGATGAGCCTCTTTTCTCTTTTCAGGATGGCGATAACGTTTAATATAGGCTTGCATCATTCCTGATTTTGCAACTCCAGGACGAATTACAGAACTAGCAGCGACTAAACCCAGGTAATTGTCAACTTGTAATTTTTTTAAAAGCATGCGCATAGCTGGAGATTCAACATAAAAGCAACCGATAGCTTCTGCATTTCTGAGTAAATGTTTAATTTTTTTATCCTTTTTAAAAAGAGTTACATTGTCAATATCAATTGTGCAAGTGTTACCATCTTGTTTTGCAATAATTGCTAAAGCATCTTTAATTTTACTTAGCCCTCGTTGACTTAAAATGTCAAATTTATAAAGCCCGATATCTTCACATAAATGCATGTCGATATGTAATGTTGGATAACCCTTTGGAGGCATAAAAGTTGGCGAAAAAAAATGAATAGGTTTTTCAGAAATAACGATACCACTTGCATGGATACTTAAATGACTTGGAAAACCATGAATGTATTTTCCATATTTTAAAACAAGTTGCGCTAAATGTTTACTGTCAAATGAAGAAATATACCCTTTGCTTAACTGGTCTATCTCAGATTTTGGTAAACCAAATACTTTTCCTAATTCTCGGATAACTGCATGGTATTGAAAAGTAGTGTAAGTGGCAACTAAAGCAACATGTTTAAAACGATCAAAGATGTAAGATGTCATATCATCTCGGTCTGTCCATGAAAAATCGATATCAAAATCAGGAGGGTTCTTTCGGTAAAGATTAATAAACCGTTCAAAATAAAGATCAAGTTCTATCGGATCTACATTTGTTATTCGAAGTAAATAAGCAATAATACTATTCGCACCACTCCCTCTTCCAACATAAAAATAACCCTTAGATCGTGCGTAAGAAACAATATCCCAATTCATTAAGAAATAGGAAATGAACCCCATTTTTTGAATAGTTTCCATTTCTTTTTTAATTCGATCTGTAATTGTTTTCCCTGCATTAGGATAGCGATAATCCAGACCCTCTGCACATAATTCTTTTAGTAATACCAAATCCCCTTCTTCAGTTCCTGTATACGTTTTTTGATTCTGAGGAGGCGCTTCTTCAGAAAAATCAAATGAAATAGATGAATTTTCTATGATATGATTTGTATTAGAAATCACCTTCGGAAAGTCAGCAAATGCCTTTAGTAAATTACTTGAGGAAATAAATTGATCATCAAAACTTGCCTGTTGATCAGTAGAGAGTTTACTCAATAATGTATTTTGATCAATAGCCCTAAGTAGCCTATGGGCATTAAAGCCCTTTTTGTTTCTAAACGTAATCGATTGAAGGATGACAAATTTTGAGCAATCTAATTTTTTTAAACATATATAGTCTAAGTCGTGTATTGATATTCCAATGTATTCATTTGCTTTAAGCGTTTGTGTGAAGTTTTTCTTAAAAGGATAAATAATAAATGCATTAGAAAATTCTGGAGCTGTTTTTGGAAGCTCGATTTTTTCGTGTAATTGCCTACTCAAAAAAGAATTGATTTCATGAAAACCATTATTGTTTTTAGCAATGGCAATATAGTATTGTTCTACTCCTTTTCTAAAATCAATTCCAATCAGAGGTCTGATTCCATAACTAGGTGCAATTCGTATAAATTCAATTGCTGCAGAACTTGTGTTAATATCAGTTAATGCAAAAGATTTTACACCATTGGATTGCATTAAATCAAGTAGATCTTTTACGCTAATTGTTCCATAACGTAGACTATAATAAGAATGAGTGTTAAGGTACATTTATGATTAAATATTAATCATAAATGTATTAATATTTAATCAAAACAAAAAACCAAGTAGTAAATTAGTCATTACTAATAACCAATCGAGCAGTTTGTCTTGCTTTTTGTTCTAAAATGACACTTTTACCTGCAGTAACCCGCTCAATTGTAAGATCATCATAATGACGAATAGTAACTAATTCAAGGTTTTCATTGTACTTAACCAAGTAATCTTCTTTAAAGAAAGTAACTAACTTTTCTAAGTCAACTTTTGAACGATCAAGGCAAAATGAAAAGCTTACCGCAGAATTTTGCATTAAATTAATCCGGACATTATTTTTATTTAAATAACCGAATATCTTTTCCAGATTTTCTTCAATAATAAACGAAAAATCTTTTGGTGTTAATGAAATAAGAACTTGATCTAACTTAAAGATAAAAGATGGGATCTGGTCATCATAAACACTTGATTCTTGTATAATAGATCCCTGTTCTTCTGGGGCAATAAACGACTTAATATGAAGAGGGATTTTCTTTCGCTTAAGTGGTTGGATTGTCTTTGGATGAATAACAGATGCACCAAAATAAGCCAACTCAATTGCTTCTCGAAAAGAGATTTTTTCTAGCAAAACTGTATTTTGAAAATACTTAGGGTCCGCATTTAACATTCCAGGTACATCTTTCCAAATCGTAACATCTTTTGCATCCATTACATATGCCATAATAGCAGCAGTAAAATCAGAACCTTCTCTTCCTAATGTTGTTGTAAAACCTTCTTCATTATGCCCTAAAAACCCTTGCGTAATTGCAATTTTTTTCCCCTGATTAAAAACACCATTTAACCGATTTTTTATTAAAGTACTTGAAGTGTCCCAATCCACTTTACCTTCTCTCCAACGGCTATTTGTACGAACGACTTTTCGAGCATCAATCCAAGAAGAACTAAATCCTTTAAAAGATAAGAAAGCACTGATGATCTTCGTAGACATTACTTCACCTAGTGAAATAATTTGGTCATACTCAAAATGATAATCCCCTTTAAATTTAACAGCACATTTTTTGGCTAATGCATTGCAAATGGTATCAATTTCATTTTTGATTTCAAGGGCAATTTCATGGTCAAGATGATCTGTAAATAAACGATCGATAATGTTTTGATGAAATAGAGAAAACTCATCAATTAATGTTTTCGTTTTTTCATTAGAGTTAGAGGAGAAACTTTTCATAATCTCTTCTAAAGCATTTGTTGTTTTACCCATTGCAGAAACTACAACAACTAAATTGTCATCATTAAAACGATCAATAATCTTCGCAACATTCTCTACTGCTGCTGAATCCTTTACAGATGCTCCTCCAAATTTAAAAACCCTCATTGTATTTTTTTTGCAAAAATAGTAGATTGTAAAACAACTCTTAGCTCAAAGCTTAAAAATCTCTAATTTATCACATCTAAATGATTATTTGTGAGATATGTAAATTGCTTAAAATAATATTGTTTTTTTTAGTAAGAAATATATTCACTCAATCGGTTGAAAAATACATTTTCTATCATACTCTTTGAAAGCAAAATAGTAATAATCATAAGGACCTTTGATATTGATATTAAGTTGAGTTTAATCAAAATCACCAATAATATTTTCGATATACTTTTAGAATATTAGACCCATTAAATCTACAGAAGATCACTATATTTAGACTTTAGTGTCTTATTTATTAGTGCACAAACCCTTTAATAATCTACTTTTTATGAAAACTATATTTGACAAACTCAGTCTAAAAGGACTCTTGTTTTTTATTTTTTTATCTACTTCTGTTGCCTTTTCGCAATCAGAAATTTGTGATAATGGAATAGATGATGATGGGGATGGTTTAGTCGATTGTTTAGATCCTGATTGTATTGATGATATAGATAATTGCCGTGCATTTTCTTTTCCTGGAAGTTGTTTGCCGATTGGTTATTTCCCTGATATTATTGGTACAGGAGGAGGTTTTAAAGAAGGAACATCTACAGAAGATGTTAGCATTTCACTACCTGATGGAACAAATAGAGCTTCTTTAATCATCCAAGGAGTATATCAACAGGCTCCGGTAGATGCTATGACGGGAATTAATGATCTGAATCATGCGCAAGAAAGAATTGTTTGGGGAAGAGTTGAAATGGATCTTGATAATATGGAATCCTCAGGTTGGGTAGAATATGCGGTTAATAATCATGAGTCAAAACGGTTTTCTTGGGTAGATCAACCTATGAGTGATGCAAGTACAACAACATATACACGAGTAGGACACGATTTTGACGAATTAACTGATTTTGAATTTTCATTTGATGCAACTGGAACAGAATTAATTATTGGCTGTTCCGAAGCAGATGTTGATATTTCTTATTATGGCATTTTTTACGGAAATTTTGCTAGTCAAAGTTTAACAAGAATTGAAGGGGTCGATCCAGAGCAGTATCCAGTTTATTTTGATGCAGGAGGTGAAATTGAGAATTTAGAAGCAACAATTGATTTATTACCAGGAGATGATGCTCCTAATTTTATCCAGATTCGCGCCATTGGAATTAATCAAAATAGATACGGTAATTCTGGAGTTTTGGTAGAAGCAACAAGAGAAGAAGCAATGTCCATTAAATACATTATTATTGATTTAAATACCATGACTGCTTCTGGTAATATGACAATAAATAATGGGAATATCCCAATCATGAATAGTTCCTTTTCATTCTCAGATTATGATGTTACAAGTGGAGATCCTATTGTTGGTTCAGCAACTATATTAGGAGATGATGATGGAAATATATTACCTCCAGATCAAATTGCCGTTCCCGATATGACACTTGAAATTGTTGGCGATCAATTAGTAATGACACGAAGTGATGTTTATGGAGCAGATTTCAACGAAATTTACTATATCGAATTTTTAAAATACTCAAACCAACCTTATTCTTCTAGTTTCTATATTACGCAAAACGCATATCAGTCACCAACTGATCTTTCATTTGACCCTGGTTTACCTGATGATGGCGTCAGTGTTGATGGTTTTATAGATTTTGAGATCCCATTTGGATCCAGAAGAGGTTATCTTGAGGTAAGAGCAAACGGATTGTGGAGTCCATTTTCTTTAGCAGCTTTTGAGGGCCCTGCCCCATCCAATACAACGCGAACAAACGGAAATCAAATGTATGCTTTTACTGAAGTGAATTTTGATTTAAATGAGACTACGGGGTTTTTTGTAACAATCACCACTTCTACACAGCAACAGCTTTATGCTTGGCAAGAAGTCCCCATAGACCCACTAGTTGATATTACTGACCTAGATATATACGGACAATTACCAAATTCTGATGAAAGACTCAATTTTGAAATCATAGAACCGAATATTTTTAGAGTACACCTAGAAAATGATAAAATTGCCTACGAAAGAATTCTTAATATGACGTTTCTAGGGTCAAAAGTGAATTTAGTGTACAGTACATTTGAGTTTAACGAAGAAGCAACAAACGGTTGCGATAGTGTATACTTCGATATGGAAATTTGTAATTCTGGAGGAGTGGATTTAACCGTTCCAATTCCTGTTTCATTTTATACCTCAGATCCAACAGTTGATGCTGGGGCAATATATTTGCAAACCGAACTTTACGATTTAGATATTCTACAAGGACAATGTGAAACATTTACTTTTGGAATTGACATTAGTTCTTTAGGAGGAACTTTGGCTGGAGATATTGCAATTGTATTGAATGATGACGGAAGTTTTGCCGGTGCTCCGGGAGAAGTCATACCAGATACATTTGATCCACTGGATCTTGAAAATCAAGATAGCCCTGTCTTCGAATGTGAGTATGAATTTAATATCATTACTTCTGATTATGAAATTACATTACCACCTGAACCAACAATTACATTCAACGAAGATTTGTTTGTCATTTGTCCAACAGAAGAAGCAAATATAATTGGAACTCCTTCTGGTACAACAGGCGAATTTACTTATAGCTGGTCTCCAGAACCGGGAATGACGGATGAAATTACTGTTTCTCCAGATGTTACAACATGGTATTCATTAACAATAGAGGATGAATGCCATTCTGTTAGTGATTCTGTAATCGTCGAAATTGGAACAGTAGATGTTTCTGACATAAATGTTTTAGAAGCTGAAGTTTGCCCAGGATCTCCAGGTTTATTAGGAAGTATAACAGTACTTCCAGATGATCCAGGATGGACATATACATTGTCAGGAGGAGGGATGGTTTTGGGACCTACTGGCGACAATACATTTTCTGACCTACCAGGAGGGACATTTTACTTGCTAAATATTGTTGACGAGCAAGGATGCTTTCTTGATACAAGCATTTTTGTTGGATTAGGAGATAACGAAGTTAACGCAGACTTTAATTTAGATAGTTTAAGAGACGTATCTTGTTTTGATGCTGGTGATGGAGGAGCATTTGTTGAAAATATTACTGGAGGAGTGTTGCCACCTTATGAAGTTATTTGGTCTACAATTGCAGGACCTTTTGAAACAACTTCTGGTGTTCCCCTAGATGGTTCAGATGATATTGATAATTTGTTCGGAGGAAATTGGACTGTTACTGTAGTTGATTCTGAAGGATGTGCTTGGTCAGAAGTTTTTGAGATTAATGAACCAGACTTACTTGAAATAGATATCATTTTTAATAATCCAACGTGTTTTCAATTTACGGATGGTTCTGTTACAGTAAATACAACAGGAGGAAATGGAGAAGAAACATACGAAATTACAGATGTTGACGGAAATGTATTAAATATTGATAATTCGAATACAGCAAATACATTAGGAGAAGGGACATACTTTGTAACAGTAACTGATAAAAATGGATGCACAGCTTCGGGCAGTGTTGATCTAGTGCATCCTGATCAACTAATGATAGATTTAAGTTTAACAAATCCATTGTGCTTTGGTTTTGAAACAGGTTTAGCTTCTGTTGATTCTGTATTCAATTTCACAGGTCTTTATGAAAATATTTCGTTTTTCTGGGCTCCTAATCCAAGCGGAATGAACGGTATTGGAGAAGATACATTGGCAAATATTCCTGCGGGAACATATATTTTGACCGTAAATGACGAAAACGGATGCTCAAATACATTTGATTTTACCATAATACAACCCGATTCTTTATTCTTTGCAGAACTGGGAAGCAGACCAGCATACTGTCGAGTGTTTGACTTTCAAAGTGGAAATGGCGTTGTCTTTGCCAGTGCCGGAGGAGGAACGCCTGATTATGATTATCAATGGAGTGATGTAGACGCAGAAGCATTTACATTAAACTCTACATGGGGAGGTTTAAACCCTGGTGAATTTCAAATTACTGTGATAGACGGAAATGGATGTATTCTCACAGAAACAATTTTACTTGATTCACTTAACCCAATTGCTGACTTTGAACTGAGTTCTTCTGAATTCACAAGCGACTATCAAGGAGTTGCTCCTGTGTCAGTCCATTTTGTAAATACATCACAAAATTTTGCTGATCCATTAGACCCTACTGCGGATACTGTATTCCATTGGAATTTTGATTGTGATGTTGCACCTTGGATTTTGAGTGAAAATCTTTTTGAAGAATTTGATACGACTTACACAATTGGAAAAGACTACAAAGTATGTTTAGTTGCAATGAATAAAAATGGATGTGTTGATACGACATGCAAAATCATTAATGTTTTTGACCCATTATTATTTGTTCCTGTAAATATTTTTACACCTGATGGAGATGGAACTAATGATTTTTTCACGTTTGATCTAAGAGCAGATGCTGTTTCTGAATTTAGCTGTGTTATTGTCAATAGGTGGGGAGTAAAAGTTGGTGAATTAACAGATATTTCGCAAGGATGGGATGGCTCTGATAAAAATGGTAGCGCTTGTAGAGAAGGAACATATTTCTATACTTATGAAGGAACCGCAGATAATGGCGATCCTTTTGCTGGTCAAGGAACAATTCAATTGATTCGAGATAATTAATGATGTTAAAGTTTATCAATGATAAGACAGAGATAAAACAGTTTGTTAATACCGAAAAATTTGCAGAACAAACATGTCTTCAAATCAATAAAGACCTTCAAGGATTGTCCATATTAAGGTTAAACTTTCACCTGTTAAATCAATCTGAAAGACTTGATGCTTTAATTAAGCAATTAGAACCGATCTTGCAAAAAGTATATAATCTAGGAAAATTAACAGCTTTTATCTACCGTGTTGATTTAAGTGAAAAAAAATACATTGCTTTACTCGAAAAAGAAGATTTCTATGAATTGGCATATGCCATTATCAAAAGAGAAGCCCAAAAAGTGTACTTGAGGAGTAAATTGTAAGCTTAATTGCAAGATTCGGTTTAGATTTCAATATTATCATGAACTTATTGATTAATGCAAAGTAAAAAATGTACCGTTGTTTATATAATTTTTACATTTGTAAGATTACAAGTAATTGAACAAAATAATGGACAAATTTACATTTGTTGGAAATGGTGATGTCAATGCCATTGACGATTTGTACGAAAAATACAAAAATAACCCGGAGTCTGTAGATATCGAATGGGCTCGATTCTTTGAAGGTGTTGATTTTGTTAAGACTGACTTTGAAGCAGATCAGGAAGGTATAATGCCAGAAAATTTTCAAAAAGAACTTAAGGTTTTAAGACTTATTGAAGATTATCGATTTAGAGGACATTTGTTTACAAAAACGAATCCTGTCAGAGAAAGAAGACAATACAATCCGAGCCTAGAAATTCATAATTACGGACTTGAAGATTCAGATTTAACAATTGTTTTTCAGGCTGGAATTGAAATAGGAATTGGCCCCACTTCATTAAAAGACATTATAAAACATCTTCAAGACACGTATTGCCAATCAATTGGAATTGAGTATGCCTATATTCGTGCCTCTGAAAGACTAAAATGGCTTCGCGAGAAAATAGAGCTTGAAAATAGACCTAAATATTCTCAAGACAACAAAAAAGAAATCTTTGCAAAACTGAATAATGCAACAGTTTTTGAGCAGTTTTTACACAAAAAATATGTTGGCCAGAAAAGATTTTCGCTTGAAGGGGGAGAATCATTAATTCCTTGTTTAGATGCCCTAATTCAAAAAGGTGCTGAACTTGGAGCAAAGGAATTTGTTATTGGTATGGCGCACCGGGGTAGGTTAAATACTCTGGTAAACATAATGGGAAAAGATTATGTTTCCATTTTTAATGAATTTGATGGAAAAGAATTTGACTCAGATGATGGTTTTGATGGAGATGTTAAATATCACCTTGGGTATTCAAATGATATTAAAACAACAGAAGGGTTTGATGTTCGCTTAACACTTGCTCCAAATCCTTCACATCTAGAAGCAGTTGCTCCCGTCGTTGAAGGGATTGTTCGGTCACGTATTGATAACGTGTTTAAGGATGAAGATGCTGTAGTGCCAATTATTATTCATGGTGACGCAGCAATTGCTGGACAAGGAATTGCCTACGAAGTAACTCAGATGGCGCAACTAGACGGTTACCGAACAGGAGGATCATTGCACATTGTTGTGAACAACCAAGTTGGTTTTACAACAAACTATTTAGATGCGCGATCTTCTACTTATTGCACAGATGTTGCTAAAGTAACTTTAGCCCCAGTTTTTCATGTAAATGGAGATGATATTGAAGCTGTAATTCAAACCATCCAAATAGCGACTGAATACAGACAGCGTTTTCACAGAGATGTTTTTATTGATTTATTGGGTTATAGAAAATATGGTCATAATGAAGGAGATGAACCAAAGTTCACACAGCCTAAATTATATACAGCAATTTCAAAACACCCAAGTGTTCGCGAAATTTATTTAAAACAACTCATTAGTGAAGGGGTTTTAACAACAGAAGAAGGGAAGAAATTTGAGACTGAGCATTCAAGCTTGATAGAAACATCTTACGACCTTTCGAAAGAACAGAAAAAAGCAGCCGTTTTAAATTTCTTAGAAGACTCTTGGAAAGGATTTAGACACGCAACTGCTGAAGATTTTGATGCCTCTCCTGATACTGCAGTTACAAGAGATACTGCAATTACATTAGGTAAAAAAATGGCAACACTTCCTGAAGAAAATAAATACTTTAGGAAGATCAAAAAATTATTAAATGATCGTGCTGATCAAATTGATAGAAATGAATTAGACTGGGGAACAGCAGAAATGTTAGCTTATGCAACATTGTTGGATGAAGGGCATCCAGTTCGAATTTCAGGGCAGGATGTAGAGCGCGGAACATTTTCACACCGTCATGCGGTGGTAAAAACAGAAGATGACGAAAAAGAAATCATTACGCTGAATTTACTAAATGAGAAGCAAGCTAAATTCTGTATTTACAACTCACTACTTTCTGAATATGGTGTATTAGGTTTTGAATATGGTTATTCATTAGCTTCACCTACAGGACTTACAATATGGGAAGCACAATTTGGAGATTTCTATAATGGTGCTCAAATTATGGTTGATCAATTCATTTCTTCTGGCGAAGATAAATGGTATGTTCAGAGTGGCCTAGTGATGTTATTACCTCATGGATATGAAGGAATGGGAGGAGAGCATTCGAGTGCTAGATTAGAGCGTTTTCTACAATCTTCGGCTGATTTAAATTGGCAAATTTGTAACGCTTCAACACCAGCAAATCATTTCCACTTATTAAGAAGACAAATTCATAGAGAATTTAGAAAACCATTGATTTGTTTTTCTCCAAAAATGTTATTGCGATATCCTAAAGCGATTTCTACAATTGAAGACTTAACAACAGGTCATTTTCAAGAAGTTTTAGATGATTCTGTTTCAAATAAAGCGGTCATTGATACCGTTGTTTTATGTTCAGGTAAATTCTATTATGAAGTAAAAGAAGAGGCTGAAAAAAGGGGGGTTAAAAATGCAACTTTTATTAGAATGGAACAATTGTACCCAATACCAGAAAAACAATTAGATGCTGTACTAGCGACGTATGGAAATATAAAACAAGTTATTTGGGCACAAGAAGAGCCAGAAAATATGGGGGCTTGGCGATTTATTGCAATGCATTTAACAAAATATAAATTAAATGTAATCGCAAGAAACGCTTCGGCAGCACCTGCTGCAGGATCAAGTGACTTACACAAAAGAAGATTAGCAGATTTGTTCAATCGACTTTTTGATAAAATTGCTAAAAAGTAGAAATCAAAAAATTTAAATAAAAAGTAAAAATGTCTGTATTAGAAATGAAAGTTCCCTCTCCGGGAGAATCAATATCAGAAGTAGAAATTGCAACTTGGTTAGTTGAAGATGGAGATTATGTAGAAAAAGATCAGGCAATTGCTGAGGTGGATTCCGATAAAGCAACACTTGAATTACCAGCGGAAGTTTCAGGGACAATTACATTAAAAGCAGAAGAAGGTGATGCCGTTGCTGTCGGAGCTGTGGTTTGCTTAATTGATACGTCTGCGGAGAAACCTGCAGGCCTAGAAGAAAAAACTCCTGAAGTTGAAGAAAAAGAAACTGAGGCTCCAATTCCTAATCCAGCCCCTGCCGCAAAAGAAGAAATTAAAAAAGAATCTTATGCAAATGGACATCCTTCTGTTGCTGCAAAAAAAGCAATGGATGAACATGGAATGAAAGCAAACCATGTAAATGGTACTGGAAAAGATGGAAGAATTACAAAGCAAGATGTTATAGCTGCTATGGCAGCAGGATTTTCTGCAAATGATGCACAAGGTTGGGGTGGAACAAGAGATAAGGAACCTAAGAAAATGTCAATGCTTCGTAGAAAAGTAGCAGAGAGACTTGTGTCTGTAAAGAACGAAATGGCTATGCTAACAACGTTCAATGAGGTAGATATGAAACCTATAATGGACGTTAGAAAAAAGTACAAGCAGTTTTTCAAAGAACATCACGAAGTGAACCTTGGATTTATGTCTTTTTTCACAAAAGCAGTAACAGAAGCATTAAATCATTTTCCTGCTGTAAATGCACAGATTGAAGGAAAAGAAATGATTATGCATAACTATGCAGATATAGGAATTGCAGTTTCTTCACCAAAAGGATTAATGGTTCCAATTGTTAGAAATGCGGAGCAAATGAGTCTTGCCGAAATTGAAAAAGAAATCAAAAGATTAGCAATAAAAGCAAGAGATGGTAAAATTTCACCTGATGAAATGACCGGAGGAACATTTACTATTACAAATGGAGGTGTTTTTGGATCTATGCTTTCAACGCCAATTATTAACCCGCCTCAGTCGGCTATACTTGGAATGCACAATATTGTAGAAAGAGCAGTTGTTGTAGATGGAGAAGTAGTAGTAAGGCCAATTATGTATGTAGCACTATCTTACGATCATAGAATTATTGATGGAAAAGAATCAGTAAGTTTCTTAGTTAAAGTAAAAGAAATGCTGGAAAATCCAGAAAAAATGATTTTTGGTGGAAAAGACCCAATTGAGGTTCTTTTAGGCTTGTAAAATTAAAAATGAAATAAGATAAAAAGCATTCCTCAAAGGGATGCTTTTTTATTTTTGTTCTGTACGAAAAGAATATTTAACCATGCGATTCAAAAAAACTATATATTTGAAAACCAAAAATTTAAAATAAACCTTATGAAGAAAAGATTACAATTAATTATTGCTTCAATTGCAATGATCGGCCTTATGATTTCATGTTCAACTTCACAAGATGTTGCAAGCAATCGTGGGATTCAAAAACGAAAATACAACAAAGGCTTTTTTGTTAGCCTAAATAAAAAAATTGGGAAAACTGAAAGTGCAAAAAGTACACCTGAAACTGTCTTAACAGATAATGAAACGAGCACCACTAAAAATGATGGCCTTGTAGCAGTCATAAATAACCAGAAAAATAATGATTCGAGATTAAAATCTGTTGAAACTAGCACTTTTATTGATGAAGAAGCACAATTTACTATCAATGAACGAGTAGTAGAAATAGATAAAAAAGAAACACCAAGACAAGAAAAATTTAAACGTAGAACCCTAAAAAAGAATTATAATACAATCGGAAAAGTTAACTCAACACATCAGAATGCAGCCAGTAGAAGTTCAGAAAGCGGAATATTTTTATTAATCTTGGTAATAATAGCATTAATTATTCCTCCATTAGCAGTTCTTATTTATGATGGTATTGATAGGCCGTTTTGGATTGATCTTATTTTATGGTTAATTGGAATTGGTGTTGGTTCAGCTATTTTTGGATTTGGTGTTGCGTACATATTAGGTTTAATCGCAGCGATTTATGCTTTACTCATAATTTTTGAGATAGTTTAATTCATTAGTTTACCATAGCATAAGATTGCCCTCCTAACATTTTAATAACACCTCTCATTTCTAGATTAAATAAATGCAATGAAATTTCATTTGAGGATAAACCAATTTTTTCAGAAATAAGGTCAATATGTGCAGGTTTAATTTGCGTTTTTATAACGTTGACAAGAGCAACTTCATTTGTTGTAAGTGAATCAAAAATTGTTGCCTGTTGGAAAACACTTAAATCGCTTTCAATATCCCAATTCATATCTGATAAAACATCTTGAGCTGAAGTGATAAGCTTAGCTTTTCCAGAGCGAATAAGATTATTGCATCCTACTGAAAGCAATCTTTCAGAATTACCAGGAAAAGCAAAAACATCTCGATCATAATCAAATGCATGCTGGGCGGTAATCAAAGAACCTCCAGCTGCTTTACTCTCAATTACGATTGTCGCATCAGCTAATCCTGCAACAATACGATTTCTTCTAGGGAAATTAGAAGGGTCTCCTGACGTATGACTCAAAAATTCAGTTACTAATCCTCCATTTTCAAGCATTTTTTCGGCCAAGTATTTATTCGCAGCAGGATAAATGAAATTTAAACCATGCCCCAAAACTGCAAATGTTGAAAGCCCATTTTTTAGTGCAGCGCTATGTGCTTTTTTATCGATACCGTGCGCTAAACCACTTATAATTTGAATGTCCGTTTTCGCTAAGTCTGCTACAAATTGTTCCGTGATTTTTTTACCATAATCGCTTGCGTTTCTTGTTCCGACGACAGCCAAATTTCGCTTGTCAAAAGAAATATTTCCTTTAGTAAATAAAACAATAGGGCAATCTTCTTGAAACTTTAGTTGAGAAGGATAATTATTATCTTGATAATAGTAAAGCGAAATTCCATTTTTTTCAATAAAATTAAGCTCATTTTCAGCTTTTAAAAGCGCATTTGAACGATTTAATTTTTTAATGGAATTGGCACTAATGCCATTGATTTTTTGAAAATCTTGTTCTGAAAATTGAAACACATTTTCCAAACTACCAGCATACGAAACAAGCGTTTTGGCCTTTATTGGACCAATCCCTGTAAGTAGACTTAGTGCAATTTGATATATTCGTTCGTCCATACTCAAATATACAAAAAGACGTTTAATTAATCAAAAAAACGTCTATTTTTTAATCAATAAAATTTTTGTATGCCCAAATTATATGTCATATTAAAGTTTGGCATGATTTTTTTCGGGAAAATTTCGTATTTTTGATTTTGTGGGATTGCTTGTAATAAAGCAGGTCATGACCCAACAATAAGTTAGAAAAATGTTAAAGCAAACCTTAAGTCAAAAACTCCTACAAAAGCTCTCGCCTCAGCAAATTCAATTAATGAAATTGTTGCAGGTTCCGACAATGGAATTGGAACAACGAATTAAAGAGGAAATAGAGGAAAACCCTGCACTGGAAGAAGGAAAGGAAGAGAGTTTAGATGATGAGTATGGAGACGATTTTGATTCAGAGGTTACAGATGCAGAAGAAAACTTTGACATCAATGATTATTTAGATGATGATCTTCCGCAATACAAAACATCAGTATCAAATGCTGGAAAGGATCAAGATGAAAAAGCGATTCCAATTTCTGGAGGGAAATCTTTTCATGAAATTCTTGAAAATCAACTTATGCTCCGGAAATTGACACCTAATGAAAAAGCAATTGCCGAAAATATTATTGGAAATATAGATGATGATGGATATTTAAGAAGAGAAATTGAAGCAATTGTTGATGATTTAGCATTTTCAGCAAATGTAAATACAACAGAAGAGGATGTAGAAGATGTATTGTTCATTATTCAAGATTTTGAACCTGCCGGTGTAGGAGCGCGAGATTTACGTGAATGTTTATTGCTTCAATTAGAACGAAAGCACCATGGTAATATCTCAATTTATACTGCAAAGAAAATTATTGAAAAGAGTTTTGATGAATTTACAAAAAAGCACTACGAAAAAATAAAATCAAAATTTGAAATAAGTGATGAAGATTTGAAGGATGCAGTTGATGAAATTGTAAAACTAAATCCAAAGCCAGGTAACTCACTTAAGGAATCAACAAATTCAAAAAACATACAGCAGATTATTCCTGATTTTATTTTGACGGAAGATGAAGGAGAGTTGAATTTAGCTTTAAATGGACGAAACGCACCTCGCCTAAAAGTGAGTAAGACATATGAGAATATGTTAAGAAGTTATTCTGAAGGAGCACAAGCAAGTAAATCAGATAAAGAAGCGTTACAATTTGTAAAACAAAAGTTAGATTCTGCTAAATGGTTTATTGATGCAATTCATCAACGACAACAGACACTACTCTTTACTATGAAAGCCATTCTTGAATACCAAAAAGAATACTTTCTTACAGGAGATGATACCAATCTTAAACCAATGATCTTAAAAGACATTGCAGATATTGTAGAGATGGATATTTCCACAATATCAAGGGTTGCAAATTCAAAATATATTCAAACACCATACGGCATAATGTCGCTAAAATATTTCTTTTCTGAATCACTTTCTACTTCTTCTGGAGAAGAAGTTTCTACAAGAGAAGTGAAGAAAATATTGCAAGACGCCGTTGATGCAGAAGAAAAGAAAAAACCACTAACAGATCAAAAATTGACTGATTTGTTGAAAGAAAAAGGATATAATATTGCACGTAGAACAGTAGCTAAATATCGCGAACAACTTGATATTCCTGTAGCCCGACTAAGAAAAGAATTATGATTGTAAGACAATTCTTCTCTTCACTTTCTTATGTTTTTCATCCTATTTTAATGCCCCTCTTAGGAGTTTATTTACTTTTCTCTATAGAAACTAGGCCGCAATCATATTATACTCTAGACGCATTATTTTATTTTCCAGATCAAGCAAAGACATTTCTTTATGTCATTATTGGAATTTTAACTTTTGCCGCTCCTACATTAAGTTTATTGATCATGTACTGGAATAAAATGATTACAAGCTTAACTTTAGAAAAACGAGAAGAAAGAATTTATCCGTTTATACTCGTCTTTTTTTATTATTTGTTGGCATATATTTATGCAAGATATCAAATTCCTGATGAACTAAAACACCCTGCTTTAATTGGTTTTTTATTTGGTATTTTAATCGTTTTCGTGGTTTGTTTTTTAATCAATTTCGTACTTAAAATAAGTATCCATGCTACCGCGATTTTTGGAATAGTTGGAATGTTAATTGGTTATAGTCAAACACAATTACCTCCAAACGGGGTAGAGAACCCTACAAACTTATTTATAATATTGTACATAATTATTATTGCGGGAATTGTTGCTGGAGCCAGGCTCTATTTAAAGGCGCATACGTTAAAAGAAATTATTTTTGGTATGTTCATAGGGTTTTCAATTTTATTTTTAACTGTAAAACATGGTGTTTATATCTAACACCAATCAACCCATTAAATTAGCGGCTAATCGAATACTTTAAATTTTGCAAACACATTATTTTTCTGAATGAATAATCGTGCTAAATTTGTGTTAAACTATTTTCGATAGATCAATTGTAAAACTTGAAAAAATGAAACTTAAACAAATAACAACTTTACTATTGGGAACTCTTCTATTATTAGGTTCTTGCGGTACTGGAAAAAACGGTTCTAAAGTGCCTGATGGAGGATTTAACTTATTTTCGATTCAGCAAGATAAAGACTTAGGAATTCAAGTGTCAAATGAAATCGCTTCTAACCCAGCAGAATACCCTATTTTAGATTCTGCGTCAAATGTTGCAGCATACCGATATATTTATGGAATAAGAGATAAAATATTAGAAACAGGTAAAGTAAAATATAAAGATGAATTCGCTTGGCAAGTGCGCATAGTAGATAATGATTCAACATTAAATGCTTTTTGTACACCAGGAGGTTATATTTACTTTTACACAGGAATCATTAAGTATTTAGATAATGAAGCAGAACTTGCAGGTGTTATGGGCCATGAAATGGGACACGCAGATTTGAGACATTCTACACGACAAATGACAAAAACATATGGTATACAAGTACTGATTAATGCTGCTTTAGGACAAAGAGAAGCATTAAAACAAATTACAGCAGGTTTAGTTGGATTGAAGTTTAGTCGTAGTCACGAAACTGAAGCTGACCGTATTTCAGTTGAATACTTGTGCGGGACAACATGGCCAGCTGATGGAGGTGCGGGATTTTTTGAAAAAATTCAAGCACAAGGAGGATCAAGAACCCCTGAGTTCATGAGTACACATCCAAGTCCAGACAATAGAATTGAGAATTACCATAAATGGGCTAAAGAAAGCAATTGCGCAGGAACCAATAAGGGAGAAATGACCTACGCAGAATTCAAGAAACTATTTTAATAAAGAATTTAAATGACTTAATAAAAAAGGGGCTACATAGTAGTTCCTTTTTTATTGGATTGCAATTTTTTTAGAAGCTTGAAATGCATTGTCTTGAATGATTGAAACAATAAATAACCCACTTAAATGCTGCGGTAAATTAAACCTAGAACTTCCCGTAAATATTTCTCTATGGATTATTTTTCCAGAAAGAGCAGTTACCATCACTTCAAATGGTTGTTCTAATTGAGTTTCAATATTAATAGTGTGCTTAAAGCTAAATATGTGAAATGAATTTGCAGGAGTCTCCTTTTTATGTTCAGGTAACGTCAAAATATGTTCGTCTCCTTCTTGAATTTTAGCATGGGTCAATTTTAACTGAGAATTAGAAGAGAAGTTAACATTAGCAATAGCTTTAACAAATATATATGCATCATTTACAAATGATGAAGTGACCCTGTTATGACTATTTTGAATTGCTGTCCAATTTTCACCATCTTCAGAAAGATAATAAGTCACATTGTCAATCGTGCAGTCTTTGATCGCATTAAAGTCAAATTGAATATTTAAATGTTCAAAATTAACCATATTATCTATGTGTTTTACTACACTTACTGGAATGTTTCCACCGTGGGTTGAATAAAACGAAATACCATCCGATTCAAAATGAACTTCACTAAATAAATCATACGAATCAATCCGCCATCCATCAAAGTTGTTTGGACTATTTTGACCACATTCAAGTAACATTGATTGAGACAATCCAACACCCGAAAAAGTAATTATTATAAATAAAAAAAATATTCTTCTCATCCTACCACCGTTTTAAAAATAATGTGGCAAACAAGTTTTGTTACAGTAATTGATGATTAATTAAGGGAAAAATTGTTAATCGCGCATAAATTCAACCTCTATTCTACGATTGATGTCTCTTCCCCACTTATAACGATTAGGAGCAATAGGTTTTGCCGACCCGAACCCATTATAGTGAACCTGCGACTCATTTATTCCATTAGAGATAAGATAATCATAAACGGCCTTCGCACGGTTTTCAGATAAACGTTGATTGTTTTCTTCAATTCCAGAAGCGTCTGTATAGCCGTTAATATTCACTTTAAGTCCCTTTTTTTTCTTTAAAAACAAAACCAATTGTGAGAGATTTTTTGCACCAGCTCCTTCAGTTGGTAATTCAAAACTACTAGAGGCAAATGCTAAAGAGTCAATTATAAATACAGCTCCTTGTCCTTCTTCATCTTGGTGCTTAAAGAAATAAGAGAGGTAAGATTTCAAAATTTCAGCTTCACTTTTTACATCTGAATCATAACCTTTCTCATCCACTAATTTATCCGAACTGTGCGTAGTTTTTTGAATGATTTTAATTTCTATTCTCCGATTCCCCTCTCGCGTAGATTTATAACGATTGCTATAAATTGGTTTTTCTGGACCATATCCTTTAAAGGTAATTCGCTCAGGAGAGTATCCAGATTCCATTAAATGTCGATAAACAAATTCTGCTCTTTGTTTTGAAATCGTTACATTTTTTGCATAACTACCAGAATTATCCGTATAACCGCCAATTTCTACTGTTAAGTTTGGATCACTATCTAAAGCTGTTTTCAAATAAACGATATCAGGATTGGTTGAAATATTTGAAAAACTAGTTTTTCCAGAGCCAAATTTGACATTGTATAAAACAATTTGAAAACCAACCGGAATTGCTTCAGGAACGACAACTAAGTGCTCTATTTCAATATGCAATTGTGTACTATCAATATTTTCTGGAAGTGGGGGACAAAGACAATTCTTCAATGAATCTGAAATTTCAAATTCAGGATAAGATTGAAATTTCTTTATACGTTCACGTTGCGTTTGATAGCGTGGGCTAGTATTAGCTCCATCTGTTCCTAAATCCCAATAATTAACAGCATCCCAATCCGAAAAATCACAAAATTGCTTTAAAATGACTGCAGCAATAAATCCCGAAGCATGCCAACCGTTCCAACAATGCAAATAAACAGGACCAACTTCCGACTTTGTAGCAGCTTCATATGTTGATTTTAACATGTCATAAACATGCAATGAATCGTAATAATCCCTTTGCTCATATTCTAATTTGTTCAGTGTAGAATCGATACAGTTACAAGTATCTCCTAGAGGTGATTCTTCAAAATTTTCACGGTAAAGATATATTCCCTTCGAAAACCCTTCTTGGCAAAGTCCGTGCATTCCATCCAACGGAATGGGGTTGTGATTATTTCTTTTGTCTAATTTATGATAATAATTATTTGCTCCTCCACGATATGCAACACCATGCAAAATAGGTCGCATATTTCGAGTTCCGTATAAACTGTCAAATCCGTTCCCTTTGTTATCGGTAACCTTAAACATTAAATCAGTTTCCTTATATCTTTTTTTGTAGAAGTCCGAATTCAAATCGACTTTACGTTCAATAGCCAATAACGAATCAAGATTGAGTTCATCTCCAGAGCCCAATACAAAGTAAGTAGATAAACCAACTTGCACTGAGTCTACTTTTAGCGAATCAGTTTGGGCAAATAACCCAAAAGAGATTAAAAAATAAAAAACAAAAGTTATTCGCATATACATAGTAAACAAAGTTAAAACCTTCATAAAGTAATTTATCAAAAGGCGTGCTAAAGTTTTACACAGCTTATTTTTTGTAAAACAATTCGAATTAAAGGAGTAGTTTTTGGCATTAATTGTACGGATATCTATTTTTGATGGAAATGAAACAAAATATATATGTAATTAGTGGTTTAGGAGCAGATCGAAATGTGTTTCAAAAAATACAACTTGAAAAATATAATCTTGTCTACATTCATTGGGTAGCTGTTTCTAAAAGTGAATCTATGAATACTTATGCAAAACATTTATTACCCCAAATTAAAGAAGAAAACCCTCTCATTATGGGAGTTTCATTAGGTGGAATGCTTGCACTAGAAATAGCAAAACTAATTCCCGTAAAAAAAGTAATTTCTGTATCTTCAATTATTTCGTATGACGAACTTCCTTTTCATTTTCAAATTGCATCTAAATTACGCTTGCAAAAGATTCTGCCAATTTATACTTTTTCAAAAGGAAATAAATTAACGTATTGGTTATTCGGAGCAACAAACGAACACAATAGAAAAATCCTTAAGAAAGCTTTTGAAAATTTAGATAAGGCATTTTTGTATTGGGCTTTAAATGCTATTCTAACTTGGGGTAATAGAACCATACCAAAAAATTTTTATCGAATTCACGGCACCTCTGATCTGATCTTACCTCAAAAGAAACGAAGCAACTATGATTTCATCATTGAAAATGGTTCACATTTGATGATACTGGAAAAATATCAGGAGATTTCCTATAAAATTGAAAAAATTTTGAAGAGCTGATCGAAATAAAAATATCATTGTATCTTGAGAAGAATTAGAGCATCATGCGCATTAGATTTAGCTATACCATCATCTTTGTTTTCATTTATAATGTGTCTTTTACACAAACTAGATTTGGTAAAGTTAAGTGTGATTCGTTTCAAACCTGTTTAGATACAACCATTGCATTAATCTATCGGAAGAGTAAAACAGGTGTTTACAATAAAGAATTCAATGAATTTTTCATCAGACCAACTAAAAAGAAAATAATTTATCCTGAAGAAAGCGATATTCTTTTTGTGATTGATAAGAATAAACTTCTCTTTTACGACCTTTTGGAAAGCGGTCAAAGACTAAAAAGAAGACCTTTAGTTGCAGAAAGTCAAATTGAAGTTAACACTTCTTTTTCAAAAGACACTGAAATTATACTAGATGAAAAGCCCTTTGAAGTAACAAGTTGGCCTTGGAGAAAAGAACAATTAGAAATAAAGAAAGGTCAAGATCCAATTAAGTCCATTCGGAGGGAATTCATTCCAGAGTTTGATAGGCAAATAGCAATTAAAAAATACAACGATAGTTTACTAATTATTACAAACTATAAATATGAGTTTATCGATCCATTTAGCACGCCGCTTAAAAGCCTTAAGTTTCCAGAAGAAGATTCAATTATACAAGATTTAAATGGAAATTATGTAGCTGTTTATCCGCCAAATGAGCTTAGTCATTCGACAAGTGGGGTTTATAATGCAAAAACGAAAAAATGGCTCATTGAACCAACATATGCAGGAATTCATGAAATCTCAGGCGGCTTTTTATTCGTTGATTTTACATTAAATGAAAATAAAGAACAGATAGGCGTTGATTACTCTTTTTTTAGCCTTGTTGGAGGATATTCTTTTCATAATAAAACAGCAGCAGAATTTTCAGAAAATAAAAAATACCTTAAGTCAGTTTTTGGAGCGAGTCAATTGATTGAATTATCCAATTCAAATGAAATTGATGATAAAAATAGAGCGGCTTACCTAAAAGTAGAAAACGGTTATATTGCTTATCAGAAAGAAGCAGATTTAATTTCATTTTCAGCACCAAAAGAAATGATTCATTATAATCCAAAATTTGAATACTTTATTTGGTTAGAGGGAGATTCATTATTCATTGAAATTGATAATAAACAATATGGAGTAAAGAAAGAGAATGGTGGAATTGCGCTAAGTAAAAAAATTGAAAATGACTTTTATTATGGAAATACGGCCTACATTGAAAATATTAAGTTGTTCAATGAAAAAGATACCTCTTTATATATACCCATGGATATAGAATGGTCTGATAATGGCGAAAAAGAGTTAATTATAAAGTGCAATGAAGCCGGAAATCGAATAATAATTAATGGAACAGGTGAATATTCGAATATTGCTGAATTCGATCAAATTTTAATCGAAGAAGGTACTTATGAAGAATTATCCGAAGATTTTTATTTTCGCTATTCCATTGAATCTTCTGCTGTTTGGGAAAAAGAAAGTGATGGTTGGGTAAAGAAAACGCCATATTTTGCTGAAATTCAAGAGGTACCTTTTGGTTATTTGGCTACAACAGGGAATTCGATAGAAATAACGAAATTTCCGTATGAGGAAAAAAAGATTGATCAAAGTAAAGTTTTACTCGATAGTCAATATAATCCAATACCCTACCTTGATTTTTATGATTTTCAAGAAATAGAAATCTATGATTTTGGAGTAAAAGTTTGCCCAAATAGTGCTTGTTTTTTAGTGGATAATACCGGAAAACCAATCACTGATATGAACTGGGATGATTTTGAACTTGAAAATAATCAGATAAAAGCGATTAAATACAAAACAAATTGGGAAAATTTTTATGAAGATGACGATCCAACAGCAATAATAGATGAGGTTAAGTATTACGATTGGAATCCATGAGAATAATTAAATTTGTAATCAAATTAAGACAAGACAAATGATAATTGAGGTCGGAGATAAACTTGTTTCAGATGAAATTTTTGAAAAAGAATTCGTATGTAATTTAGGTGCTTGTAAAGGAGCTTGTTGCGTTGAAGGAGATGATGGTGCACCTCTAACATTAGAAGAAGTTGATTTGCTAGAAGAACATATTGACACAATCAAACCATATATGACACCAGAAGGAACTGCTGCCGTTGCAAAAAATGGTGTTTTTTATATGGATTCAGAAAATGAACCAGTTACTGCGTTGGTTAAAGGAGCTGAATGCGTTTTTGTTTTTCGAGACACAGATGGAATAACAAAATGCGCTATAGAGCAAGCTTATCGAGATGAAAAAACAACCTTCAATAAACCTATTTCTTGTCATCTTTACCCTATTCGGGTTAAAAAATTTAAATCGTTTACTTCTTTAAACTATGATCGCTGGCCAATTTGTAAAGACGCCTGTACCTTAGGAGAAGAATTAGGCGTGCCTGTATACAAATTTCTTAAAGAACCTTTAATTAGAGCGTACGGAGTGCCTTTTTTTCAGGATCTTGAAAGAGTAGCAGAAGAATTAAAAAAACAATAATATAAACAGGAAGAATTGTCTTTGTTTTATAAACCAAATTGTTTGAGTTAAGCCAGACGCATATAATATGATAACCAACCATGAATAAAGCTACATTTACAAAAGCAGAACGTCTAAAAAGTAGGTTAATCATGGAAGAAATCTTTGAAAAAGGGGATACGCTTAAAAAACACCCGTTTTTAGTAAAATATTTATACTGCCAATTTCAAGATCAAGAACCACTAAAAATTGTTGTTTCAATTCCTAAAAGAAAAGTAAAGCTAGCGACAAAACGAAATCGGATAAGACGACAAATTAAAGAAGTTTACCGACTGAATAAAGCAGACCTCAAAGATGAATTAAGTCGTTCAGAAAAAAGTTTGGCATTATTTTTTATTTATACTGGAAAAGAAAATCCTGATTATTCATTAATCGAAGAAAAAATAAAATTACTTTTAATACAATTAAAACAGAAGCATTGTTCTGACGTTATTACGTAAAAGACAATGAAATGAGCGATCATATGAAAAAAATGAAATGTGGGTTAATCATTGTGGCCCTTTTAACTTCCGTATTCTCTTATAGTCAACCGAATTTGCAGACGGAGGAGGATATTGACTTTGAAATACTAAAGAATTTAGAACTTTTTGAATTGGTATATAAAAATGTCGACTTAAATTATGTTGACCAACCCAATCCAGGAGAATTAATGAAAGCAGCTATAGACGCTATGCTTTATGAATTGGATCCCTATACCAATTATATTCCTGAATCACGCATAGAAGATTATAAATTAGCTTCGACAGGCCAATATGGAGGCATTGGAGCAATCATTAGACAACAAGACGATCATGTCTTGATCATTGAACCTCATGAAGGATTTCCTGCGCAAAAAGCAGGATTACTACCAGGAGATAAATTTTTAGAAATAGATGGTAAAAATGTAGAAGAATTAACGTCGAGTGAAATTTCTGAAAAACTAAAAGGAAAACCAGGAACAACCTTATCAATAAAAGTAAATAGAGATGGAGATCAAATCACAAAAGATTTAAAAAGAGAAGAAATCAAATTTAGTCCTGTTCCATATTATGGGATGGTTAAAGATGATATTGGATACATTAAATTAGGCTCCTTTACACAAACTGCAGGAACAGATGTCCTTGAAGCATTTAAAGATTTAAAAGGAAATCAAGGAATGAATAAGTTAATTTTTGACTTGAGAGGCAATGGTGGTGGTTTGGTAATTGAAGCAGTGAAGATTGTCAACATGTTTGTTGAAAAGGGAACAGAAATCGTCTCGATTCGTGGAAGAGATGAGTCTGTTAATAAAACATATACAGCACTTGCAAAACCTCAAGACACCAAAATGCCAATTATTGTATTGGTAGACGGTAATTCAGCCTCTGCGAGTGAGATTGTTTCTGGAGGATTACAAGATTTAGATCGCGCAATTATTTTAGGGCAAACATCTTTTGGAAAAGGCTTGGTACAAAGGCCACTTGATTTAAAATACAATGCTAAAATTAAAGTAACCATTGCAAAATATTATACGCCAAGCGGAAGGTGCATCCAAAAATTGGATTATTCAAACCGGACAGTTGGAAGTAATGTAAATGAAATTTCAGATTCATTGTTAAATAAATTTAAAACAAAAAATGGAAGAGAAGTTGTTGATGGTAGAGGAGTTGAACCAGATGTTACAATTGATGATGTAAAATACGCAGCAATTACAGGAACAATTGTTCTCAACAATATCATTTTTGACTATGCAACAAAGTTTCGTAAAAACAATACAAGTATAGCCGAAGCAAAGCTTTTTTCAATAGATGACGAAGCATACAGCAATTTTTCAGATTTTGTTTTAGCACAAGATTTTGAATATGAAACGGCTTCGCTTGGTGCAATAAAACAATTAGAAGAAATTGCAGAAGATGAAGATGCTTATGCAAGCGCAAAAGCAGAATTTGAGGCGTTAATGCAAAAATTAGAACCCTCAAAAGAACGAGATTTGGAAAAATATAAAGCAGAGATAATTCCTTTACTGGAAGATGAAATCATTGGACGTTATTATTATCAAAAAGGACGAATAATGCATGGGTTAATTAAAGATCCTTTTATTCTAAAGTCAACTGAAATACTAAACGATAAAGCACGTTATAATAATTTGTTAAACTTAGAAAATTAGTCAATGTTTGATAAATGGCTTAATCTACCAGCACATTTATATTTAAAACTTACTGCTTTAGTCATTATAACCGTTGGAATTGCAATTTCAAATGTTTTAATGAGTATTGGTACAATTTGGATTATTTCCAATTGGCTAATTGAAGGTAAGTTTCAAACGTATTGGACAAAATTTCAAAGAACAAAAACGGTTTGGATTGTTGTTGCAATTTTCTTTTTTTTGGCAATTTCATTATTCTGGAGTGATGAGCTCTCTTATGGTTTTAAAGATTTAAGAATTAAGTTACCTTTTATCGTTATTCCGCTTGTGATGGCAACATCAGACCCACTAAAAAAAGAACATTTTTACTTCCTTTTATACGTTTTTTTAGGAATCGTTTTTTACTCCAGTTTGTATAACTTCATACGCTACAATTACTTTCTAGAACAGCAGAATGATATTCGAGAAATGTCCGTATTCATTTCTCATGTGCGCTTTTCAATCCTAATTAATTTTGCAATTTTTACAGCATTGTTTTTGATCATTAAAAAGAAATACAATCCATTAATTTGGCTTGCATTATCAGTTTGGTTTTTATTCTATTTGTACAAATCCCAAATTATTAATGGGTACATACTCTTTATTGTCTTGATTGCTTTTTCTTCTGTTTATTTGGTAACTCAACTAAAGTCAAGAAAGATTAGACGGATCACTTATCTTCTACTTTTTAGTATGGGTACCATTGTGATATTCAGTTTAACTAAGTTTATTAAAGAGCTTGCACCAAAAGAAACAATTGATTTTAGTATGTTAGATTTATATACAGAAAACGATCGGCCATACTTTCATGATCAAACCAACTTGCAACGTGAAAATGGGAATTTAATTTGGATCTATGTCAACCAAAAGGAATTAGAAAATGAATGGAATCGACGTTCAGAAATCCCTTATGATTCTTTAGATAGAAAAGGACAACCAATGTTTGGAACATTAATGCGTTATCTGACATCCAAAAATCTGAGAAAAGATAGCATTGCTGTCCATCAACTAGCCAAAGAAGAAATTCATGCAATTGAGAGTGGCCAAACAAGTATTGCAGTTAATCAAGGGTTGAAAACACGTCTCACTAGTTTTCTATTTGAGTACGAAATTTATAAAAACGGAGGAGACCCAAATGGAAATTCATTAATCCAACGTTTAGAACATCTAAAGGTGGCCACACGAGTCATCAAGAAAAAATGGTTGTTTGGAGTTGGAATAGGTGATGTTCCAACAGCTTTTTCTGAAGAGTATAATGCAATAGATTCACTTTTAAAAGCAGAAAATCGCCACAGGTCACATAATCAATTTTTAACAATTTGGGTAACGTTAGGGGTAATTGGATTTTTACTTTTTACAGTGCTTTTTATAATCCCTTTTTCCGAATTAAAACAACGTGATTATTTCTTTTGGATTGTTATTATTGGATTAGGAATTTCCTGTTTTTTTCAAGACTTAATCGAAACACAGGCAGGAGTTTCGATTTTTGCATTATTCTACGCACTTGCACTTTATCGTGAAAATGAATGGATAGAAAATTAATCTTTTAATTCCGTAAAAAGAGAATCACGAAGTTCAAAAAAAATTAACATGCGTTCCCAGTCCTTTTTGTTGATTAACCAATTGTTTAAGCGTAGTTTCTTGTTCCCAATAAATAATCTATTTCTGCTTAAACGAATTGAATTTGGATCATTTACGGCATATTTTTTTCGTTGACTTCCAAAAATAGTATAAACAATTATTTCGTTTTCAGTATATCGGGCGTATGGTCTTTTTAACATACTATAACCTGTATAAATGACAATAATAGAAGCAATAAGATTGAAGAAGATCGAAAAATCGGATAGAATTAAAGCTCCAAAAATGAACAATAAACCAAATAAAACTCCCAATAAAATATAGAGTTTACCCCAAATGGCTTGATACTTGATTTCTTGAATCATATACAGTTATAAACAACCTAAGTTGAATTATTCATAAAGATGCAGATAAAATGGGGGATTACAAATTTTATCTTAGCAGATCAATAAACAACAAAAATGAAATCAATCTTAATCATCTTTATTGCATTATTGTCAATGCCTACTTTTGCGCAGAAATCGAGCATTACAATTCTGATTGATCCCGGCCATGGTGGAAAAGATCCTGGGCATTTGCCTTTAAAAGATTCATTAAAAAACGAAAAAGATTTAGCATTAGAAATAGCATTGAAAGTTGGAGGTTATCTAACATATAACTTATTAAATGTAAATGTACTTTATACAAGAGAAACAGATGTTTACCCATCACTAGATGATCGTGTTGCAATGGCGAATAATAAGAATGTGGATTATATGCTCAGTATTCATGTAAATGGAAGCCTTAATGCTGCTGTATATGGAACAGAAACACATATTCATAACTATGGTGCAAAATCATCTTATAAATGGGCACAATTAATTGAAAAACAGTTTAAAATGCGAGCAGGAAGAAATAGTAGGGGAGTTAAAACTGCTGCAGACATAGGCCATTCATTACAAATTCTTAAGCATACAAAAATGCCAACAGTATTAGTTGAGTGTGGTTTTATTACGAATACAAGCGAAGGAAATTATCTAAATTCTGCATATGGGCAAGAAATCATAGCATCAGCTATATTTAGAGCGACAAGAGAGTTTGTGAAAATTAAGCACAAAAATATAGATTTTAGCCCTCCTCAAGAAGTGAAAAACCAGCCAAACGGACCCCATTATAAAGTTCAAATTATGGCATCAATAGATGAAATAAAAACAAATATTACTGAATTTACAAAATTAGGAATGGATGTAGAGCGCGTTTTTGTAGAAAGTTCAAGTATCTATAAATACAAGTATTTTGTAGGTCCATTTACCAGTAAAAAAGAAGCAAAAAAAGCACAAAAATCAGTTCAGTCAGATGGCTATAAAGACGCTTTTGTCGTCTATTTTGAGTGATTAATCTATAAAATTTAACAGTTAATAGTTTGTCGTTTCCTTAAAATGAAGTAAATTGTGGTGGTGTTAATTGAAAATTTGAGAAATGGCTACAGTATTTGAAACTCGCTTAATAGGAAACGTTGGGAGAGACGCAATTGTGAAGAAAATGGATAAAGGAGTTTTGGCACTTAATTTCCCAGTCGCACACAATAAAAATTGGAGAGATAAACGATCAGGTGAGCAAAAAACCAAAACAACTTGGGTAAATTGTACGATCTGGAAAAAAGAAGGATCAAACCTTAGAATTTTAGATTTCCTAAAAAAAGGAAGCTTGGTTGAAATTGTTGGGACACCTTTTGCAAAAGGGTATCTTCAAGAGGATAATTCAGTAAAAGCGGAAATACGATTAAATGTCTCTAAAACAAATATTTTAAAAGCACCGTCCGAACAAAACCGTACTCAGAAAGAATTTGGCGAAGATTATACAAATGAAGCAGAATTTTTAGTTGGCTCTGAAATCACTTCGCTTGAAGAAGAATTATTCTAAATATCTAGTAAAATAAAAAATTAAATTTTCTTCTTTTTTTCTTTCACATAAATTTAATTTATGTATATTTGCCCTCGCTAAAACGAAGTACAACGGTATTTTTTACACGTATTTTGATAAATTCCTCCTTAGCTCAGCTGGTTAGAGCATCTGACTGTTAATCAGAGGGTTTTAAAGAGGTAAAAGATTAAAAACCAATATTTTGCAAACGAGCAAAAATAAAAATTGAAAAATTTGCAAACAATTTGCAAACATTCAATACTTTTGAAATATTAAATTCTCCCTTAGCTCAGCTGGTTAGAGCATCTGACTGTTAATCAGAGGGTCCAAGGTTCGAGTCCTTGAGGGAGAGCAACATAAAAGCCTGTAATTCAAATGTTTACAGGCTTTTTTGTTTTTAAAATTCGGTTTTATGAGTTAAATTTTCCAAAGTGTTTGCAAATTGTTTGCAAAATGGAAAATCTAAAATACTGATTAACAATATTTAATAAATTTATTTATCAATAGTGGAATAAGAATACCTTCTAAACGTCAAAATTCCATTAAATCTTCACAAGAGTAGTTCATTTTAATAAGTAGACCACAATAAGACTTAATACTAGAATTGCGACTCTCTTTTCATTTTAATCACAGAATAAACTTTGATAATGTCATTTGAATTGATAAGTTCATTATCAAACGATTCATTGAGAAAAGAACAATTAATAGAAGAACCATTTATTTGATTAATTCTGGTTATAATAACCCCCTTGTATTTATGCAAAATTATCAGAGCTGATTTATTTGAGATAAAATCTTCATTCCACCGAACATTTTTTATTTGCCATCCAAGGAGAAAATCACCATCCAAGAAACTAAGATAAGATCCATTATTCATTGAATCCCCATAGACTTCAAAAGTTAAAAAACCCTCCTTTGTTCCATAAAGCTCACTATCAATATCCCAAGATACTAATTGTTGTTCGTTTAGATAAGTTATATTATCATGATGATCCGAGTATTCTTGATACCCATATTTAGTAATAAGAGGAGTATAGATTAAACCGACATCATACTTTTGATTGTCCATTCGGTGTTCAAGTCCTAGAACCTCACAGATTTTAATTAAATGAACCGTTTTTACATTGTTTCTTTTGAAGGCAATGCGAAGCGAATCACCATTAATTGGCAACGATTGAGCTAATTTATCCCATGAGAGTCCTTTCGCTCTTTTTTCGGCGAGAATTTTTTCTAGCAGGAATACGTCATTAGCTGCACTCATTATTTAGAATGATTATAAATTAAGACAAATCAAGACATTTTATTATGAATTGTCTTTTAATGTCTTTATATTTCAACGTTTTAACCCAAATTTATAAGAAAAGTTTTATTCTATTGAGAATTGATAGGAGAGATTTAGAACCTGTGATTTAAAAAATTGCAATTCAGAATTTTAACCCAAAGCAAGAATGATTTGCTAAGAAGTACATGAAAGAACCCAAAATTAATATTGCCATATGTTCCAGCAGTACATTGTATGGAGAATTCCTTAAAAAAACGATCGAAACATTCTCAAAAAATATACACGTTGTTTCTGCAAAAAATAGTTTAGATCAAATAAACTTAGAATCAAAAGACTATACCATAAGTTATTTATTACTTAGACTAGGACTTCCTTTTGATCAGACCAATACAATGATCCAAAACCTTTCACAGAAACATCCTTCCATTGATCTAATTATCATGACATTTAATAATTCAGTTTGGCAGAATAGCAAATTCATTGATGCTGGGGCCCATTCATATCATATAATTGATGATAATATTGAGAATCTCATTGATTCAATATCAAAAAAATCTAAATCCTTTAATTGAAAAAAGTTATAGATAAAATAGTGATAATTGATCGCGAAATGAGAAGAAGCATTCAACTCAAAGAACATTTAGAAGAATATATACGTTGCCCTATTATTCCTGTTTGTTTAGGTTTTGATCCGATTCCAAATTGTGCTGCCGTTTACATAAGCAACTTAGCTCGAGAAGAACATAGCACAAATGAATTGATTCAATTTTACTTATCCATCATTGAAGAACGTAGAATGATTTTTTTATTAAATGACACACAACAAAAGAACAAAAGAGTTAAAAATTCCCTTCTTTGTTATTGCCAAATAACAGAACTCATTGATAAAATCAACTTAATCCGATTCGATTTAAATTTGACAAGTGTAGCGTTAATTTAACGTTACACTTGCCAAAATCATTTAGACAATTGAAGCTTTAATTCCTGAAGACAAGGAAAGAACATCCATATTGTAAGTGTCATGAAGTTGAACAAATACATGTTTTTTAATTGCTGTTGCACCCAAGCGTCTTTTTTCAAGAGATGCAGTTATTCCAAAATAAAGTCGATTGACATTTAAACCTCTTGCTCGCTTGACCATTTGCAGAAGCGATTGCTTATAATTTCTATGTGAATATAAATAATGATAATCCAAGCCGATAAATAATGGTGTATAACTCTGCGCTCCTTTATGCGAAAATACAACCGAAATGGCTTGTTTATTGTTATTTATTTGCGACTCTTGATCACTTAATTTAAGTACAATCATTTCCCAATCCTCCGTTTCGTTGATTGACTTGAAAAATTCAAAAGGCAAGTCAAATGTATTAATTAAAGCACTCCTTTTTTTTACATTTAGATAAAGTTGATAAAAATGAAATAGTTCCTCCTCTGTAACCTCGTTCTTAATTTCAATTTCGTATTTATTTTGATACGAGACATCTATTTTCACCTGTTGCCTTCTTTTCTTTCCCAATCTACTCAGATATTCAGCTTCACTATCCCAATCCAAATCAGATAAAACATGCACATAATCCGGTAATTCCGTCTTAACATACCCATTTGCAATTAACAAGTCGGCTAGTTCATTGTCATTTGTGTCAAAATCACGTAGATAAATGGCATTTATTTTTGACTCAAATTGCATTCGATTAACTTCCTCCATGAGCAGGATAAAACTTTCTTCCCAGTACTGACTTTCTTTGTTGAAATAAATATGCTGCCCTTCAGTGACAAGCGTTCCCATCATTAATGATTCAGTACACAAATAATAAGAATCATTTTGACGAATCAATTCAATTTCCTCCGATATTTCGGCATTCTTGAAAATATCATCTTTGCACCAAGCTTTTGTAAAGAAAGTAAGAAGTACCGTTGTATTTTTTTCATCCAACACCTCAAAATAATAAAAACTCCAATTATCCTCCTTTTTTGGATTACCTGTAAAAGTCTCTTCATACATCTTTAATGCATTCCAATCAAATGAACCATTATCCCCTAAAAAATGATCCCATTTATCTTTATTCACTTTCATGATTGTATTGTGGACCACTAATTTTAGTTTACTCGAAGACTCTTCTTTCTTCAAACCTTCAGGAACAAAATCTTCAGCTCTTAAATTGAATGACTTATATACCGATTCCAACATTACATTAGATTCCTTCAATGCCAACGGATAGTTTTTTGCTAGTGACTCTAGCATGTCATTGATTTGTTGTTTCGTATTCTTTACATTTATACAAAACCTGATCCCCGCTTTTCGCATTGAAACCGCCGGAAATAATGTCGGAGTTAGATAGTAACCATCATCCATCATCCTTTTTGTTAGGTTATAACTTACCTTTGGAAAACTTGTTGGCAGGTAAAAGACTGGAGAATTATTCTGTGAGATTTCTGGAAGCCCCAAATATTTAATTCGCTCAGCGCAAAACTTAATTTTTGCTTCTAGTTCATTTTGCAATAGAGATAATTCTTCAGATAAATGAATATTTGCAGAAGCTAAATCCGTTCCGAGCATAGGAGGTTGAATCGGTGTTGAAAAAATCAATGTTCCTCCACAGGTTCTTATTTTTCTTTTCCATTCTGAATTAGGAAGCACTAAGACACCTCCAGCTCCAGCAAATCCCTTGTTCAGAGAAGTTACAAGAACCATTTGTTGGTGAAGTGTTATTTCACTCAAGACATATCCTTTTCCGTTTTCTCCCTTCCAACTCATTCCATGTGCATCATCAATGTAAATATTAAATTGGGCATATTTATTCATTAACTCTTCTAAATCTTTTACAGGAGCATAATCTCCATACATAGAATAGACACCATCACATAAATACCAAATGCGATCATATTTTTGACGCAGGGCAATGACTTTTTCCTCAATTAAATCCACTCTATTGTGCCTTACAAGTTCCAAATGAACCCCTCTTTCTTTAATAATTTTGGCACTAAAATAAATACTTGCGTGAGCATACTGATCAATGATTATTGCGTCATTATCACCCACCAATACAGGTAATGCTGCCTGATGAGCTAGTGTTGTTGAGGGAGCAATAACAACATGACCTTTAAAAATTTCAGCTAACTTTATCTCTAACTCGTCGTAGAGATCAATCGAAAGGAATGCGCGCGAGAAACCGAATTGAGTGCCATATTTTTTAACCGAATTAATACAACCTTCAGTTAATTTCGGGTGCTTTTCCAAATTCAAATAACTGTATGATGAGAAGTTGAGAAGTTGCTTATTATTGATTTGAGATGTTGTTATATCATCCTTATCATTATTTGCAGTTAAATGTAAAACCCCTTGCTTTACGCCATGTGTTATATTATTATCAATCGTATTGATAATAGAATTAGCATTTTCTTGATTTTCTTTTTTTTTCATAACTATATTTTGTTTGTAATTCATAATGCCTGGTTAAATTGAGTAAACTTCCGCCCTTACGACAAAATAAAGGCTTATTGAAGTTAAGATAAAAAAGAGTACATTTAGAAAATTAAATTATGCTTGAGAACAAAGACGTATATGAAACCGAACACATAAAAATGTGGATAAGTGACGGTGTATTTCATAGCTCATACCCACCTGATCTTGTTGTTACGTTGGAAATTGCAAAACAAATTGTCTTAGACAGGATTGCATATACGGAGGGCATAGAATATCCAGTACTTGTTGATATTCGTAATATTAAAAAAGTTGCCTTTGCCGCTAGTAAGTATTGGGCATCAAAAGAATCTTATCAAAGCATTTCACGTTTAGCGGTATTTTCCGATAAACCGCTCAGCCGAATAATTTTCAACTTTTACCTTGTAGTTGACAAACCGTTCCGGTCCACAAAATATTTTACAAATAAAGGGAGTGCCTACTTATTTTTAAAAGGAATTAGTGCAAATTAGATTTTCCTAAAATACTTTTAACAGAATTGAGAATCATACTATCGGTCATGTCCAATTCTTTTTTGTCCGAATAAATTTGATGAATCGATTCCAAAAGATGGTGATGCTCGCTTAGACTAGTCTGTGGAACATTAACCTTAGAAGACCTAAAATAGATCGAATCAATTTGTTTTTCAGTTGTATTGCTAGAATCATTTGGTCTAACATATAACGCTCTAATCAGAGATTCGACTTTATAACAATAACCATCTTCCACTCCTTGAGATGCGTATACTTTACCTGAAACTCGCAAAACAACTTCTGATTCAGTATTTTCTAAATAACCTCTTTTTAGCTGATGGATATTAAAATTTCGTGTTATATCTATCCCAAAGAATCCCTTTTGAGATTCTAAAAAATCTTTAATATGCATGCCAATCACATCATTTTTGGCAAGATTGAAGTAACGCTGTATTTTATTATTTGTATCCGTAATTAAACCTTTTAGATCAGTAACGAGATAGAGGTCATTAAATGCGTCTAAAATAGCATTTGTTCTTTTTAATCGATTGACCTTTTCTTGCAATCTTTCCCGCATCATATTGAGACTTATAGCAATGTAATCTAGGTGATTATAGTCCTCACGAACGGTTGCTTCCTGTGAAAAATTTAAGTCCGTCATTTGAGCCATGATAAACGTTAACTCTTCCAACCTATTATTTGAATCGATTGAAACCTTTTTGTGATCAAAAATATTTCGATCTAACAATTCAAATTGCGTATATAATTCATCACAATCCTCCTTCGAAATATAACTGAGTGACTTATCTAATTTGACTTTTTCATTCAAAGAAGTCAATAAATCTACAATACATTCTAATTCTTGTCCTTGAGAGTTATAACCTTCTTTATTGAGTTTCATAATGTATATTACTATCTGGATTAACAATTCAAATTTAAATATCTTTTTACTTTACGTTTTTATACGTAAAAAAGAATAAAAAATAAGTATTTAAACCTATGTTAAGTTTCCCATTAAAACACCTCAAAGAATCTTATAAGCCGTAATAAAACAATTCGGGGCATTATTCGCTGCCCAAAACGGCATTAAAACAGCATCATTCGCAGGAGAAGTAGAAACCCACTCGTGAAGCGTACTTATTTCCGTATCAATAGCCCCAGTACTAACCTCATTAATCCGCATTGCCGTGCCATTATTCCCGGACATAACAAAAGTCACCTTATAGAAACGCCCCGCAATAAACTGCACTGTCGTGCCAATATTTTGACTCCAATCCGCTTGCAACCCTCCTCCAAAAAAAGAATTTGCTTGTTGCCCATTGTGGAACAGCTGCGTTTCCGCGCGGAAAAACGACCGTCTCCCTAAGTTTTCAACATCAATATTTGCTCCTCCAATACCAAACATATACGTTCCCGTTCCACTTCGCGTAAAAACAAAACTAAACTCCAGGTTATCCGTTCTATTCCACTGATGTGCAGTAAACTTTACCCCACGATTCCAAATTAACCCTGTGCCAGTGGCACTAAGCCCCCTTGTGCTATCTTGATTAATGACCACTCCGCCGGTTACCTCCATTTGCAATGCTTGCAAATTTACACTTCTTAAATCCACAAAAATCGCATTTCGGACCCTAATTTGCGTGAGCGAAGAAACAAGCGAATCCACTTGTCCATTGCGCACCAAAATATCAAAATCCCCTGCAAGACTTCCCGTTTGAATAATGAGTTGAATTTCTACTGGGCTTACAAAAGTGATCTGATTAATAACAAGACTTGATTCATTAAGAATCACCTGCGACTGCTCCGAAAAATTAAACCCAATAAGCCTTACAACACTTGCCATATTCGTTTCAATACGCGCATTAATAATTCGCGTAATTTGTGGGCGTATAATCACCCCTTGAAAAGGCGAAATTTGCCCTCGAACAATTCTTTGTTGATTGATAACACGCATGATTATTTCTTTTTTTGTTGTGATTTGAAATACTGTACACGAAGCATATGCTCCTTTGTTTGCGTAATTCCAACGATTCGAAAACGATCAAGATTTTCTTTACCCACAATCGTATAAACATCATTATCGCCCAGTCCAAATCCCGAATTTGAAGTTGGAACCACTCCATTCTCTTTAAAGCGAACAACACGAGAAATATTAGGATCAGATGAATCAGCTTCAATCATAATTAAGGCAGAAATAGCATCTTCAGGCACAGTTAAAGCACCCGCTGAAGAACCATCAATGGCAATATCTTGATAGCCACCATCATTTTCATCAATTGGCTCCTTTCCCCTTTCAGCCGAAGAAATCAAAATCAATTCCTCTAAAAAATCCAAATTCGTTGCAAAATTCCCATTGGGATATGGGTTTATTCCTTGTCCATGTCTAGGCATATTTTTTTGTTTTAAATGGATGGTAAGGAAGGTTAGGATAACCCCATGCAGCATATTGTGGTTTGGTATCATCATTATCCAGATGAACAAAAGTGCGTCCAATTCCAATCCGCTTAAAGCCTACTTTTTTTGCTGCCCTTACCAGTTCATCCCTAACCGTAGTATTAGGTACACCAATATCAACCCCTTTACAGATTGGTATTTTATGCGCCGAATTTTTAACCCCTCCAACTTTAGCATTGTGCCTTTGACTTCGTGCCCCCGAATTAATGTTTTCAAGAACAGCATACCCCGTTTCTTTCTCAATTTTCAAAAGCATCCCAATAAGATTCTTATCCATGCACACTCCCGATCCTTGTTCATCCGGGCTATCAAACACACTTAAATCAACATTGATTTTCGTTTTCTTTTTTCTAAAAACAAAAAGTGAAACGACAGTTAAAGTAACAATGCCCCCTGCTATAATATACGTTGTTGTTCGCTTCAAGTCCTATTGCTTTCTTTGCAATCACATTTGTTTTTGCGATCCGCGTTTATATTCCACAGCGTTACAACCGTGAGAGTAATATTCAATGTCATCCATGTCGCCATTAAAAATGGCATTCTATCATTCTTATTGTTTCCTCCCATTTTGATTCAATTTTAGCCGATTCAACAATTCACGATTACGCTCTTTGAGTTCAGTAACAAATTTTTCCAAGTCATTAATTCGAGAACGCTGCTTATTAATCGTTTCTTCCATCTTCTGGTTATCCGATTCCAGTTCCTCAACCCTTTTTTCCAACTTTTGCGCCCATCCCACCCAATTGTCAATAATTTGACTACTCGCACTTGCCTTAAGATTTTCCTCCTCCGCCTTATGCAATCGTTTATCTGCTCTGACTTTAAAAAAAACTTCAACCACTTTCCAAAACCCCGCAGCCCCAAGTAATATTCCAATAAGCTGTAAACTATCCATTCCTTTCTTCTTTATATTTTATTCCATAGACAAACATTCCTAATCCAACTAGAACAAATAACAGCGGCATAGCCGCCTTTTTTACAAATTTCTTTTCCATTTTTAAACCAACCCCCGTTGCATCAACAAGCGATTCAATTTGGCCCATCACCCCTTTTACTTTGGTTGCATAATCTGGAGCCGTGGCATATCCTGCTTTAGCCACCTCTTCAGCAAAGCGATACGGATCATTGCGGTTTGCCATAGCTGTCTTATAGCGTGAAGCCGTTGAAAGCAGCCCTGACCAATCCACAAAAGAATGGTACGGAGTAGGGTAGGCCCTGAAATATGTTTTAACCCGGTATTTGTATTTTCCCGATTCCATTTTAATTGGGTAGCCAGGTAAGATTACAGGATAAGACAAATTTGGACTAGTCGAATATTCTGTTGTTGTAAGCAATTGTTTATCCCCCTGCCATCCGCCAAAGTTTCGTTTAGAAGAAGCCTTTACCCCAAACATCATATTCCCTGGAGCATGTTTCCCCCAACCCGATTCTAGTGCACTTTGAGCAAGTGCAAAAAGTACAGGAATTCCCGTTGTCTTTTCAGCTTTTTTGGCGTGCGTATAATATGTTGTAACAAATTGTTCCTTTGACATTCCTTAATTAATCAAAGTGATTCCCATTAAAACAACCACTCCCAACCCAAGCGAAATCGTGATTAAACGGTGACGTTTGAGTTTTTTGCGCTCAATATGCAGATTCCGTTTTAAAAGCGCGATTTGCTGTTCTCTCTTTGTAGAGACAAGCTCCAAATTTCCTATCCTTTTATTCAGTAGTTCAGCTTGATTTTCTCGTCCAATGAGTAGACTGTCAAACAATTTATTTTGACGTTCCAAATGCAGGATAATAGAGTCCGAATATTCACTTTTAAGTACATATTCCGCAAGCAGTTTAGATTGTGGAATCGAAAAACAAAAGAGCGTGTCCTTGTCAAAGGTTTGAATCTTTGGTGTCAATCCTTGTGAAAAAATCAAAGAGTGCATCACCATTGTAAGTGTCAATGTGATTAATCGCTTCATGTCGTTGTTGTTTTAAATGGATAATTGTTTTTTCTTCCGCTTCCAGTAGATTTTCAAGACGTTTTAATTCCCTTTCTTTTAACATTAAACTGTCCTCTAACAAGTCATTTTCATAGAGCAGATCATTCACCTGCTTATTGAGTTTACTTTGTTGAAATTGGAAACTTTTAAGCTCCTGCTCATCCCTGTAGTGAATAAAAATCAGTGCAAAAATGAGCAGCAAAAAAATAGCCGTTATACGGATTTCATTTCTCATGATTTCAGTCGATTAGTTAGAAATTTCACAATCACTTCGATAAAAAGATGATGGAATACCATCGCAAACACTAGCGATTGAAAAAGACACTCTATTTTTGTTCGGTCATAACCCCTAACAAAGTAGATAATCACAGCATAGACTATCCCAACAAAGATCGTTCGATACCGTGTTTTGGAACGAAGCTTCGCTTTTTCTCTAATTTTCTCACGAAAGGAAGTACTATTATTAATCCCATAAGCAATGATGATAAACGTGAAAATATACGTCCAGTCAAGAGCACCTATGTAGTGTGTAAAATGATTGATAATTATTTGCATTGTTTATTGTATTTAAGTTGTTAAAAGACGCTCTCCAATGGCAGTTACAACATTCGCTGTTACCGCATTTCCGATTAGTGAATAACGATTCGTCATAGCCACTTCCTTAGTTACTCCATTATAGTTTCCCCACTTGGTCCAGTCATCAGGAAAACCCTGTAAGCGTTCACATTCAATTTCGGTTAAGCGGCGTAAATTCACCCTTCGCATACCATTTGATTCCTCGCTGAGAAGCACACCGTGTTTATCTTGAGTAGTTAAAGTAAAAGATGGGTCTCCGACTTCTTTGAATCGTCTACCGTTTTGTCTTTTCTCTTTTCGATTTGGAGTCAATACAGGAATAGCTGTAATATCAGAATGTAATCCACCAGATTTTCCACCGACCGTTAATGTTCCTGATTGTTTTGGAACATTAATATACGTATCCGTAGCTCGAAATTTGCCCGTTAATGTTGAGGAATAATTTTGGGTTTTTGGCCATCCTTGTCTTGTTTTTTTCTGCCGATTAAATAGTTCATCATTTTCTTGGAAAGGAAATACTTCTTGGCTACTTTTTCCTCTAAGATGTCCAACAAGGTAAATTCGCTCTCGATTTTGGGGTAAAAGCCATGCTGTATTAAGCAGTTGCCATTCCAATCGATAGTCCCCCATGTTGGTAAACGCTTGGATAATTGCCCAAAAATCTGCCCGATTGTTTGAGGAGAATGCTCCCTTAACATTTTCCCAGATAAAAACGTCTGGTCTAAGTTCAGTAACCAGCTGTATTGCTTGCCCGATAAGGCTACTTCTTTCTCCAGCGAGACCCTTTCTTTTTCCAGCAATGCTAAAATCTTGACAAGGACTGCCGAAAGTGATAATGTTTGGTCGTTTGATTTTTGATTGAATAGTTTCAATTGCTCCGACATAGTTTGCATTTTTAAAGTGATTTTGATAGACAGCAATAGCGTGTTTATTGATTTCAGAAAAGAAATGCTCCTTTAGCTGAAATCCAGCGTTTTTTAGCCCTAATGCAAATCCACCAATGCCTGAAAATAAATCCAATAAAGAAATCTCTTTTTTCATAGCTATCCAGGTAAAATGATTCCCTCAAGAGGCTTTAATTCTTTTTTCTCAAGCAACTTCGTTGCCTTTACTTGTTGTAATAGTTTGTTCAGTCGTGTAAGTTCCTTTCCTTCAAGTTCTCCTTTGCGTTCTTTTTCAAGTGCATCAAAACGCGTCAGCTTGACAAGTAAAACATGACCCTCATAATCAAGTGCCGAAAGGACCTTTGCTAGATCAGTTTTAGAAAAAGCTCGCTTTTCTCTTTTAAACAGTAATTCCCATTTTTTGACAAGCCATTTTCCTAGCACGTTTTTGCCTACTGGAGTATAAACCCATGCAGCATATCCTGCTCCTAAAAACACCGATATAGCAGTAAGATAAGCTAGCTTCTTCATTTGAGTTTTTTTGAAATTTCTGTGAGTAATGCTGTTTGTTTTTTAAGCTCCTTATTTACAATGACATTCTTTAACAAGTGAGCTACAAGGGCAATGCTTATTCCTGTTGCCAAAAGTGTCAATGCTGTTTTGATGAGCGTCTCGTTAGTTGCTGTTACCACAACGTTGGTTTGAAAGCCATCCTTGTCTACCAATGAATCAATATAGTATTGAAGTCTCTTTTTTTCTTCTGTTTGCTTATTCATAAACTGGACGATTCATTTTTAGTTTGAAATACATCTCTTTAGATACATGATCAGATTTGAGGTGTTTTTGGACACGTTTAAGGGTTTTCTGATCAAATTTAGCGGTGACTTTGCCCTCCCAACCATAGTTACGCATTAGCCAAATTTGGAATCGTTCAACGCGTTTACCTTGACTTCCTAATCTTAGTGGAAATTCATCAGCAGAAGGCTTCTGCTGCTCTATGTCAGATTCAAGCGGTTGAGTTTCGGTTTTTTCTTTTTGGCAACCACATGGTTTTTTCTTCACATAATTATCTTCCTGATCTTTATTAGAAAGGCGGCCTTCGTCATTTTCACTTTTGCGCGCGTTGTGAATCAGTACACCAAGACCTAGCGATCCAGCAAATACGGTTGTTCCAATTATAATCTGTTTTAAGCCCATCCTCTTCGTTTTATGTCAGCTTTCACCCAATCCATGTCTTTTTGAGTTGCTTGTGTCTTTTTGTAATATTTTTTAAGCGCAGCAAGGGTTTTATTACCAAACATACTGTCTACTCCATCTCTGTTTTTTCCTGTGTTACCCAAGTAAGCATTATGCTTCTTTTTCAGGTAGAATTGTAATAAGCCAACATCCTTATGACAAGTGTGTTTATTGAGGGGATAGCCTGTACTTTGACAAAATCCTGAAACTGTGCTTCCAGTTGTTGCAGCAGGAGAAATTGATGGGGATTTTTTTGAAACATAGGTTATCTCTTCCTCTCTATTGGAATACCAATAGACAGCGTAACCTATCCCTCCTAATGCCAATAATACAGCTCCGCCAATGATGAATTTTCGGTTGGGCTTTTTCAATTTTTTATTCTCTAGTTGCTTTTTCATAGTCATTAAATTGAAGGTTATGCCTTTCGATAATTAGGCAAGGATCGAACGTGTTGCTTCACATATTTTTCTAGCTCTGAACCGTCAAGAAAAGTCGCTAAGAAGTCATACATATCCTTTTTGTAAGTATGATGGAACGCATAAGCTACCTCTGATACAGCTACTTTATCCGCAACTTCGTTTTTAAATAAATTATTTACCGTCTCTTCGTTATCGTCATAATACCAAGCTCCACCGTAAGCCTTTTTAAGCTTAACTGCCAATTTTTGTGCTTCTTTATAGGGGATTAATTTGATTGATTTGGGAGCTAACCATTCTTTGACATCTTTCCAATAGCTTTTATTGTAAGGATTATCCCAGTCGGGTTCAACTACTGCAACTCCTGCTCCTGTTTGGTTGGATTCAACTCCGCCTTCAAGCCCTCCAGTTTTCTCCTTGTCTTTAATCGCGCGATTGCCAAAACGATCTGCATCTGGATCAGGTTCTTCCCTAAATAGAAAGTATGCCCCAATTCCTAGCCCTACAACTGATATTCCTCCAATAATCCACCATGTCTTTTTTGAAATTTCCATTTGTTTTATTTAATAATTCGATAAGCGGGTAACTCCTGAACAATTGTAAGCACCTTATTTACCTCTGTTTCGTCAAAGCGTTCATTGAGTTTATCAATTAGGTTAAAGCCGTGATCATCTTGATAGGCCTTTGCGACCTGTGATACCTGCACTTTATCTTGTAACGCTCGGAAAACACCATATACTTTGCCTTCGTCATCTCCTCCTTCATACCACGCTCCCCAAGCTGAATGAATACGCGCAGCATGATCACTGGCTTTACGCTTCTTCATTACCCACACTTTTCCTTTAACTCTTCGCAGTACTTCATTGTAATAATCTGTATCAAAAGCATCTTCGGCTTGCAAACCATTTGTTGCTGGGCTAACAATCTTGGAAATCTCATACATGAGTGCTGAAGCAAGTTTGTCTTTTTGATTTTTGTTGACCTTAAACGCAACCCATCCAACAAGCGATACGCCTAAAAGACCTCCTGTTATTTCTAATACTTTACTCATGCTTTTAATGCTTTAATTCCTTTCATTGCACGCCCCACAGGGGTGAATGCTGCTACATCAGAAACATCTTTTTTCTTGGCCGTATTAAAAAGGATAATTAGAATAACAAGCAGCCCGCCTGCTAATACTATTGGAACTGCCACAGAAACGACTTTAGAAAGATTTTTTCCCAATCCAAGAATATTTCCACCAATCGCAGAAACGTCTGCAACGGCTCTTGTCGCTGCACTTGACACATCAATGTCATTGCGCTTTAGAAAAGCATTAAAATCGGCATTTGTAGTACAGGACGAATTCCCATTTTTAGCCCATGTTACTAGCCAAATGGTTTTAGCATCATTGGTCGAAATTTCCTTTTTTAAATCCTTTAAATAAGCCTTCCAAATTTCACATGGGTCGCCTGGTTCTGGAATGAAAAAAGTGCGTTTTTTTAAGCGGATTTCCGTTGCCATTTTATCGTGTTTCTATGCTTTGTTAGGCGAGATTAATTCGTCTGTTTGATCGTTTGCTTCTTTAGCCGTTAAACCATTTTCTTTCAAGAATTGATTCACTCGATCTTTGATTGCTTTCTCTTTTTTCGTTGCCTCGTCTTTATCGTATTTGATATAGATTTGGCGACCAGCAAAAAAGCCAACTGCAAGTGCTAATACTGTTTTCATTTTATTCGCTTTTAAAAATGTTCTTTTCGTTAATTCCAATTTCTTTAAGCCATTCGCTTACATCAAAGGCAGGGTTGGCATACCCGATTCTTGAAGGGACTTGATTGTATGCCAAAATGCGAACGTTGGGGAAACGCTTTACGTAGAATTTAAGAACAGCTTCCAAGGTTTTATTTTGATCACCTGTCCGCGTATCTTTCGCCTTGGTTGCCTTTGCTGTTTTGCCACCCACATAAGCGATATATTTTGCCGAACCAAAAAGCCCTTCTTTTCCTTCAGAGATTCCCCAAAGGTCAACTTCTGTTATGCTTTCTTCAGGGCTAATCACCGTAAGTGATCCGTCAAATTGAATTAGGTAATCTATTCCTGGGCGATTCCATCCAAAACCTCCATTAGCTGTTGAATTGGTATGCTTTTTAACAATGTCTGATTTTGTAACAGGAATTTGCTCTCCTGTCTCCGTACTCATAATAATGAGGTAATCCATTTTTTTCATGATGCTTTTATTTTGATTTGTAAATGTGTTTTTCTGAGATTCCAATCGAGCATAACCATATTGGAACATCAAAAGATGGGCAGGCTTTTGCTGCCACCTGATTATGCCCTAATACCTGAATATCAGGGTGACGCAATATCATATAGCGCACATAAGCTTCTAGCGCTTCTTTTTGAAAGTCTGTACGGGTATCTTTTGCCTTTCTGACATTGTTTTTTTCTGTACCTCCTACATAAACAAAGTGCCGTGTAATTCCATTAAACCCTCTTGCACCATAAGTCAATTCCCATGGATCAACAATGTCATCTTGGTTAAATGGTGTGATGTTGTGCAGGCTACCATCAAGATAGATCACATCTGAATATCCTGCCTTACTCCACCCACGACCACCTTTACTTTTAGCAGAGGTGTGCCAACGGATAATGTCCGCTTTTGTGACCTCTCTCCCTTCAGGAGTGGCTGTACAATGAATCATTAAGTATTTTAATTTTCCCATCTTTTTATGCTGTTGCTTGTGTTTTTTTATGAATGTAATTGTGGTTGTCTCTGATTCGATCCAAGTGCATTTTACTGATGCTTCCCGAACTTTTACGAAAGACTTTTGTGGTGGCGTAAGTAGCCTCGATTACAGGAAAACCATAACCGAGGTAATAATCCATTCCACAATAATCTGCTTTGGTTTCACTGCGTGTGTTCTTAAAATAATGACAGGCTTCATGCGATAGAATCGCAACACGAATCGGAATTGAAAATTGTTGAAAGAGTTTCCTAGAGAGTTGTACTCTTGGCATTTGCCGATTGATCCGAGCAGGAGTAGCCAGTTCATTCCCAAATTGATCTTGAATAGTCGGTAAATATTGAATTAGGAATGTGTTCCCCTTACTGGGGTAAAATCCAGGGTTTAAATAGCCTGCTCGCTGTGCAAAGTTAATCGCAAAATCCATGAATTGATGATGCTCACCTGTCGCCCAAACCTTTCCTTCTTTTAATGGAGATAGTTTAAGGTCAATGATCTCAAACCCCTGATTCGAACCATCTTTTCGATTATAGAGTTCAAGTACCAATGTCTTGGGAGAAATAGGTAATTGAACTTGAATACTTCGTATTGCTTCACCCTTTTTAAAATGACCCGCTTTAAAAGTGACTTTCCGTTTCAAATACGCAGAGTTTTCGTGAATTGGGTCAAAGGCAAGTACAATTAACTCCATAGGAGCAATTGCCTTGATTTTAAGATCAATGGAAAAACGCATATTATTAGATGGAATTGGAATGGTCATTTGTTTGCTGCTAATACTTTATTTTGATTGTTTTTAAAAGCCCAAACCCCCAACGCAGCTAGTCCTAATAATCCAACAACTACAACAATTCCAGTTGGAAAAGATGTTTCTTCATTGTCTTGCTCAGGTGTTCTTCCGTAATTAAATTCATAATCATATTCAGGGTTAGAAATAGGAGTGTTGTTCCCCCGGTTTCCAATACGATTGCCCAATGCCCCAATAATTAAATCCTTGTTCTCAAGGGCTGTACTTCCAATCTTGTTAGCCGTTTCACGGCGTTTGTTTTTTCGGGCTTGCCTTTCCTCATTGGAAAGTTCCTTCTTTGCTTTTTTGCCTTTTTTCTTTCCGAAAAACAAAAAGTTGTCGTAATAATCCGTATCGAGCTGGCGGGCATAAATCGTTTCTGTTTCTGCTGCAATCATAGTCCTACTTATTTTGTTGAGGGAATTGGCATTGGTGCAGAAGAACGCAAGACATAAATAGCTCCTATTCCAAGCGCAAGAATACCCAATCCAATTCCGATTGATTTAATCGGAAAAGCGGAAGAGTTTTCCTTTTTATCATTTTGATTCTCTGCTTCCCTAACAAATTCCTCTGTTGGTTGTTGTTGCTCCGCTAAACCAATTGGATCACGCGGTTTTTCAGTAGTTGGAATTTTTTCAACTGGACGTGTTTTAAGGCGTGGAATATCTTCCCCTCGAAATAATGGTCTTTTTTTAGGAGTCCCGATTTCCTTTTCGCTTCGCTCCAACTTGCGGTTTTCCCGTTTCTGTTTTCGGGCAATTACCTTCTCATTTGTGGAGCGTTTTTCTTTTCGTTTTTCAAACCATTTTCCTAGAAATGGATCATAATGAAAATCCTCAAAGTGTCCTGCATTTTGAAAAGTTCGTAACTGTGTTGCTTCTAAAAGATGATTCATTTTTAGTGTATTTTAAGTGTTGTTTAATGCTTTATTCTGCTTCGCATTTTTAAGTAGATACCCCCCTATAAGTAGTGCGCCAATCACGATCACTACCGAGCTACCTCCTGCTTTTTTCGATTGGCGATCAACCGCAATCGGTTGAGTCGATTCCAAACTCGATTGATTAACCAATGTAGTCTCTGCCCGAACACGCTCAGTATCGGCAACACGCTGATCGTTTTTTGCCTTCTTTTTGGCAATTCGAGCTTCTTTTTTTTCTTTTCTAAATTCCCGTCTGTCTTGTTTCTTTTCTTTACATTTTTTAGTCAAACACAGAAAATCATCATATTCATAAATGCGACCTTTTGCCACTTGACCAGAAAACCCAAAATTTTGTTCAATTAAACTCATGCTGCTTCAGGTTTTGGTTGTTTTAGCATGAACCATCCAAACAGTCCTACAAGGCAGATAAAACCACCCACTTTCAATAAGGTTGTTTGCTTTGTGTTTTCAGCGTTTTGTTTTGCTTTTAATCGCTCTTTTTCTGCTTTTTGTGCTAAAATGGCTGCGGTAGTTCGACCACTTGATTCAACCTGAACACGACGCTTTGTCTTGAAATTGGTAACTGTGTTACCTATACTGCTTACAGCTCCACTTATCGCTTCAATAAAATGATCGTATTCTCGGTCATAGCCATCAAATCCAAACGGCAATTCATCTCCAACGAGCGTTGCTAAATCTCTTGGAAAACTGCTACCATTACTTCGTTCAATGGCGAATAATAATTGCTTTTGCAATCGGTTCGCGCTAATGGGATAGCCGACATGAAATCCATAAGATTCCAAAAGGGCTGCAACCTCCATTGGCTTTTGTGCCACTAGCTTCGCTAGGATCACTAAAAAAGAACTGATATTTTCATAGGAATTACCCATTGACAAACACAGGCTTTAATGCGTTTCCAACAAGTACACCTCCAATAAACGTAAGCCCTAAAATGAGTATTTGAGAACTTAGCTCTCCTTTACTATTTTTTTTAGTATTGGCGTTGATGGATGCTTCAATTTTTTGTTCAATGTCAGTTCCTTGTTTTTCTGCTGTTTTTTTTCGTTTGAGTTCTTGCCAGACCAATTCTACTTCTTCTGCCAAATTGGAGTTATCTGGATTCCGATTGAATTTTTTAATGACCTTCTCGTAATACTTTTCCAATTCCTTGGTAGACTTCCCTTCGAGTTGTTCCAAAAACTGCGTTTTATCCGAGCCGTCATAATAAGAGTGACCACATCCTTTGCAAAGATTCATTTCTGGTAAGTAGGAATAGCTACTGCATACCCCGCAAAAAAGGTCTTCTTTTGCCGATTGGTTGATTTTCAAAATCGCTGCCTTATCTGGATGAATTTCCAAGAGTTGTGCAATGACTTTTTTTCCTTCTTTTTGAATCAGCAACTTTGTTGCTTTTACTAAATCGTGCGAATTTTTTGGGGCTTCGTATCCAAAATTCTCTAGGAGCGTTGCTACTTTGCTTGGATTAGAATACACGATATAATCAATGCTATTTTGTGCGTGTGCTTTGGTCTGTTTCATAATTGTTGAGCGTTAAAAAAGCCAAGCCAAGAAAATCTCGACTTGGCTACTTGACTGATTGACTAAATCATGGGAAGTATTATCTTCTTCGAAGCAAACGCGCTGGCGGTCGCTGCATTGCTGGGCGAGCCATAGGTCGTTTTACTTTTCGTTTTGCTCTTGGACGAATCCCAAAAGCTGTCGGACGGCGCTTCCGCAACAAATCAAGTTGCGGAAGTCCAGTTGTTCGTGGTGAACGGGATAGTTCTGCAACATTTCTGCCATCCAATAGATTTCCAATGTTGGCGCGTGCTTTTACAGTCAATGTAAAAACAACTGTAACATCTGGTTCAATCATTAAGCGCAATGAATCCTGACCTGTCACATCCATTTCAAACGCCTCATCATCTATTAATTGTTGCGTGAAATTTTGCGGTGAAGTCGCATTTCTGGGTTGATATACACGTGAGGTATTTGAACCTGTTGCTGTTCGTCGAAGAATCTGTAATACATTGTCAAATTGCAATGGATTGGAAACACTCATCTTCATTCCAGCAATCTTGAATGGATTTGCCTTACTCTCTTCTCGTACTTCTCGGTGAGAAGACTCTTCTACTGTGACTGTTAAACCAGCGGGCTGCGGAGCTTCCTCATTCCCTCCGAAAATAATCGCAGTTTCAGCTTGTTGAGTTGTATTTCTGACAACAACAGTCAATGTTCTGTCATTGGCATCAATCATCCCAATGGAGCTCGCACTGTAATCATCATACATTGCAACCTCTTCTCCGTAATACGCATCTTCGTTACCTTCAAAGCCAGTATCGAAGTTGTCTTCATCTTCGTAATATTCATCCTCGTAATAGTTATCGTATTGATCTTCCGCGTCATCTTCGTAACGCATCATTTCGTCTTCGTAATTCATTTTTTAATTTTTTTTAGTGAATTCTAGGTTGTTAATCAATCCTGGGAATTTTCTTTCTCTTCCTTTTCTTTCTTTTTCTTCTCTTGATACTTTTGGAGCTGTGGACCAGCTACGAATGTGCCGAGTAATAAACCCGCCAATCCAATTCCTGAACAGATTAGAATAGGTTTCCAAGCGATATTTCCCCCTTTTGGTATTTCTGGTGTGGTCATATTGACTACTCTTTTAAGTGTGACTATTATTTTTGAGCCAATTTCACTAGAAAGTACAGGTTGTTTTTATAGCAAGATTTTAGATTGATGGAATAGCTTTGCTATTCTTAACGAATTTGTAAAGAAGAGAACGTAAAAAAGAATGGAAAGAAAAATGGAGGAGGAGGTGGGCTAAAATCACTTATGTTTGGAGCATGGCAGCTAGATTAGTCAAAAGACACTTTTATTCAAAGTTAAAGAGGATGTAAAGGGTAATCAAATCGACTTTGTTTGAACTGATAAATCATATTTTTCATTTAACATGAATTTTTGAAGAAAAAAGAGATTATATTTGAGAAAGTCTTGAATAAACTTTCAAGAAACCATTAACCCATTTTAATAAGCTTAACCACACAATAGGCAATTATCTTTTTCGAGTAACTGATATATGTGTAGTAAAAGCAGAATGTCATTCTTTATGAACACATCTATTCTTCAACTATTTTTAGAGGATAACCTCTTGAACATTCAAATCGACGATCCGACTTTTGTTAAACTTACAAAAGCAGCTGAAGCACTCCAAAAAAAAGAATTAAAGAAAAAAAGTGAAATACCTCGTTTTCTTTTAATTGCTATTGATCCAAATGTCAATGTCAATGAACCCGTATTGAGTTTAATAAAAGAACACATTACAAAAAAATCTCAAACCATATTATCCAAATCAAAAGATACACCAATAACTCTTTTGAGGGCAATCGCCTTAGAAGCGTTATGGAATTTATGCCAAACTGATTTGGTTAGTGCGCGCATTGTATGGCTATTGGGGAGTAATGTGATTAATCAATTTGAATTTGGGAGAGAAGAAAAAGTAATTGTACATCAATTCCTTAAAGGGGTTGGGGAACGTGTAGAACAAGCTGCAATAGAACAATGGAAATTAATTCCAGCAAGTCAGAAGCCGAAAATTCCTGCTATTTTTAAACCTATTGATATAAATTCATCCGTTTTTGAAACGGATCTGGAGATTGGAGAAAATTTGAATAGTACTCCTTATACTAGGGGGAATGCACACAGTACAGCTCAATGTGTTGAAACTTGGAAAAATTTGTTTGGCCCAGCTATTGAAACAGAATTAAAGGCAATTGCGATTGATTTATCCAAACATCAAAATAAGAATATACATAACGCATTTGAAAGGCTAAATAAAACACTTCAAGCTTCTCTTAAATCTTCGCAAGAATATTTACACGGAATTGGCAATTCCATTCTTTCAACCAATGAATCACTGAGTAATCGAAGCACACTACTTTGGTGGAAAGAAGCACTTTATTCCTCAACTCAGCAAACTAGTTATCGGGAAATCAATACAGTTATTCTTCCCATTGTTATGGCTTATGATCTTTACTGTCAAATAAATATTATTTACCCTGTAAGTATTGATTTTTTCTTAAAAGAAACACTATTAAAATTGCTTCCAGAAAATGAAAAAAAATCACTCAATGATTTAATTGTTCCTCTTAAAGAAGAATCTCATAAACCTATTTTACAATCCATTTTTCCTACCAATGATTTAACAGAAGGGCGAATTTGTTTATCTACCTATATTCATCATTTTATTCTTAATGGTTCAGGAACATTGGATGAATTTGAAGGTAGAGTTGGAATAAATCCTACACGTGAAATTTCAATGACAGAATTTGCAGTTTGGATTTTTCATGAGTTACAAGCCTTTCGTTTAATTAATCAAAAATAGGATGAAAAAAGAATGTCCTAATCCACATTGCAATTATCAAAACACGAACAGTTGTGATGAAGGGTTTCAAGATGTCCAAAAATGTAGCTATTATAAACCACTTTTGGATGAAAAAACGAAAGCCTCTATTCCTATTGAAAAGGATCAACGTTATCTTTCCTGGACATCAAACGCCATGGGATTATTAGATATACCAATAATTTCACAACGATCAAGTCCTAAAATTATCGGAGTGATTGGAACTTCTGATGCAGGGAAAACGACTTTTTTAGGAACATTTTACAACTTATTACACAACGGCTATTTTTTAGAAGATTATACTTTTTCGGGTTCATATACGATTAAAGGATGGGAGTATGTTGCCCATCCAATGCGGTTTAATAATGTAAATGAATCACATTTTCCAAAACATACAAGTTCTAACCCTGAAAGAATACAAGGGCTGCTCCATTTGGCATTAAATAAGAAAGGTCACGCAAAAGATATTCTTTTTACAGATGTTTCTGGAGAATGGTTTGTCAATTGGGCAGATAATCCTGATAAGTCTTCGTCTCAAGGAGCAAAATGGATTCATAAACAGGCTGATTCATTCTTGTTTTTTATTGATTGTGAAAAATTAATTGACTCAAATCGAGGAACAGTTAAAGAGATTATACTCAATATTGCTCACCGACTAAATCAAAATCTAAATGATCGCCCCGTTGCTATTGTATGGGCGAAGGCAGATAGAATTAATGATATTAGAGATGTTTTTAAGGCAAGATTAAAAGAAGAACTTCAAGGAATATTCAATGTCTTTGAAGAATTTGAAGTAAGTGCCATACCACAATCTATTTCAGATGTTTACACCCACACTAACATTATTCAAACAATTAATTGGGCTTTAAATACACAAGAAGTTCGAAAACAAACACCCTTAGATATAAGTGAAAATACAATTCATAACGATCCATTCTTTCAATTAAAAGATAGAATATGAGTACAGAAAAATCAATCTTAATTATAGGTAGACCTGAATCAGGTAAAACAAGGTTTTTGAGTCAATTTTGTATTCGTGCTGAAAAGAAAAAAAGCGCAATCTCATTTTTTGATAGACCAGGTGAACTCTCACATATTACAGAAGATCGAAAACTCGTCGCTCAAGGGTTATCCTCCAAACGAACTGCAACAGATGCAAATTTGAACGTCGATTTATCCATTGAATATGATGGTCAACAACACACAGTAAGTTATCCCGATTCAGCTGGAGAGCATATAAATTCAATGGTAAAAGAGCGCAAGATAAATCCGCATTGGCAAAAGTTAATCAAAGCGAGCAATGAATGGATTCTTTTTATTCGGACTACCAATCTAAAAAAACAATTTGATCCGACCCTAAAGCCAAATAAAAACAATCAGAAATCAGCATCTCAAAATGAAGAAATAATCATTTCAGATCAAGGTTTTTTTATTGAATTAATTCAATTACTACTTTATATAAAAGAAGTCGGTATTAGAGATTCCTCTAATCTTCCCAAATTATCTGTGGTGCTTACGTGTTGGGATGAATTAAAACCTAAAAAACACCAAGAAATGAATCCGAAAGATGTTTTGTGTGAAGAAAAGGTGCTGCCACTTTTTAATCAATTTATTCATTCAATTTGGGATAGCCATAAATTAAAAATATATGGGCTTTCTGCTCAAGGACAGTCTTTATCAAAGGATGAAATTGATGACGATTATATAGATGAGGGCCCTGAAAACAAAGGTTACCTTATTTTACCAAATGGAGAAAAATGTAAAGATATTACCCGTTTAATTGCTGACTTGTTGTAATGAGCGTTTTATTGCATAGGGCTAATTATGGGTATAGGGGGCAAGGACTTGGTCATGGGTTGCTTTCGTCAAGTTTGAATCTAGGGAAGTTAGATGATATTTTACGTGGATTAACCGATTTGCCAAGCAGTTCTCCTTATGGGGTTACATGGGATACTTATTACTCTGCTTTTAATGTTGATGGCTACTACATTCTCACAAAGACTTTTCACGATTCTGATTCTCATAGAGAGGATACTGTTTTTACTTCTGTTATTCTAATTCCGCACACTGATGTAGAAAAAATTCAAGACTTGAATCAAGTGATTCACTTATTTCCAGATCAGATTGATCGAAGTGTAATTGAAAACCCGATTAAACTCGAAAACGCTTTAACATTCGATTCTGAAATAGTAGTCAATAAACGGCTTATTCATGAATTAGTAAACAAGATCGACCGCTCAATCATTTGCTTAGGAAATAGTCATGAATACATTGATTCAATTGCTGTTATTTGGAACAAATTACCCAATCATTTTAGAAAACTATTAACTTTTAGAACACGATTTAACCCTAATAATGTAAGAGAGGAAGAAGTAATACTTTTTTCTCCTAGAAACTTAGAATACCAATGGAATGAATTTCCAATAGTTAAAGTAGAGGAGCAATCACCATTACTTTTAGAGGATTTAGAGCTTTATTTTTCTAATGAAAAAACATTATCCTATGAGTTTACAGAGTTTCTAACGCAATTTCAGAATGAAAAAATTTCGTTTAAAGATTTAAAATTAATTGCTGATAGCTTTAAATTATTGAATGAAAATGATCCAACGAAATATAGAATTTTAGTACGAAACATTGCTTATTTGTCTCCTTCTCCAGAAAATCATAAAGAATTAAAGCAAAAACTAATTACTCCATTTTCTCAACAACTTAAAATAGGCTCTGCAAAAGATATTTTAAGGCTTCGTAATTTATCAATTGACCCGTTTGACGGAATAACAATGATGGAGAAGGCGATAGGTTATTGGATTAAAAACAATATCCTTTGCCTTAAAGAAGAAGGGCTGGAATTAATTAATGAAGCACGTTCAACTGATAATTTACCTTGGTGGAACACTGCGATTCTCAAAAATTTAAAAGAGCAATTTCAAAAAATCAACAAGCAACTTAGTAGTGTTTTTTGGCAATTAATATTTCATGATTCAGCACTCATAAACGTATTATTTCCATTCATAAATCACACTGAGCAAAATCAGTTGTTACTTTCAAATGGTTTCCCTTCAGAAACGATTAATAAAGATGCTTCATTAAAGGCACTCATCCCATTTATTATTCAATGTAATTGGCTCGTATTGCATGCTGAAATTTCAGGACGAATTTACAAAGGGAAAAATGCGCTTAAAGAACATTTAAAGGTTGATCAAAAAGAATATTATTTTGCTGCTTTAAATGCCTTATGCAAAGAGGTTGGCATCCAACCATTCATTGATTATGCACTGATAAATGATAATCCGCGCGTCATTCATATCATTGGAATTGCATGCATAAAAGATAAAACAATTCTTAATCAGTTTGATGCCGCGATCCTTAACTGGCAAAAAATTTGGTTAAAAAGCATTGAATCAGAAAAGAACCCGTGGAAAGGAATCAATGATCCAGGGTTGGTAATGACATCACTTTTGGATCAAATAATCAATAAGCAAACCATTGTTGAAAAGCTTCTGGAAATACTCTCTAAAACAACATACGGAAACATACAACATTATAAAAACCGTAAATCTGTTTGGAGGCATCTTCCAGTAGAAATTAAGAAAAACCTAATTGAAAAAACAATTGATAGTATTCTTGTTGAAAGTCAATCAAACTTTGAGGTAATAGATGATTTGGAGAGTCCATTAAAAAATGAACTTTTATCTCAACTTAAAAAAGGGAAAGTTTTTCAAGAAAAATCTATTGATTCAAGTTTGAAAATCAAACTAATTAGGCATTTCGAGCTTTCTGAAGAAGCTATGATTAAATTTTTGAATTACACTTCTTTTAAACTAAACGAGAATCAAGCAAAAGAGATTGGAATATTGATTTATCAAAAAAAATGGAGTAGTGCTGCAAAATTAATTGATTCAAAGAAAAGAATTTATCCGAACCTTTCTTTGGCCAGCGATCAATGCAAAGAACTGATTAAACCACCTTCTTTTTTTGGAAAACTAAAAACAGGAATGAATTCACTTAAACAAACAGAAATGGCAAAACAAAAAATCCTTTTTATGAGCGCTGGCCCATCCGATCAGGATAGGTTAAATCTTGATAGAGAACTCAGAAAAATAGAGGAAACAATTGAATCAGCTAAGCATAGAGAGCGATTCGATATGAAAGTAAAAGTTGCCCTTACTTTTCCTGCCCTTACTAAAGTAATGGCAGAAGAAGCTCCTAATATCATTCACTTTTCTGGACACGGAGATCATGGCGGTTTAGCTTTAGAAAATGAACAAGGGGGCACAGAATTTATGGATAAGGCTGTAATTGATCGCTTGTTTTCCCTTTTTAAAGGAGATATTGAATGTATCCTATTAAATGCGTGTTATTCAAAAGAACAGGCTCATGTAATTTCTAAAAATGGAACTTATGTTATTGGAATGAATGATTCAATTGGTGACGAGGCAGCAATTACCTTTTCAAGTGGATTTTATCAAGGGCTTGGTGCAAATAGATCAATTCAAGAATCATTTGAATTAGCGAAGATTCATTTGTTACAGAATAATACTAATGAATCGGAAACTCCAGAACTTTGGTTCAAAGGAGAAATCATTTCTATTCATTAAATCAATTGTAACTCTTGGATCATCTCTACAAGCTGTCTCGCTTTTAATTGATTTATTACCCCTCTATTTTCCTCTCCTTCAATTTGATAAGTTGTTGTCCAAATTGTTTGATAATCGCGTTTTTCCCAAAGACTATCAACTGCTTGTACTGTCTCTCCTCGTGTGCGAGTTGCACAAAAAATAATAGAACAACTATAATCATCTGCCAATCTAAATAAATGTTTTTGCAATTGAGATTTTGGATCACCTGCAGTATGGATAGCAATGATGTGAATTTTTGTTTCAATAGTTACCTTCAACACAATTGTAAAATCACCTTGTTTAGGAATTTCTTTTGAATTGGAACTAATGTGAAGGATTTCTGAATTAAATTGATTCAGAAAAATATTGGCAAGAAAACGAAGTGTTTCTGTTTTTCCTTTGTTGTAAATATGACTTAGTGCAATTATCGTTTTCATTACAATAATTTACTAGGTTGTACCTTCTTATCAGTAGTCTCTTGTCTAGGTTCTTTCTCAACGGAAAAAATAGAATATCCAAAACCAATACTCAACCAAGGATTGCCTTGATATCTCCAGCCAAACGTCTGTTGATTTTGTCGATTAATTCGATCCATACCCAAAAAAATACCAGCTTGCACATTTTCAAATTCAATTAATCCCCCAATAGCTAAAGATAATGCAGTAAAGCTATTCGTAGCCGTTAAAAATTCATGATTACTTGATACTGAAGCTGAATCAAGTGTGACATTAGAGATTCCATAAGAACCAACGATAGACAATGTATATTTTCTCCACTCTTTATGCTTGATTTTTAATCCTATTGCCCCACTGAGATTAAACGTTCCCGAAAAATCCTGTCGCTCAATTTGAGGTCGGAATCGAAACGGAAGATTAAGCAGTCCAAATTCCATTGAAGCACCAATTGTTCCATTTTTAATTGCATTTTTAGTAAGGTCATCTTCGGACACTAAAAAGTATTTTTGAGCATTTCCATATTCAACATGATTCTTTGTTTCGTTTGATAAATCACTATAAGGAAAGATGGTTAAATCATAATTGTATTTGTAAAAATTTGATGTAGGTAATTGATTTTCTTTGAGATAGTTATAGATTTTTATTATCGCAAAACCATTGCCAGTACTACCTATTACGCTAAATTCTTGACCTATTTCAGAAAGAACCAATTTTGTAGGTTGCTTAATTGTTCCATCAATGTATGATTCAGTCATTAGAATAGGATTTGCCCACTTGTAAGGCCCATTTAGTTCACTACTGACATCATTTGCATTTCTAATCAATGATTCTTGTGAGTAGGATACAATAAACGCACCTTGATTAGCATGGGTTAATTCAGATTGAAGAACTGAAAAATACCGTTGCTTATCTCCATAATCCCTCTTATTTCGCTCCTCCATTGTTAGTGCGTTATACTCATCAACAGTACCATTAAAATTATACTGAAAAAACCTAGTCACAGGGATATTATTTCCTTGCAAATGGGGTTCAATGTCATTCACAATGGTATAATCAACAACTTTAAATATAACAGTATCAGCCTCTCGTCCGATAACGATAAATTGTTGATTTACCTCTGAAAATATTTGTCCTGGTTGATCAATAGGATCACCTTTAATATTACATTCGGTAATTGGAATGGGCGTATTCCATTGATAATTCCCATTTAGATCAGTTAATATTATGGGTTGTGCAATAGCACAAAAAGAAAAAAAGAAACTAACAGTAAATAAGATTGATTTCATAATGAATAGTATTTCAGGTTATTTGACAATTATAAAAAAAAAAAGACTCTATATGCTTTTTCTAAAAAAAAATTGAATTTTAAGTCGATTTACACAAGCAATCAAATTCCAAATCTAATCCAGGATCAAATGCTTTTTTTGTTTCAGGATCCGTCACTCGAGCAAATTGTTTTGTATTCGCCTCTGCAATCATATCCTTAGTTGTTCGGTTTTTTCTAAAAAACGAATAATTCCCACCTTCATACTTAATTTCCATTTCGTTCCACCAATGGGCAAGCTTTGGTTTTTCTAGTAGCAACGTGAGTAATTTTCGATCCGATTTTTTATAGCACAAGTCACAATTTCCTTCATAGTCATCCAACCCAAGGTCAAATGACTGCTTTTTCCACCAATTACGAATAAATTCCTTCGTACATTTTAAATCATCTGCTAATGGGTAAATTTTTCTTTCTTTTTGGGCAGTTACGCGATTAATCCGGTGCATTTCATCCAAACGGATTCCAATGGCTGAAACCCAATGTTTCAAGCCAAGCGATTGCATATATTTTTTGATTGGATTTAACTTCAGCTCTCGTGTACAAAAGGGGCGAGCCACATTCGGAATACCATATTTTGAGATGACTGCTTCAAAGGGCTGCCCATTTCTACTTGCTGAATGAAAGTTCACTTTTTTAAACGAACCACCAATTCCCATGACTGGATTAACGACAGTCTCTAGCCAAACAACATTTAAGTCCCACTCTTTATCGCAACGATCAACAAACTCCAATGTTTCTTCTCGCTCTCTAACAGTATTGGCGAAGACAATAATTTTTTGAGAGCCTTATATTTTGGATGCTCCAATAAAAAACGGGTCATAAAAGCTGACGTTCGTCCTCCAGAGAAAGAAATAAGTAATGGTAATTGTTTCATTTTGACTATTTTTCAAACACACTCCTCGTAGAATCCGATTCATGATACCTAAGATACTCCCCAATAAGCCTAATCATAGCAGCACCCCGATCCTTATATATCGGTTGATTCTTCATATCACGTTCATTAAGCATCATAGTAATTTTACGCGAAGCTTCCTGATCAATAAACTTTTTACACGCCCGGATATATGCCGCGCGACTACACCCGCGTAATTTCTGCTTTCGCATATTCACATACAAAAAGAAACTCGATCGTTTTTTAAACGCTTCCTTATCAATTTCACCCCTCGAATGTTTGTCATAAGCAAGATCATACTGCTCATCCACAATTAACTGCGCAATCCGAACCATAGGGTACTTAGGAATCCGCGTTTTGATCTTGTGCACATCATCCACTTGGTGATGCATCCTCAGCCATGTACAATTCTGCCAAGCCGTTGTTGTGATCTTACTAATCGATTGATGCGTAAAAATAATATCCACCCCTTTGTGGCGAAGCGTGCAGAGCGCTGAGATCATATCCTGTCCCTTTTCCCCCGTCATATAATCGTCTATATCATCCAGTAAAATAAGTCCATCCTGAAAATGACTCAAAATCTTTCGAACCACCTCCTTTTTGTCATTGTTCGACATGGGCGACCCGTTTGCGTTGAACGGTCGAATTCGTCGTGGCCGTCTTGCGACAAGTTTTCGTAAACTATCTGGAGATACCGTCTTAAATCCCGTATAATCGTCATCATTTGTATCAAAAGCAAGCGCCTTTCGCCCCTTCTTTCTACGTTCCAAATCATCCTTGAGATACCGCCTTACCTCTTGCCGATTCCGATACGTTTTTCCAACCCCAGTTTCACCAACAACAATCGTAAGCATTGGTTGGCGACCATCTATTGCCCACGTTCCGTCCGATATCAATTTATGCTGCTTTTTCATCCCCTTCTTTTTTATCCGAATGATCCTCAAATTCGAACACTTCTTCAGGGTCAATCGTAGTGACTAAATCACTTTTTGCTTCTTTTTCATCAGCAAAAGATTCCTGTTGTACTTTTTCGAATTTTTCCGAAACCTTTTCAGCCCGAATAATCCCCAAAATCCGATCAATTAGAAGATTGTTTTCAGCACGTATCTCAAACATGACCTTTAACTTTTTTATCAAAATAGATGCAGCAGCGCCAAGCAATAACTGTTCTGGCGTGAGTTTCTTAGTTTTCTTCCTAAGAATAGGAATCAGTAGAGGACGCAATAACGCCTTATCTTCCTCATCTAATCGAATACGCTGAACATTCTTTTCATTCTGCTCATCAATCACCTGAATCACCTCGTCAAAATCATAGAACTCCTTGTGTTTTTTGATTTTTACAAAGAATCCCCCTCCAATCCCAAGTACATTGTCCGCAATGCCTAAGTATGCATCCGCAGCTTGCTTTGCATGACTAGCAGGCAATTCAAACTCCAATTCATCCTCATCTTCAAACGATCCATTCTCATTGATTAGCTGCTCGGCAGCTTCATCTGTTTCCTCTTCTACTTCATTCATTTGATCTGATACTTGCTGTTTGGTAGAATTGTGCTGCGCACTTCGATCCACCACCGGCTCATTGAGTGGACTATCCTCTTCCGAAAGCAAAGGCTCAAACTCAATACTTGTTCCCTCTAGCGCCGCTCTTATTTCCCTTTCGTTATTTTCTTTCATATTCATTAATTTAATGTTGCGATAAATCCAATAGCACTGCGTTTGAGCGAATCATACTTATTGATAAACCCCCGATTTCCTGCGTAATGAGGACTTTCTAAAATCTCATCACATTTTCGAAGGAAATAACCCACCGAATCTCGATCCCGATTAAAAGATTCTCCAATTTTCGCATGACTTTCATCTGTAAAAGAATGAATCAAGTGATAACAAGCCATGCGCGCATCACGGTATTCAGTAACTTCACTCGTTAAGAAACTCACTTCCTTCAAATCAAACAATCCAATCGCTTCAGCACAGATATAATCCCGAATCAATTTGATTTTCAATTTCATTTTGATCGGCTTTTGCGTACTTGCCATAAAATTTTCTAAAATCCGCGCAGCACCTTCTACTCCGACCTTTCCTGCAAGACGAGCCGCCAATTCATTGGCAATACGCTCTAAGTCACTTAATGACGTTTTAACTAATTCATTCATAAAATTACCCATTAGATTTTTCCAAATCGAAGACATACCGAAACATAGCCGTTCGTTTTAGCGTATAATCGCCCATCTTGATTTCCCAATCTGTTAACTCACAATTCATTCCTAGTTCTAATAGCGTTGAACGCGTCAAATTTTCAGTCCTTTTCATCTTCCAAAGCTCCTCCAAAATCATTTCATTCTTCAGCTTCGGTTTCACAGAAACCTTTTCTTGTTTTGGTTCAACTTCTTGCTGTGTCAATGAAGGAAGCTCTTTCTCTTTTATATAAGTGATTTCATTGTTATCCAGTTCATCCTCCTTTTCTCCCAAAATGTCATAATAAAGCTCTTCGTCCAAGGTTTTTAACTGCTTTGTAAGCGCTTTATGATGGCCTCCTTTTAACAGGTTTAAGCGCGAACGAAGCCGTTTATAAATGTCCATTTTATCCTGAACTCCCATAGAAAGAGCGGCACGCTCCCATTTGTTTTTTCTTAAAACTTGCTTGTGTAGTATCGCTTCCATTAATTCTCGTTTTTCTTGGTGATTTTTTCCTCGATTTTTTCAAATTTTTCCTCAATAGCATCCGCTCCAGGTTGTGCCTTTTTACGATCCATGCCCCAAGCTTCCACCAAATCTCTATGTGTCTTTAATAAAATGCGTTTGGTTTGTTCCTGAACGCCTAAATTTTCTTTGAATTTTGGGGGAATAATCCCTGCTAATGAAAGTAGTTTTGTCTTGAGTTGTGTGAATCGCGTTGGTTTAGGTTTTGGTCCTTCCGCCTCTTTCTTTTTTGCTTGCGCCTCACGAACAACAGCGCGACAACGTTCTAATTCAGGTTGCAATTTTTCGAGTTCATCCATCACTCGTTTGGATCGGACTTCCTCACTTTCTGCTTTTTGCTCTCCATCTGCCTTCAATGGCGACCATCCAATCGCATTAAAGAGTTTATTCATGCTTTCAATTGCTAGTTTTCGCCCCTTTTTATCCATTATATCTGAGGCAAATTCTTTGAAATTTTCGCAGGCTTCGACAACACGCTTTTTGAGTCGCGCAAATTCCTTCTCTTCAAGCGCTTCTTCTAAATCGTAAATAGTTGTTTGAACTATTGTTTCATCCACACCTTTCAAATCCATAGAAACATCTGTTAACTCTCCAATTACATTTCGAATCAGACCTTCGGTCAAAATGGTGGTTTGGTTTTCTACTTCCTCATTTTTTGGAGCTGCTATATTTTTTCGCCTAAGCCGATCCAATTCCTTGACTAATTCAGAGACTTTGTTTCGGATTGTTTTATGTGAAATGGTATGATCCCAATCACGATAGGTATTTGTGGCATGACGTAACTCTTCCTTAAAGATTTCATTGTCTTTTATTTTTTGAGCTTTTATTAAATCCCCAATAAATTCAGTAAGATGTTCTTGATCCTTTCCCTTCAGCTCATTATTCCATTTTTTGAATTTTTCAGCCGAATCTTTAATGAATGATCGAAGATCAACATCCGTTTCTTTTGAAGAACCAGAAGACTTTGGAACATCCACCTGATCCATTCCTAATTCTTCCAATAATTTGTTGATTTCCTTTGCTGCTTTTTGCCGTTCGGTTGATGAACTGCCTTTTTTTCGCTGCATTTCCTTCTCCCAATCTGCATAGCGTTTAAACGCTTTTTTAAGCCGTTCCTCCAGTTCCTTATCATCATTTTCCGAAAGCGCTTTTTCCATGTCAAGAATCAGTAAATTGTAAAACTCTACCGTATCAGGATCAACAAATTCTGCTGTTTCGAGGGTTTCTACAATATCTTTGAGGTTGTCAAGCACTTCAATGGAATGCGCTCTTGATTTTGTAGGTTTTGATTCCTTTTCGCTGGATGGTTGTGTTGATTGCTTTGAAGGTTCACCACTAGAAGAAGGGGGCGTATCCCCGATTGCTTCAGGAGCATATTCTTCGACCATTCGATAAAGTTGATTGATACTTTGATTCGCCTGTTTCAAAAAGAAGTTTTTGTCATCTGTCTTATCATAATCTGCAATCATCTCCCTAATGGAGTTTGCAAGGTCAGCTTCTTCTATTTTTGATAATTTCAGTTTTTTTAAATCTTGTATTGTTGCCATAATTCTATCTTGTTCTTGCTAGTTTTAATTTGAGTTCGAGTAATTTCAAGCGACGTTTACGCTCTTTTTCTTTGATTTTGATGCGCGTTGTTTCTTTTGATTTGAGGGATTTGTCTGAAGGCAGGATACCCTGCTTTTTTAGAAGCTTGGTAAACAATTCGTCTGCTTTTTTAGCTTCACTAAGCTCCTTAGAGAAACTCTCCGTTTCCGATTTAATAAGTTCGTATGCCTTTTGAGGCTTAAATTCGCTCCCCGTCAACTCAACAATCTTTGATTGATTTTCTATGGTTAATTTTTTGAGGTCAACGACCTTAATTTTTTCCAGTTCGTACATATTTTTTAATATTTATGGCTATTGCAAAAACCTTGTTTATAGTGCGTTTTTAGCGATACAAAAAAGTCGTTCGCTTCTTGTTGATCCGAATAATTCACCGAACAGAGCTGCGGTGTTCCATCTAATTCAAAACATTCGTAACGATAACATTGAATAGGGTTATCAATATTGTCAATATTGATCGTCGTATAGCGTAAAATCAATACCTCCTTTCGCATGGGAGAAGTCATGATGCGAAAATCCCTACAAGCATCTTGACACCCTTTGCTGATTTCAATGGCGCGATCCATGATTCGGTTAATTATCTTTTCGTTCATCTGTTTTTCTTTTTTTATAGGCTTCGACTATTCTTACTACTTCCTTTGCTGCTGCTTCAAGCGAATAACTTTGCTCAAATGTGTAAGCATTGAAATCTATATGATTAGTAAATTGCTTTGCCATTCCTGGATCAGATCGCCCAAAACCGGAGGGAATGGTCAGGTTAAAATAATTTGCAAGGGCAATCAGAGATTTGAAACCCCTGTACCTGAAATAGCGTGGATCTGAGGACATTAAAAGCAATTGATTTACGTCTAAATTCTGATCAAATGCTTTGATCCGAACAATTGCCATATTTATGGAATTATCAAATGCGTTACCGATAATCACGTTCACTTCTACAGGGACACCCCGCGCTTCTAAAAATTGAACCAACTCAGCACAGGCTAGTCCAACATAAAGCATTTCTGTTCCATTCACATTTGCATTTCCTCCTGCAAGGAGATATAACTTGATGGATGGCAGCTTAACTGCCTTATTCTTAAAATAGGCGTAAACCTTTTTGACTTTTGTTTCAAATACCGTTTGATTCGTTTCAATGGCGAGTTGCGATTTTGCGGTTGAAAGTGGCGTAGACAGGTTCACAGGAATATTTTTCACTAAGCCAAGTGTCGCGCGGTCAAATGAAAACATTCCAAGTCCACGTTCGTTGTAATCGACCGTTGGTTTTGGAAGGGTATTATCATTCAGCGCATCAAGGTATTTTTTGAGATGTTGTTTGATTTTAGGGCGCAATTCATTTAAGAGGTTCATTCCTAAAAAGCGCCTGTGATCTTCCAACGTTTGAACATCTTTAGGCTGTGGCTGACCAAACCAATCGACCTCTTCGGTGAGCATCAAACTCACTTTAAGCATCCAATTTTTCCAAGAATGCTTATTAGCATACGAAAGTGACTCACTATCTACAAACCGATTAAAGTCCGAAACATGGTCGAATTGGACATAATTGGTAGCAACACCTTCACGTTCAAACTGATATTTATTAGGCTTTCTCATACATAATAAAGGTGACATTATCACCTTATGCTACACGTTCTTTGTATGCTTTTAAAAATTTGTTTTTGCCATCTCCACCTTTATAGGAATTGTAAAATGCTTCGATATTGATTTCTTCTTTGATATGAGCTGCTTTGTCTTTTGACATCACTTGAAAAAAGGATTCAAAGGAATCTTTGAGTGTTTTGCCATTGGGAACTCTAGGAAATGGTTTTTCGTTTTCATCCTTGAGGCGCAGTTCCCGTTTCATTTCCAGTTCATAAGTGCGTTCCAAGTTCACCATAGTTCGAAGTGTCATAATATCCTCCATCTCGCTATCACTGTCTTTTCCTTCATATTGAAGAATTGCTTTACGAATCTTAATACACATCTCAGCAACAATCGGATAAATAATCGAGCGTTCTAATTTTTCATTAAATCCAACATGATAAAACGAACCGCTAAAGCGATCTAGGAGGGAAGCATCTTGTTTGTTATTACCAACATAATTGCCACTTGCACCTTTTCCTGATGTATTCCCAGTTGCAATACAGCCAAAATGAGGGTGCTTTTCAATCGGCTGATTCAGCCCGTTAAAAATGATTGCTTTTTCTTTGCCTGTCTTAGCAAGCGCGTCGTTTAGAATCCCTGCGGTGTTGGCATCTAATTTGGGCATTTCGTCCAAAATGAGTGTCTTCCCATCCCGCCATGCTTCAATCAGTCCTCCCTCTTTGTATCCTTCTATTGTTTGTCCGCCTTTCAAATCAATGGGAGAAGTCCATTGATTGCAGTTGATGACTACAAAAGGAGGTGTTTTTCCGTCGTTTTCGGATCGTCCGCTAACAGCATAAGCTACTTTTTCAGCCAAGGTTGTCTTTCCCGTTCCAGCTCCTCCGATTAAAAAGGCGTTATTGCCCGAAACAAGGTCATCTACCAATTTCATAAATGTTGGTATTTGCTCGACTTCAGGTACATCTAATTTTAATATTCTAGGCATATTCAAGTGCGATTGTTAGTTGTTCGATGAGTTGTTTAATCGGGCTGATTGTTCCAAACAAATCAGCATAAGCTGCTTGTCCGAGTTGCTCCTCCTGGTATTTCCCAAAAACAAATTCAAGATTTCCGTTTTCATGCGGATTTGAAGTGATAAAAAAGCCAAGTTGAAGCATGACTTCATTTGTAGACTCCTCTTTTAATTCACGAGCTAGTTCGGCAAATTCATTTGCAATGGGTGTATCTTTAAAATGCTCTTTCCATGCTAAGTATGGCTCATCCACATTTTTGAAAATTGGAATAAGTGCATAATTAAAGCGTTCCGAGTCTGCCAACCTACGATTGTATTCCACGACTCCAAAAGGATTAGTGGAATTTTGTTCCTCATAATTGATAAATCCAGCTACGGGGTTACTCCCTTGTCCATATGGTCGTCCTAGTTTATATCTAAAACTTACCGTTGCCTGTTCCGCAGGAGCTTCTTCATTTTCTTCCCAATCTTCTACTTCTCTTGCTTCACCCAGATATTGCAAACCAAATTGATCGAGGCGTTCTAAAAAAAGATCTAGCTTAGAAAGATGCAGCTCCGCTGTCATGTCTCCTGCGTTTTGGATAAAGTCTGGAGTTTCATCCACAGATTGCCCTTCAACTCGCATGATTAGCGAGCGAAGGATTTGATCGGTAAACAGTTCAAAATTCCCCTTTTTTGGAATCAGAATTTTGATGCGTTCTTCTTCTATTTTTTGGAACTTTACGAGGAGCTGGTGATCTGCGAAAAATTCGTTTATGGACAGGCCTGCAATAATTCGTTTTGCAAACGAAATCGGCAGCAATGCTTTTCGGTCTGAATCTTCCGATCCGAAATCGTAGTGCATTAGTATTCCGTTTTTAATTTTTCCGTCTGTGGTATTGTATTTTACCAGACGGTTTAGATGACTAATATGACCAGAAACGGCAATAATATTTTCTGTGAGAATGTGCCTTTTTTCTCGGCGTTTAGAAATGCCTTTAATGAGGTCATCCCACTCGGTTTGAACGCGAAGTATTTCTTCTTCTTTTAATGTTTCATCGTATTTTATGAGTTGTCGAATGTCAATGAGCTGATCTTCGGTAAGGTTATATTCCAACAATTTTCTTGAGTCCGTCACAGCGAAAAGTAAACTCACGTTAGAACGTGTATAAGGGTTTTTCGACTTGCCAATTTTAACCCCTAGAAACACACCATAAAAACCAGCATCAGTACCTAGAATCGACCCCTTAATCGCATCACCGATATTCCATTCACTGACATAAGTTAAAATGGTTGCTAAAATTTGCTCTAGTTCCATTTCGTACGTCGAAAAAGCGCGCTTTTTCTTTTCAATGAGTTCTTCTAAGCGCGTGCGATCTCGCTCTATTTTTTCATTTTCTTTGGTATCTTCTCCACTTCCCGTTTCAGGGAGTTCTATGAACTCTTTTTCTAGGAGTTCTAGCGTTTCCTTGCGTCCTTTTTTTAGGGCTTCTGCAATTTCAGGGTATTCCGCATTAATCTTTTTAGTGAGTTTTGTTCTTATTGTTGAAGACTTTTCACCGTTCAATGCCTCAACAATACGCTGATCTATTTCTGCTTTAGTAAAGGGGCGTTTAAGGTTGTTAATAACGGATTCATCTCGTATGGCATTTTTTCCAAAAGGACTTGTCCCGCCCGTTCCTTGTTTATAGAGATACCGTTTTTTTACTTCTGCATCAAGTTTCAAAAATTCGACTTCCAAATCATACGTTCCTGCTTGCTTTTCAAAATGAATTTGTTGTTCATAACGAGCGAGTAACTCATTGTAAACACGTTCTTGATCTTCAACAGTCAAAAGTCCAGCTCTTCCAGTTACTTGCCGAATGACACCATTCTTACTCTCGTTGCGTTCTAATCTTTTTCCATCTTTATCTGATTTCCAATGGTAGGTCGGATGCCCCATTTGTGCTACTAGGTCTGGATTTTCCTCGATCCATGACCACGCTACCTTATCGCCGTATTTATTAAAGAAATCAGGACTTTCAAGCGCATCATCATTGGTCTTTTGAGAGCCTGTTGTGTTTGCGTCCAATGATTTTAATTTACCTTTCAGCATGGTCATCAGTCGCTTTTCCATTGGAATATCACTCGTGATATAATAGTATTCAGGAAGTACAACTTGCCCTGTTCGGTTGATCCGTCCACGTTTTTGTATTTCCGTATTAATATCCAATTCAAATTGATGGATAATCATGGCACGCTGGCGCTGATCCTTAAATTCTTTTGAGGCGTGTGCCGAAGCTCCAGTACTTCCACTTTGGTTGATGAGTAATATGTCATATTCTCCCTTATTGAAAAGCCGAAAGGATTTTTCTGCATTGGAACGAAAGGATTCTACTGTTCCTTGTCCATCTTCAAACCGAATGCGTTGGTTTCTTCCCGTAACTTCTGCTACTTTGTAATGTGTTCCATGATGACCTCCAGTTTCTTTTGGTTTTTTTCCTTGTTGGAGAAGTTCAATGAGTTGGTCGATTGGTGAAATGGAAAGGCCACTTGTGGCTTCCATCATTTCCTTTTTGATTGCATGGTATTTCTCCCTTCCTTGCTGGGAAAGTTCATCAAGTGAAATCGTTTCTCTTGATTTCTCGTCGTCAATTGAGGTATAGTTATATCGAAATGTGCTGTCCAATCCTTTCACAAGGATTCTTGCAAAATCCAATTGGTCAGGGTGAAGTTCATCTCCACTTGCCAGATTCAAATCCTTTAAAAAACTACCCATAGTGGACTTAAAAGCAATCACTACTTTTTTGTCCTGACTCAGTAGTTCTAATGTCTTTTTCGCCACTTCTGTTACTTTTAAAGAAAAAAGGAGCTGGTCAATAATATTGAAGACTCGCGAAAAATAGGGAGACGATTTTACCCCCAATCTTCTAGGTCGGGTTTCCATTTTATCCCCTTTTTCTTTTGCTTCTGCATTAATTTCAGAAAGAATCGGTTCGATATGATCAGCTTCAAAAGCAACAATTTGATTCATCAAATAAATGACCTGATCCACTTGCCTGCGATGGATACTACGTATAGGCTCTTTAGCCAGGACAAAATATTCCACTTTGATCCCTTCGTTGGAACGTTGGCGACGAATTAATTGCCCACTTTCGGCTAAATTGGACGCGACAATTTCCTGAAGGGCAAGCCCGCCTGACTGCATAGACCTAACAAACGCCGAATCACGAAGGTTTGCCTCTTGAATGGCTGTTTTTTTGCCGTAAAAAGGCATCACTTCTGGATATTTGGCAAAGGTGGCACTCAAATAGCAGCACGATTTTGTTAGGGGGAGAACACCCCGCATCCACCTGCCAATAATGGAGTTATAGCCGCCTGCCATGTGGCTTTCATCAACCACAAAAACAACTTTTTTGTATCGCAAACTTCCTTCAACACCTGCTTCAATGACTTTGGATAGCCATAGGCGTTTATAGACTGCCGCAGCTTGTATTTGCGAATAGGTTGCAAATACACAATTGTATTCACTTGGTAAATAATCAATGGTATCTGATATTTCAACAGTAGGTTGCTTTTCAGGATCAGGCAACCGTTGGTTGTTCTTCTTGTGCCATTCAATCGATTCCAAACTATCCGTAGGCACGCTACGTGTGTTTACGAGTAAATCCCGTTGAGTTGAAGAAGAAAGTGGTGAGAAAATAATATTTCCGTCTTCATCTTTTATTTTAGAATCATTATTTGTATTTAAAATAAATGGCCGTATTTCTGAATAGTCAATTGCTTTTAAATCGCGGTAGATGTCCGAGAAAAGATTTGCACTCCGTGTAAAAAACACAGGCAAATAATCATTGATAATAGCATGGCGAATGACTGCTGCTGCTTGTCTTCCTTTTCCAATTCCCGTTTGATCGGCAATAATAATTCCTTGATTCCGCTCAAACTGGGAAAGATACATTCCAATTGAGTCCACTTGTTCTGCGCCAAGTGCTTTCCAAAGCCCTTCGACTGTTTTATATTTTAGTCCATTACGGACGTAATGATCAATGTTACCGTGCTTTTTGACAACAGCATTTAGTGACTTTTGAACCTCAAAAGCCATATTTCTAGGAATGAGTGTGTTGAGGCGAAAAGGAGCTTTTGATTTTGGAACATATTCCACAAGTGGAGTTTCCTCTGTAGCAAGTGCTTCAATCTTTTCTGTTGATTGTGAGAATTCACTTTCTTCTATTTCAATTTCTTCTGCCATTATTGCCCTTTTTTAAATTCGCTGTAAAGCATGGCATTATAAACACCATGTTCTTGTTTAAAGAAGTACCGCTTATTCTTGATCGTCACAAAGCGTCCTTTACTGTTTTGATAAATCGTTCGCATTCCAACCCCTCTAATATGCGCTTGCCAAAGCAGGTTTATCTTCCCACGTTTTCCGCCAAAAACCGAAAATCCAAGCACCTTATGTGTTAGATAATTCGTAGCCATTAATCCAATATTTTTGCGAGAGTTTCTAAATAGCTGCGCAGCGTGATTTCTTGATAGACTTGGAGTGCTTGTGCTTTTGTAGTACCTCCATGTTTGAGTGAAACTTCTGGTAGTGAAAGATCCATTTCCATCCATGCATCTCTTAATTCATGCATAGCATGAAGCATTAAATCCGAATTATAGATATAGGCTGCAATTTCATCTACGTTGTCACCACCGAAATATGGGCGATTAAGATACTCTTCAATCAGTAAAATGGGAGATTCCCCCTCTTTGATGGCTTGTTCTACTAACTCATGAATTTTGAGTTGGATGGCTGCCTCATGGTCTTCAAATCGTTCAAACGGAACAGGATTACTGACCAGATATAGACACAAGTGGTTTTCACTTTGCATGAGTTGGCAATTGTAAAAAATCATTTTTTGAGTGCTATGTTTAATTGGTTGATAACTGTATTTAGGTTGTAGTCGATATGGCTTGATACGCGTTTCCACAATTCGGTAAAACTGCTGACCATATCGTATAAATGAGGTGCTTGTTTTTTTGTTGGCGCAACACCATGAGGTTCAGATTTTCGTCCACGAATCAAAATGAGCATGGTTCGTTCAATTGCTCCTTGCTTATTGTAAAGTTTGAAGCTGTTCATGTTGATGATATCATCCACATAATAATGGCGGAACAGCCAATTAAAAAAGGGTCTGTATTTCGCCAAAAGTCCGTCGTGTCCGAAATAAATATGCCCCATGATAATTAGAGCTGCCCTGCCATCATCTTTTAGGGTATGAAGTGCGAGTCCGCACATTAAATGTTCTAAGCGTATATGTTTTGCGATGCCGATTTGATTGTTGAAGTATTTGCGTGCAATAAGGTCTTTATCAAATTTGTCTTCTTCCCATCTAGCAAAAGGAGGATTGGTAACAACAACGTCATACTTTTTAGTCATCTCATCTGGGAATGGTTGTGCTGCATTGTGCTGCGTTATTTTGTGAAACCCTTGAAATTTTAGTGAATCCAGACGCGTCTGGTCAATTTCGTTGACGTGCGTGTTTTTAGGATTTGCTCCTAGCACCAAAAGTCCGTTACCAGCACTCGGTTCAAAAACGCGCTGAGCGCGTGGCATTTTCGTGTATTCAGAAACAATTGCCCCAATCGGACAAGGTGTTGAATATTGCTTATAGATTTCTTTAGAACTATCCGAATAAGCATAAGTCGGCTGCAGGTCGTTCCAAAAATGGATCATTTGATCTAGGCGCATTTCAAAGGAAAAACCGTTGTTATAGATTTGTTTATACCATAATAACCAACTCAGTTCTGCTGCTTCCCACAGTAGTCCACGATATTTAATTCCCAGTCGCTTACCTAGTTTTTCAATGTACCCTTTCGTCGGACGTTCTCCCTTAGCATACTTATCGTGCAAATCCGCGACAACTATATCAGAAGACAAGCCTTCTTTTTCTTTAGGAGAAGCAGTTTGCTTCAAGTCGGGGTAGTAGTCCAATACTTTTTCAGGAACCTCACGACCGTCGTTGATCGCTTTAGCGACGATCTCTTTATGATCGATCTCATCTTGAACATCTAAAAAGGAGGTATCACCTCTTTTTTTAAGTGCCTCCTGAATTTTATATTCAGGAGGAGTCAGTCGCCATGGTTTTTTTCTAGGAGCAACTGTTCCAATGGGAACATTGTTGTAGACATTTCTAAAAATAACACTTGGATGCAAATCCAAAGCTTCTTTGGTAGACTCAAACTTGGTTTCTTTTCCAGAGGTAGGTGTTGTTCTTTGAACATAGCCTAACTTAATCGCTCTGTTCAATACTTTTTTAGATGCTTTTATTTCAGGTGCTGTTTGTCCTGCATATCCATCAAATCCCATTTCTCCGAGTCGAACAAATTCCGTTAAAGTCATTTCCTTGCCCCTTGAAGGAGGATCAACTGTTCTATCCTGATCGTTAGATGGAGATTCAATCTCCAAATTGGAGATCAACGAAATGACCGTTTCACCATTAATGGAATCGGGTAGAAATTCTTCCAAGAGGTTTCTAACTTGCGAAAAATTCGTTGCTGTAAGGTCATCTAAAAGATCGCTGATCTTTGCGTAAATAGAAATATAATAGGATTCTCTGCGCGATTTTCCCGTGTAAAGGTCTAGTTCTGCCCCTAAATCATCCTTAAGCCAACTCCAATCTTCCTTTGTTTCTTTCTCCAGTAGTTTGATGAAGGCGCTAAGCGATCCTACGCGATTTAATAAAATTTGAAGGGCGTAAAAAGGATTATAATTCCATCCTTGATAACCGTTCCCAAGTATCGAAACATTTACACAATGGTAGGAAATAGTCTCTCCTTTGGTGTTTTTGTCGTTGCACGACTTCCATTTTTGATTGGGAATCTCATTGGGTTTAACAAACAAGGGAAATGAAATTTCTTTTTGAGTCTTTTCTTTTGATTCAACACTACTTTCGTTCTTTTCTTCAGGAGCGTATTCTGAAAAATCAATCTTTAATTTCTGTGCCTGTGCAAATGCTTTTATTTTATGAATCGCAGCAATTAAATGCGCTTTTTTTTGCTGCTCGTCGTCCAGTTGAGAATCCGCTCGATCCATCCAAACGGTAATTTGAAATAGAATGGTCAGCAATGCTTCATTCATTGCTTTTGCTTTTGAATCAAAGCGTTCGGGATTATCTTTTGCTGGAAAATCAACGTTTAATTGATTGCCAAAATTTTTACCGTGTAGCACCCCAAAATAGAAGCCCGAATTATCCTTTTCAATATGAAAGGATGCTTGATAAGGAACAGCTCCAAAACCAATGATGTATTGCTCTGCCAAAAAGAGACTATACTCCTTTTCAAAAAAATCTTTTGCAAAATCAATTGCCTTTAGCGTAAATGTTTGTGTTTTTTCGTCAGTTCCATTGAGTTCATGCTTTAACCATTCAATTAAATCAACGAGCGCAGCTTTAATTGCATTCGGCCAACTGCTATATGTTTGTCCTTTTTGGGTTACTGGGTTTGACTGTCCACGATGATCTCCAAAATCTTTTGATACATCATAAGCAGAGCGGTATAAACGATCTTCTCCTAAAGCAGTCTTAATCGCTGCTCGATATTTTATTGATTTAGGGAAAGGAATCTCAATTTCTATGTACCGTTCTCCCGCCAACTTCTTTGTGTAAACACCATTTTCATTTGCGTACCGATCTGATTGCGCTTTTTCCAATGGAACTGTATCATCTTGTATAGAAATCGTGTATTCTCGTTGAAAGAATTTTTTTGCAAAACCAATCGCTTTGAACGTAAATTCTTTAGTCTCTTCACTTACTTGTTTGAGTTCAAGTCCGCGTTGAAACCATTCGATTAAAGTAAGTAGACCAGCCTTAATTGCACTTAACTTGTCAGAGTATGTTATTCCCGTTTGAGTTATAGGAATAGTGGCGCTATAAGGCGTGCCAAAATTTCGTGAAAATGAAATGCCAATACGGTATAAATCATCTTCTGCTAAAACGGTTTTAATTGCCGCCTCCATTTCGATCTCTTTAGGAAAAGGAATCTTTATTTCCTGATACCGTTCTCCAGCAGACTCTTCCGTATAATCTCCATTTTCATCTGTGTATTTATCAGTCGATTTTACTTCCTCTAAAGCGTTATTGTGCAACTTCTTTTTAGCAGATGTGATAACTCGCCCCTCTTTAAGAAGCTCACGTGCTTTTCGCTTATAGTTACGCGGATATACAGCGACCTCTTTAAAGGAAGTTCCATATTGTTTCTTCCCAAAAGTTGTTGCAATATCCGTAGCAACCTTCTTATAGGAATCAAAAAGAACAAAACTCTCTTCTCTTCCCTTAAGGAAGATCGTTACATAACTAAACCGATTGTGACTAATGTTTTCATCCGTCGGCTCAAATGAAGGTCGCATTGCAACTTCTATTAAAGGATTGCTTTTTAAAAGAGCTTCCTTTAAGGAAGTTGCATAATTACTATAAGCAGGATGATCAGGTGCATACCATTTTTGTTTGTTTTGAAATGATTGTTTAAACCCAAGTTCACTTAAACGATAATGTTCCCTTTTAGCAAGTACTTCGCTAAAAAGGAGTTCAATTCCCTTTTTTCGGTTGTTTAATGTGATCTCGACGGTCATTATCTTGTGAATCTCTTTTAAGTTTCTTATAAAGGAGGGTTGAAATTAAGCTCCTTAAAGAGGGAGATAATCCACCACATTTTTAGTATTGTGGAATCAAAAAGTAGCATTATTGCTTTTATCTCAGTGGTTCTAAGAGAGGTGAGAGAAAAAAATGGAAAAGTTTACTAGAATGATTTTCCCCTTCCTTAAAAGAGATTAGTTCTTCCGACTCTCTTCTAAGATCAATAATTCAGGCGTTCTTTTTCTAATTTCTTTCTCCCCCAATTCCGCCATTAAATACTCACTCACAAGTCCGACAATTTGCCTTTTTTGATCACCTAAAAAACCGTACTTTTCCAATTGCTTTTTGAGCGTTTCCATTGCTCTTTGATATTCATACAAATTTTCGAGCGCCTTCATATTCGTGGTGATAGGGCCGATTAATGCAATGATGGCTTTTGGCATTTCAAAAGAAGCCTTTAAATAACGTATAAAATAAGGGCGAAGCTCTTTGTCTTCAGCCAATGCGCCAATTATCTTCTGGTCTATTTTGCGATCCATAACAACAAGGTAGTATTGCGTCTTACTTTTTTGAAATAACTCATAAAATAATCGTAGACTACTTCAAGAATTATCATTAAAGGTATTATTGCAATAAAGACATATAAGAGAATTATCATTAGATATTTAGTGGTTTTTAATTTCCTCATGATTGTATTTTAGCGATTTATTTTTATTGATTAAGCAATGCAGCACGCTGCTCGTTTCCTCGTTCCCAGTCAGCATATTCTTCCGGTAGCCATTCTCCTTTTTGTTTGTGCCCTGAAATATGACCGTTAAGCTTTTTCGTTGACGAAAATGCCTCACCACAACAAGGACATCTGTAGGGCTGTGCTTCAAAGCGAATACCTGCTTTAGACGCTGCAAGCATTCGCTTCTGGTTTGCGGTTAATTGCGGCTCGATTACGCTAGGTTTGCGCTGATCCGCTTTTTTATGTTCGAAAAAAAGATGGCTAAACGAAAAGATAGTTGCCGATAGCATCAAGCAAATTAGCAAGGCACTAAGCGTGCTATTAGGCGCAAATTGATACACAAGATTATGCGCCAGTGTACCAATGAAATAAGCAACTGCCGTTTTAATCCATCCCTTGACCGTAAAGATTAAAATAGCAAGATCGACCCCAACGGCATAACACCAGGAAAACCATGCATGAGCATAATGACTATTGCGCTCAAAAATATAAACCGTATGCGCTATTTGTGGAATTAAAAGTAAAGCAAGTGCTAGAATTCCAAAAGCTTCGTTTAAGATGAATTTTCGCATAAACGTTGTTTATTCTATTTTTTTTCCTTGAATGAATTTGCCGATCCGCTTACCCGATTCCTTATCATAGACTTCGATTGTTTGCGCTTTTGTTCCGTACTCTTTGATTTTTTTATCAAAGCGATTTAAGCCGATATTTCGATCCCTGCTCTTAGAAAACTTATGTTTCCAATCAATTGAAAACATGGTTCGGATATTTCCATCTCTAAACCAACAGATCATCTTGGAAAAAGAGTTTCGCCCTATTTTCCAACCACTTTGAGGTGCTTTTTCTAAATTCATTTTGTAAAGTGATTAATGAGTTCTTTAATTGGAATAGAGCGCAAGAAAACCTTACCATTGTATGCATCCAAAATTGCGCTGTTTTGATGACTACGGATTTTAAGATTCAATAGCCGAATAGACGTATTCAGTTCAATGGCTAATTTTTCCATGTAATCCAAGACACGTTTTTCAATTTTAACCGAATCCACAAAAGCAGATAAATTGCTTTTACCCACAAAAAACCCAATGAGTTCTTCCTTCCCGATTTGTTCAAAATTGCCATCCTGAAAGCGCAAAAAACAATGCACTTCACCTTGGTGTTTAAGCAGTCCAACTGCCAGGTCTTTTAGTAAGACACCATGCTTCTCTGCTTCAATTTGCAAATACCCAGTAACATTTCCATGTACTTTTTTTTCGATTCCAAAAATGTCAACCGAAATGTTAGCTACTACTGATTTCAGCTTAGCTTTTAATCCTTGATTTTTCATTGATTTTTCTTGTTAAATGGCATACAATGCCTGATTGGTTGTAGGAGAAAGAACAGCCGCATGGAATGCTTCGAGTAAAGTTGGATCACCAAGTTTACCAACCCGCTGTTCACAGGAGAGGTAGAGCGCTAATGGCTCTTTTTTCTTGCTTTCTTCTCGCTTTTCATTGTTTATATACCGCCTGATCTGAGCGTGTAAAATCAATTTTTTCTTCACCTCAATTTGTTGTATACGGTGCGCTTCCCACCATTTTTTTGTACCCGCAAAACCCGACAAATTTTCTGGATCAAAATAAGCATAAGGCAATTGCACAAATCGTGTTTCTGGAGATTTTTCAATGTACTTTCGAACAAGACCAATCCGTTCGATATAAACCTGATGCACATTTGAAAGCGCTCTACTTGAAACAGGCTCGTACCATTTTTTGAGCATTTTTAACGCTATTTCCTCCTGTCGCTCCGTTAGAAAAACATCCCTGTAAAGCAACGTTTTGGCTGCCCGCCAAAGCAGCGAGGCGTAAAGGGAAAGGGATGCAGCACGCGCAGGATCAACCTCCAAGGCTGTTAACTCTCGGTCTTTTTGATCCGATTTGACGTGCTGCACTTTTTCCCCCGCCCCTTGCATTTTTTTTAGGGCTTTTTCGCCCGTGTGTCTCGAAAGAGTGTGACCCGAAATGTTGTGTCCCGAATCATCATAACTAGTGAGCGAAGGCTCACACCTTTCTTCGTTGCTAGAGTTTTCAACCCCTATTAATAAATTAGTAGAAGTGTAACTATTGTAACCTGATTCTGTATGAGGACAATTTGTCTTATGTTCTTCCGCGTCCATGATGGATAGGTCATTCTCGTGACTTGCTTTAAGCGAAGATTTTAACTCCTGTTCGATCTCTTTTTTTGGTTTTGAACGCGTTATTAACAAGATCGAAGTATTGATGCCTAATTCATAACTCGAATTAGAGCCATGCCATACTTTTTGAGTAATAATTCCAGCCTTAATTAAACGCTTTATGTGCCGTTGTATCGTTCTTGGACTTGTATTACCGAGCTTCGCTAGTTGTACGTTATTAGTGCGAAGCATGGGTAACTTCGCCACATCAAAATCCTTTTCACTTTTTAGTTTTAGTGTAAACAAACCATAAATACGGATAATATCTTTAGCAGTTGAAGCAGTTCCCTGCCTGATCTTTTCAGAGAGGCCTTCCACTGTATTATTATAGGCTTCAATGTGGACTTTTAGGGCATGGAAAGCCCTGTTGTAGTTTATAACTATCATTATTACAGTTGATTATGTAGGTTTGATTATTTTATAATGTGCCGCTGCTTAAATTCAAGAAGACTCGGTACATAGTATTCATAACTGCGTCCGTGACGCGTTAAAATGATTCCATTATCTGGGGAATGGTCACGAAGCTGCTGAAGCTTTGTTTTTTTGCAATTCAATATTTCTTGGGCACGTTTAGAGTCACACCACTGTTCTTGAACAGGCTCATCTTTATTCTCTAGTTTAATCAAAATATTGTTCATTGCAGAAGAAATCATTTTTTGGATTTCTTGCCGCAAAAAGTCAAATGTCTCGTCATCCTCTTTAAAGATTACTTTCATGTCTCATTACTTATATTGTACTTTGACTAGAAATGAATTTTTCGGTCCGTTCAGCCCTCAATTTATCTTCCTCTTCCATGTCATGAATTAATTCCAATGATGCATCATATATTTTCAAAGCACTGGAAAATCGAACCTTTTTACATGTGAAGTACTTATAAATAGTTGGTCGAGATAGATCCGTTAGCTCCTCTAAACGGCTAATTACTGATTTAGATTTTTTATATTTTCTAAGTTTATTTTTCAAAAAAAGAATTTTTTCATGGTCGATTACATAATCGAAATTAGAATTGTTGTTATTCATTTGAGTAGGATAAATGTTTGTAAATACAAAATTAGATATACTATTCCGTATTTGAACTAAACCTTTGATAAAGTTCATATTTGTTTGTTAAACTTTATTTTATTTATTGATTAACAGTTATTTAAGATCAATATTTTTTATGAATTAGCATATTTAAGTTTAAGTCAAAGGAGAATTAATTGAATAAACCTTTAATGAATTGATTATATTTGAATATTCTTCCTGTAAATTAACCTATGGAAATGGATGATAAAAGAGATATTATAAACCAACGTTTTTTACAAGAGGTAGATTTGATTCTTGAAGAAAATAAGAAGAACAAAGTTTTACCTAATTCACATAGCGGAATAAGTTATGATTTATTTGGGAATAGGAATGTCATCAATCAAGTGATCAATGGTGATAACAATATCTCACCTGCAAATGTGATTAAATTTGCACTGAAGTATGAGTTAGACTTAAATCTTTTTTTTGGCAATAAAAGCTTTCGTTCGGATTATTCCAATGACAACCTTAATTTAGAAGAAACCGAATTTTCGAAAAAAACGGATGTTTTAATCTCAATACTAAATCAGAGTAATATTTCGCAACGAGATTATAATTTGTTTACAGAAATGTTTAATGAAGTTTCCACCTTGAGTGACAAAAGAAAATCAGAACAAGAAACGATTAATAAACTCAAAGAGAACCTTGATATTGAAATAATAGCACACGAAAAATTGCAACAAGAATACCAACGTTTGGTAAACGGTTATATTGATCTTGTTGAAAATTCCGGTTTATCCTTGAAAAAGGAGGATAATAAATAATTAATCAAAACACTCTTTTGATCAAAACCCTAAATTCTATTGTATAAAATAGCCGAATTAATTTTTAAGCTAAAAAAAGCAGTATTCCACTGCCTAAAAATTGATTTAGTGTTTCATTTTAAATAAAAACGTGAAATTCCCTCTACTGCCTAAAAATTTTTTATGTTAAATTTCAAACAAAATACGTTTTTAATAGGATTCATTTTTTATTAAAAATAAGTCAAAATACTGGTTTGTTGATTTTGCAACATATTTATAGTTGCTTCCTTCAGAATCACTTTATATGTTTGCTTCAACTATTAACCCTACTATAATAGACCAATGAAACTTATAAAACAGTTTATTGAATTGTGGTCTTTTATTGTACATATCATCCGCTATTTATTAAAAAAATAGCGATCAAATAAAATAAGTGATGCGAGAAAAAATCAACATTGTTCTTCTAATTAAAAACCAAATTTTATGCAAAGGTTTATCACTCTTTTTAGAAGATAAGAAAGAATTTAAGGTATTGTACGCTGGAGATAACTACGAAGACCAAACAGTAATTGAACTTATTCAACAAACAGACTGGTTTATTTTTCAGATGAATTCACGTTTTGAAAAAATAATGATTCTAAGTATTCGCCGACTTTTACCAAACATTAAATTAATGATGCTATCCAAAAAAGACCAATTAGTCGAAGATGTTTTTCGTGCTGGAAAAATCAAATTAGACGCAGTTGTTGAAACATCCACCGACCCAGAGAAACTAATAAAAATTTTAAAAGAAAATAACCAGAATATTGAGCAAATTTGCTCCAATATTCATTCCTTACCCTATAATATACATCAATTCCGCAATGAAATTTTTTTAAAAAAAAGCCTCCCATTTGCGGGAAACACTGAATCCAATTAATAAAAACTGTTGTAACTTTATTACTC
>CAYPZN010000003.1:0-94607 GCA_964415335.1 uncultured Crocinitomix sp.
TTCAAGAAGAAAACTCGAATCAAATTGTACTATTTTAGAATCGAACTCAGGTTTAAAAGAAAAAGCCACCTACCTCAAGGCAGATGGCTTTTAAAATTTATTCGCCTTCGATTAGAAATTAATTCTGAATCGAGCGCTTATTGTTGTTCCTGGGTTTAATCTTGAGAAGAATTGATCTTCTGCTCCGAATGATCTAAAAACTGCTTCTTGCTTATCGTTTAGCAAGTTTTTAATTTTTAACCCAACTAAAAATTTATCTTCTTTTCCGAATGTTTTAGATCCAGTAATATTTAAACTGTGGAATGGGACTGTATAAATATCTGGGCGATCTACAATTCCAACAAACTGTAGTGTTTGTCCTTGAACGTTATAATACGCTCCAATTTGGAACCCTTTTAAGAATTTTTCTGTCCCTCCATTATATGCTAAACCAGCATTAATTAAATATGGAGCTTGACCAGCTAAATTTCTATAATCACCTATTATTTCTCCTGCTCTTGCATTTGCAACTCTACTTTCTTTTTCAGTTACACTGAAAAGAATTCTTGATTGCGTTGCAGTTATATTTAAGTTAGCACTGAAATTTTCCCATTTTTCGCCTAAGAATTTTAAGTTTTGTCTCAATTCAAACTCTGCTCCAAGTACTTCTCCATCTCCAACGTTTCTTGGTTGGAAAGATCCCGCTTGTGCCGAAAATTGAACAATTTCAATTGGATTAATAAAGTTTTTATAGAACGCACTAATTGAAACTGTTTGTCCGGGTGCTGGAAATATTTCCCAACGCAAGTCAAAATTGTGAATTGTTGTGCTTTCCAATTGTCCATCCCAAAATACTGTACCTGAGTTTACATCTTCATCTCTGAATAGTCCTCCAATAAAAGTACGACCAGTAATTGGATCATAAATTTCAGCAAAAGAAAGCTCTTTGAATGATGGTCTTGCGGTTGTTTTTCCGTAAGAAAATCTTAAATTTTGTCTTTCTGTTACTTCATAAACAACATTTAACGAAGGGAATAAACCAAGATCATCTAAAACAATTTCATTGTCAAATATGTTTGTTCCGAGTTGATCTTGCCCTGTATAACGTTGTGTATAATTTTCTATACGAACTCCTAAAATGGTTTTTATTCTTCTCCAAGGACTAAATTCAGTCGCGATATAACCTGCTACGTTATTTACATTTGAGTTATAACGGTTAGGGTTAGATGGTAAGAATGATGTTTCATATGTTGTTCCAGTAGAAAAGTCTCCATTTACTGGCCAAATGTTTTCTGGTGCAAATAATTCATCTGGATCACCTGTTAGGTTGATGTTTCTAACATTCAACGCGAAATTTCTAATGATGAAATCTCTTTGTTTGTATGTATATCCCCCTCCGAATTTAACTAAAGCTTTTCTTTCTAAGAGTTTAAATTCTTTAATTGCTCCAGCTTTTGTTGCTAGATTTTTTTCATTTAAATCTCTCCAGATCCTTTCAGGAAAACCTGCTTCGGTTCCGATAATTAAGGTATCTGTTCTTATTTCATATCGTGTAAATCGAATATCTGGATCTTTAATTGACGAAAGTGATGGTGCAACTTTCCATTCAAACTCCCATTTCTTATCGTGAAGTTTGTGCTTACCACTTAATAATAAATTTGTCAATGCACGCTGGCTATACTCTAAATTGTGCTGAAATCCATTAAATACTGCACCTTGGTCAGAATTAAAATAATCAAAAATACCTGCTTTTGATTCACCATTTTGGAGGTGTACTAAGTTTAGTGTATATTTTGATTTTTCTGTCTTAATTGCAAAACCAGCCATTCCTGTCAACAAAACATTATTCACACCGAAACTTCCTGTTTGAAGTTCTCTTGTTTCTAATGCTGTCACATCAGAGCTTCCAGAACGACCATAACGGCCATACTCAACATCTTGATAGTATTCAGTTGAATTTTTGTAAGATGCAATAACATTGTAACCGATTGTAACTTTTTCTTTTTTGAATTGATTTCCAAAAGAAGTTGAAAACCCGGCATCAATTAGACTTCTTTGTTGATAGGCGGCTAATTTTGGATTAAAAGCGCTTAATACTTCTTGGTAACGATCTTGTGCTTCTCCTCCCGCAATTGCTTGCGCAAAAAATGGAATGTTTTGTGTTGCTGGAATCTCTCTTGTTCCATCATCAAATCCTAGCGCATCAAGTTTTCCTCCGTCGTAAGTCAGGTAATTCTTATTAAAATGAAAATTTGGGTTATAACCTGTACTTACTGAGATACTTCTTGTTTTCTCTTCAGGGAAACTTTTTAATGCAACATCAACAATTCCTCCAGTAAAATCTGCTGGAAGTTCTGCAACAAATGATTTATTAACAATAATGTTATCTAAGATGTTTGTTGGAAAGATGTCCATTTGAATTGTATTTCTATCTGGATCTAATCCTGGGATATCTACCCCATTCAAAAGGGTTTTATTGTAACGATCCCCTAATCCTCTAATGAAAACGTATTTACCACCGGCAAGTGATACACCAGGAACACGTTTAATTGCTCCAGCAGCATCAGAATCACCAATTTTCCGAATACTTGAAGCAGAGATACCGTCAATTACATTAACCGAAGAACCCTTCATTTTGAGCATTGCATTCTCAGTATTTCTGATCGCTTGTCGCGTAACGATCACTGGCCCAAGCTCATTTGAAGCTTCTTTCATAAAGATATCATCAATGATATTTGTTTTTCCTGCGGTTACAATAATATCGTTGATTAAGATTGTTTCAAATGAAATTGAAGTAATCTTAATTGAATATGTATCAGGCAAAACTTCAATACTAAATTTTCCATCAAAGTCTGTTTTTCCTCCTGCTATTATTCCTTCAACTCCAGGCTTTTCAACAGTTACTCTAGCTCCGATCATTGTAAGTCCAGACTTATCGTCTATAACTGTTCCACGAATGAAACCTTTTTCTTGAGAAAAGGCATTGAAACTTAGTAAAACTACAAGTAGGGTAATGATAGCGTTTAAGTTATTTTTCATGTTGTTTTTGTTTTTTGTTCTTTCTAATTAGAAGTCAGTTAAAGCACCATCAATAGAAGCCCAAGACCAAGTATTGAACTCAGCAACAGTAACACCTACCGTATTTGCTCCTGCTGCAACAGCAGTAACACCAGCATCTGAACCATCTAAGAAATAATCAGTAACAGCTTCTCCGTCAGGAATTGTTGCTTCTAAGTTTGTGAAAGTAGACATGAAATCAGTTGGGGTTTGATCAAAATCTTGCCCGCTTGAAAGTCCAAAGAAATAAACATTAGACATCATAACGTAAGAGTTAGCATCATTGTCAACTAATCCATCAGCCCCACCAGCCCAAACAGATCCGTTTGTAATTGTGTGAGCAGCTTCGATTGTTCCTTCAGGACCATCTAACTCGAAACATTCATCTCCAGCATTGATTACGATAAAGTTATCTAAAGTTCCACCCCAAGATTGGTCGGTGTCAATTGCATCATCACCAGCGTTCCAAACAATTGCATCAGATACGTTAACAGTTCCTCCAAACCACTCAATTCCGTCATCTTGGTTAGCAATAATCTCAATGTGGTCAATTGTAGTTCCAGAACCAACACCACCTAATGTTAATCCGTTAATCTCATTTCCTTCTCCAATGTTAGCTCCACCATGACGGATAGAGATATATTGAATAACTCCTGAGTTATCTGCATTGTTAGAACCTCCATAAAGTCCATTAGCATCAGATACTGGAATTCCTTCAATTTGAATTGAAGCTGCATCAGCAGAAATTTCTGCGTTTCCAAGAACGATTAATCCTCCCCATAAACCATCTAAATCAGTTGGTAAATTTGGAGAAGCAATTTGTCCTGGTTCAATTTCATCAGCAATAGATGTGAAAATAATTGGTTGAGTTGCTGTTCCTTGTGCCATAATTTGTGCATCTCTTGCAATAATTAAAGCTGTTGCATTTGCTCCAGTTCCTGCCTCACCCTTAACAATAACTCCTGGTTCGATTGTTAAAACAGCTCCAGCCGTAACAGCAATACGATCAGTTAAGATATAAACATTACCAGTTTCCCAAGTCGTGTTTGCAGTAATGTTTTCAGAAATCATTACAACTGATTCATCAATTGGATCAAATGTACAAGATCCATCATCTTCGTTAGCTTCAGCATCAAAATTGTTTGCTGTAGCATCAGTACAACCTTCTTTTTTACAAGAAGTTAATGTCGTCATTAAGCTACCCACGACGATAGCAACAACTAAGGTTAATTTTCTTTTCATTATTTTCATTTAATTAAGAATTTTTGATGCAAATATCAGGGAGAAATCCTCAAGAGAAGTTAGGGCTTTGTTATAAGTATATCACCAAACTGTTAAGCAATGTTAACTTAACATTAACAAGGTCACTTAAACACCTATCATAAAACGTTTTAAGATATATTGAGCGGGTAAAATAAAATCGACAAAAAGAAAGAAATTTTACCTTGATTAATTCGAAAAAATTATTGCAGTCTTTCTTCCAATTCTGTAATTGTAAAACTTGCTTTTTCTTGCTTTAGATCAAACACGGGAGTTACTTCAAGGGTATTTATTTTTTCAATCTTTTTAGCCTCACCCAGTATTGAAGTAATGACCAAATCGACTGCAACCCACTGTGTTTCTTCATCTAGATGGTCAATATTTTCTGATAGGACAATTAATTCTACTTTATTTTGACCTTCTGGAAAAATAGCCACTTGCCAATTTTCAGCATCTACAAATTGAAGGTCCATATTATTATCATACAATTGAATATTGAACGCTCCTTTTGCTGGAATCGCATTAAAAAAAGTCCACTCCTCAAAATATGGGCTCTGCTCAACAATGTCTTGTGTTATTTGAAATAGTTCGCGATTACTATTTGGTGAAATGATTAAGTTAAAACGATCTTTCCTTGGGTTAGAAATTTCCCATTTCAATTTACCCATTCCTAGAATATGGTGGTCAATTTGTTGAACAATGGTTTCAGTTTTCGAATGACTTTCCGATTGCATTATTTCTTCTAAAATTGATTTATTGAGGACAAACCAATCCCAAAAATCACTAATCTTATCTTGCAAATTTGTCATTGATTTTTTATTTTCTCTTCAAATTTATCTAACATACGGTTTGTTTGATTTTGCAATTTTGATCTAAAAAACTTCGTTCCTCCTAAAATGGCTCCCTTTAAACCTAATGCTTGTTGCGCCCATTTTCTGAGATTAAAATCGTCAATATGTTCAATTATTTTACCTTCTTTAAATTTGAAGTGAGCTGTTATTTTATTGTGTATTTTTCGATTTGTCTTGGAAAATGTATAGTGTGCCTCCCAATTCGCTTTCCCTATATTTTGATCAAATGAAACATTAGAATAATTAACCTTAAGATCTTTGCCTGCTTCTAGTAACATTTTCCACATGTTTTTTGCGCGCTCTCCTTGTAATGTTCCAAATGCAGGATCTGAAAAAATAATCTCTTCATGATAAAACGAAATCATCTTTTCAGAATCCTTATCATGAAATGCCTGGTAAAATCCTTCTATTACTTCTTTCATGTAGTTAAGCTATTGACTTTTACTCAATGTAATTACAGATATTTCGGGCCAAATCCCTAATCTTCCCGGATATCCTAAAAAACCAAATCCTCTGTTAATGTACATATACTGTTTTTCTAACTGATATAATCCAGCCCATTTTTTATACCTTAAGGTAATGGGACTCCATTTGTATTTGCCTATTTCAAATCCCATTTGAGCTCCATGCGTATGACCACTAAAGGTTATATCTATGTCTTTATAATCTTTTGTTACTTGTTCATCCCAATGGGTAGGGTCATGAGAGAGTAGTAGTTTAACTGGTGCATCACAACCTGAATAGGCTTTTTCGAGATCACCAAATTGATGAAATCCTTTTCCCCAGTTTTCAACTCCTATGAGGCCAATTCGCTCTGCATGCCTTTCAATATAAACATGTTCGTTTAGCAAAAGCCTCCATCCCATTTCTCCATGAATTTCTTTTAATCTATTGAGATTATTCAATTTTGCATCTTGGCTAGGCCACTGAACATAATCTCCATAATCATGATTTCCAAGAATAGAAAACACTCCTAAAGGAGCTCTTAATCTTGAAAAAAGTGATTTATATGGATACATTTCTGTGGCATCATCATTGACTAAATCGCCTGTAAAAAAAATAATGTCTGCTTCTTGATCTAAGATCATATTAATTCCCTTTTCGACCGCTTTTTTATTGTAAAAACTTCCAGAATGAACATCTGAAATTTGAACAATTTTTAATTGATCAAATGCAGTCGGTAAGTTATCAAGTTGAATGGTTGTTTTCCTTACTTTATAACGGTAAGGGCCTATAACCATCCCTAAAGAAAATAATAATGTGGGTAATATTGAGATGACAAAACCAGTTGAAATTATATAAATTGATCTGGTAAAATCACCAAATCCAACTATCCAAAGTAAGCTTCTTACGAAATCATCAAAAAGCACAAAAACATCAAAGATGAGCGCTGACGTTAAACTCATAAAAACACCTGCAAAGAAGAAATTTCTAAGGGATTTTGATAAACGATTTCCTCCGAAAAAAACTACAAAAACAGAAACTATTGCAATCGCAAATAAGCTAAAAAAGATGATTTTGATTCCCATTAAACTGGATGGGCTAATTTGATGAGAAATCCCGGTGATTCCTATATAAGCGTAGCCATTTAAACCGATAAGAATTCCCAGAATAATTAAGGGTAGTATTTGAAGTCTTCCGTGCATTTTAAGAATTAAACTTGTCCTGATTTTAGGGTCATTACTGTAATTTCAGGCCAAATTCCAATTCGGCCAGGGTATCCTAAAAAACCATACCCTCTATTGATGTAAAGGTATTGGTTATTTTCTTGGTATAATCCAGCCCATTTTTCATACCTCAAACTAATTGGACTCCATTTAAACCCTCCAGTTTCAATTCCCATTTGGGCGCCATGCGTATGACCACTAAACGTAATGTCAATATCTTTATATTCTTTTTTGACTTGCTCATCCCAATGGGTTGGATCATGGGAGAGTAATAATTTGACTGGCGCATCACATCCTTCATATGCTAAGTCTAATCGACCTATTTGATGAAATCCTGCTCCCCAATTTTCGACTCCAATTAGCGCAATTTTATCATCTTCTTTTTCTAAATACACATTTTCATCTAGTAAAAGCCTCCATCCAAGTTTTTTATGCACCTCTTTTAGTTTTTCTAAATTCTGCTCTTTTGCTTCTTCGCTCTCCCATTGTTTATAGTCACCATAATCATGATTTCCTAAAATTGAATATACTCCCATTGGAGCATCAATTCGTGAAAATACATCAATATAATTGTCCATTTCATCCGCAGAATCATTAACTAAATCACCTGTAAAAAATACAACGTCTGGTTTTTGAGCCAATAAAAGATCTATCCCTTTGTTGACGGCCTCTTTATTGTAAAAACTACCTGAATGAACGTCCGAAATCTGAACAATTTTTAATCCTTCAAAAGACTTGGGCAAATTGGGAAGTTTAACCTCTGGTTGGTGCAATCTATAATTATAAGGACCTATTACCATACCAGCAGGAAGGCTAATTGCTGGAACAGCAGCAGCTATAATTCCTGATTTTAAAATAAAATCAGAACGTGAGATCTCATCTTGATCGCTGTGCTGATTTACTTCAGGTTTTGTCATTTTCTTTTTAATGAAAAGAACTAACCTCCTAAAATCATCTACGAATAAAAATAAGGCAAATATTAATTTGACAATAAGGTTAATAACTACAAAACCAAAAAAGAAATTGACTTGCCAAAAAGGCATGTTTTTCCCTAAAATAAAAAGCACTAGAAAAGATATTACGGTTAATGTAGAAAGTGAAATAAAAAAAATTCTTACTGTTTTTCTAAACCATTTGGAGTACTCATTCCATCTTGATTTTAACCCATAGAAGGTATATATATCAATTAGAATTAAAATTGCCAATAAAACAATGGGGAAAAGAACTGCTCTCATTTTACTTTTTAATCGCTATTAATTGTCTAATATATTGTTGGTTGGTTTAATGACGAAATAGTGGTTGTAATATTTCATTAAAAGTGTCAAAATTAAATCATTAATCTATATAAAGTATAGATTTCTTTGGGTTTAATAGTAATTAAATCAAAAAAAGAATTCATCTTTGTGCTATACAAATAACTATTTTTAAAGATTATGAAAAGAATTTATCTTGGAATTTTGGCTACTGGCCTTTTCTTAGGCTAATGTGGAGATATGGGTTCTAGCGGTGAAAGTTTAACAAATGCTTTGGATGAAGCGTTAACTGAATCAGATGATATTGAGGCTGCAGTAGCAAGTTTTTCGGAAGGTGGAGCAAGAGACGGAGAAGAGTATTTTTCTGGAATTTTAGCTGAAGTTGTTGAAGTTGATGTTAAATTCAGAGAGGTTGAAGCACTGGATGAAATTGATGCTTCTCAAGAAGATATTGTTCGTGTTTTAGATACTACAATTGTTATGATTGCGGATGCAAGAAAAGCATTGGATTTATATACAGGTGAGAACTGGTCTAAGCGTGCTGAATTTCATGAATTATCATTAGAATGGTTTGCATCTGTTGAAACATTAATCAATGATTATGTTTATGATTTATCTGAAGCAATGGCAAAACCAGATGAAGAATGGACAGACGAAGAAATTGATCTTTATAATGAGTATTTAGTTGCTTATGATGATTATCTTGATGTTGATAGTCGTTGGGTAGATTTCCAATATGTTTATGCTGAAGCAAATGGATTTACTATCTCTGGAACAATTGATGAAGAAGCTATGGTTGAAGAGCAAATGTCTGAAGACGTGCACTAAACTTCACCAACAAACGAATAAAAAAGGTTAGCACATAATGCTAACCTTTTTTGTTTTAACGCTATTCTAATTAATGAGCTGCTAACCAATTGTCAGCAAATTTATAATCAATGTCTAATGGCACTGCAAGATTAACAGCTGCTTCCATCTCTTTTTTCACTAACTCCTCCATTTGTTCTTTTTCCGTTTTCTCAATGTCAAACACAAGTTCATCATGTACTTGTAAAAGCATTTTTGATTTTAATTGTTTTTCCTCCATGGCTTTATGAATATTGATCATTGCAATTTTAATCACATCAGCTGCTGACCCTTGAATTGGTGCATTAACTGCATTTCTTTCTGCAAAACCACGAACAATTGCATTTCCTGATTGAATGTCTTTTAAATACCTTCTTCGTTTCATTATGGTTTCTACGTAACCATGTTCTCGAGCAAAATCAACTTGGTTGCTCATAAATTCTTTCATTCGCGAATACTGCTCAAAATAACTATCAATCATTCCTTTTGCTTCTTTTCGCGAAATTCCCAAATTTTGCGCTAATCCAAAAGCAGATTGCCCGTAAATGATTCCGAAATTAACTGCTTTTGCAGCACTTCGTTGGCCTCTTGTAACTTCTGCAATGTTTTCAACATGGAAAACTTTTGCCGCTGTTGCTGCATGAATATCTAATTGGTCATTAAAAGCTTGAATCATGTTTTGATCTTCGCTTAACGCAGCAATAATTCGTAATTCAATTTGCGAATAATCTGCAGCTAGTAATGTATAGTCATCATTTCTAGTGATAAACGTTTTTCTAATTTCTCTTCCTTTTTCGGTTCGAATTGGAATGTTCTGCAAGTTTGGATTATTTGAACTTAACCGACCTGTCGCGGCAACGGTTTGCATGTAACTTGTATGAATTCTTTCTGTTGATTCGTTTACTAGTTTTGGAAGTGAATCAACATAAGTACTCTTTAATTTTTTAAGCGATCGATAATTTAATATTAAAGGGATAATCTCATGCTTGTGCTCTAATTTAGCAAGTACGTCTTCTGATGTTTTGTACTGACCTGTTTTCGTTTTTTTAGCTTTTGGGTCAATTTGCATCTTATCAAAAAGAACTTCGCCCAATTGTTTTGGAGAATCTAAATTAAATTCTTCAACACCTGCAAGTTCTTTAATTTCTTTTTCGAGTTGAATTAAATCTGACCCTAGTTCTTCTGAAAAAGTAGCTAATGCAGGAACATCCATATTTATTCCTTCAACTTCCATGTCTTTTAAAACACGGACTAAAGGCATTTCAATGTCGTAAAACAGTGACTTTAGATGTTCTTTTTCTATTTCAGGTTCAAAAATTTCTTTTAATTGCCATGTAATGTCAGAATCTTCGCAAGCGTAGTCGACAATTTTTTCAGGATCAAGATCTTCCATATTTCCTTGATTTTTCCCTTTTTTCCCGATTAGCGTTTCTATTGAAATTGGTTTATAATTTAAATACAGCTCAGACAAGTAATCCATTCCATGTTTTCCTTCTGGTGTAATTAAATAGTGTGCAATCATAGTATCAAAAAGTGGCCCGAGAACTTTAACATTATATTTTTCGATAATCTTTAAATCGTATTTTATATTGTGTGCAATTTTTTGAATAGATTCATTTTCAAAAAAGGGCTTAAAACTTTCAACAACAGCAACTCTTTCTTCTGCAGGACAAACTACATAATAGCCTGTGCCCGTCTTAAACGTAAAAGACATTCCTACAATTTCTGCGGTCATTGGATCTACCCCTGTTGTTTCAGTGTCAAAACAAACTGACTTTTGCTTTAGAAGCAGTGCTAATAATTCTTTTCTCTTTTGATCAGATACAACAATATCATAATCTGGTTTTGTATCTGCTATTGTTTTGACAGAAGATGTAATGTTTTGTTCCTCTGCTTTTGTTTCTATTGCTGGTCCCCCAAACAAATCTAATTGCCCTTCGGAAGCTTGACCTTGTTGAATAATAAGCTCTTCTCCTAAAACCCTTTTCGCAAGTGTTCTAAACTCAAGTTGTGTAAATATGGCTCTAATCTTCTCATCATTGGGTTTTCCTAAAACCAAGCTTTCTTCATCAAAATCAACACTTACATTTAAATCAATTGTCGCCAAACGTTTGGAATCTAATCCTTGCTGCGCAAAGTTGATTACATTTTCTTTTTGTTTTCCTTTTAATTGCTCCACTCCCTCAATCAATCCTTCAATTGAGCCAAATTGTTTAATTAACTTTTTTGACGTTTTTTCACCAATTCCAGGAATTCCAGGAATGTTATCTGCTGCATCTCCCCATAAACCTAAAATATCAATGACTTGCTCTGGTCTTTCTACCTCAAACTTTTCCAAAACTTCAGGAATACCCCATACCTCAGCAGGTTTACCACTTCTTCCGGGGCGATACATAAAGATTTTTTCAGAAACGAGTTGTGCAAAATCTTTATCCGGTGTCATCATATATGTAACAAACCCGTACTGCTCTGCTTTTTTTGCAATTGTTCCAATAATATCGTCCGCTTCATCACCAGCACTAATAAGAATTGGAATATCGAACGCTTCGACTATGGCTTTAATTGGCTCTATCATTGCGCTAATATCTTCTGGCATTGCTTCTCTGTGCGCCTTGTAATCTGGAAATTCTTCCGCCCTTTTTGTTAATCCAGGTGAATCAAATACAACAGCAAGATGTGTTGGTTTTTCTCTTCGGATGACATCTAGCATAGCATTGGTAAATCCAAATGCTGCTGACGTATTTTGCCCCTGACTATTAATTCTAGGGTTTTTAATAAAAGCATAATATGCTCTATAGATTAATGCAAAGGCATCTAGTAAGAAAAGTTTTTTGTCGTTATCAGGTGTCATTTGTATTTTTTTTATGATTAATTCATCACTGCGTTAGGTTTGCTTGCAGCACCAATATGCGTTTTGAAATATTTCCAATTATGGATGATATCTGTCATACATTGTGCATCTCCGTCTTCTGCCATTCGCATAATGTTATCTGTAGAAAGTTGATTTGGATTTTTTGCTCCTGTTGCAGACATTAATTCCAAGAAAGCGTGAATTGTATTTTTGTGGTAATTTGCTACTCGTGTACTTTTATCTTCTGGATCAAGTCCTTTCATTAAATGCTTATTTTGAGTTGCTATTCCAACCGGACATGTATTTGTATTACACAACTGTGCATGAATACATCCAATAGATAGCATCATTGCTCGTGCAGATTGCGTAAGGTCTGCGCCCATTGAAATTGCTTTAAGGATTCCAAATCCATTAAACACTTTTCCAGAAGCAATAATTTTCAATTTCTCGCGGTGTCCGTGTTTTTTCAATAATCCATCTGCAAGTACCAGTCCGACATATAATGGCATTCCGACATAATTAGCAAATTCTAGCGGAGCCGCTCCTGTTCCGCCTTCGGCGCCATCAACAGCGATAAAATCAGGATAAATATTCGTTGCTGTCATGGCTTTGCAAATGGCTTCAAATTCTTCTGCTTTTCCAATGCAAAGTTTAAATCCTACTGGTTTTCCACCTGAAAGCTCTCGTAAATCTTTTACAAAGTTTAAAAGTCCTTCAGGTCCATCAAAAGCACTGTGACCAGGAGGAGACAATATTGTTTCACCTGCTTTTACTCCTCTAATTTTTGCTATTTCAGGCGTATTCTTTTTCCCAGGTAAAACCCCACCATGACCTGGTTTCGCCCCTTGTGAAAGTTTGACCTCTATTAATTTAACTTCTGGTTTTGTCGCATTTTCTTTGAAACGTTCTTTCGAAAATGTTCCATCTTCATTTCGGCAACCAAAATAACCTGTCCCTATTTGCCAGCTTAAATCACCTCCTTGAAGATGATACGGGGAAATTCCACCTTCTCCGGTATTATGGAAAAATCCTCCCATTTTAGCTCCTCGATTAAGTGCCATTACTGCATTTTTCGACAATGAACCAAAACTCATAGCAGAAATATTATATAACGAAGCAGAGTATGGTTGTGTACATTGTTCTCCTCCGATTAATACTTTAGGTACTTCGTGCGGAGTTGCAGAAGGATAAAGCGATTGCGTAATAAACTCGTATCCTTCTCCATAGATGTTCTCTTCGGTTCCAAAAGGATGTGTTGAACCTAAATTTTTTGATCTTTGATAAATTACCGCTCTTTTGTTCTTACTAATTGGTGCTCCATCTGTTCTTCGCTCAACAAAATATTGCTGAATTTCGGGTGAAACAGATTCAAGGATGTAGCGTAAATTTCCTATTACAGGAAAATTCTTTTTAATGGCATGTTTATTTTGAAAAGCATCTCTTAATCCAATTAAAATAAGTGGTCCAAATAGAATAAAAAGATAATAAAAATTACTACTGACAGTATATCCAAGTGCAATTATTCCAGCGGTGATCACAAAAGCTGAAACAAAAAAAATTGTTCTAACCATAACAATGGGTGTTAGTTTTTAAAATAGTTTGATTTAGATTATCCTTTCTAATCGAAGAAGTAATCGTTAAAATTCAACTAAAAATAATTAGTTTTTTTTTAACGGAAAGCGTTTTTATTCGTTGATTTAGAAGTTATTTTCATTTTCAAAACCTGTCTGCTGTTTTGAGAGGTTAATATGTGCTATTGGGTAAGGAATTGTTATTTTATTTTTACGCAATTCATCATCTATCATAAATCGAATATCACTTTTCAGAATTTCTATTAATAAATTTTGATCTGCCCAAAACACAAGATCCATATCCAATCCTCTTTCTCCAAAATCAAGTAATCTGACGATCGGTTTTCGATCCTTAATAACCTGAGGATGATTTTCGGCACATTTAATCAAAATTGATTTTACCTTGCTCGTATCTACTCCGTAATGAAATGTTATTGGAATTGAAAAACGTGTGATTTGTGTTCCCACACTCAAATTAATGACACTTTCATGCGTCAGTTGTGAATTTGGGATAATGAGCATTTTTTCATTTCTAGTTTCAACTTTGGAGGTTCTCAAATTGATTTTAACAATTTTTGCGACAAAATTTTCTTTGGCATTGGAGCGTTGAATTTCAATGACATCTCCAACTTTTATTGTACCTTCTAGCAGTAATAATATTCCTGAAAAATAATCTCTAAAAATTGATTGAAGCCCCAAACCTACACCAACTAATAAGAATGTAGTTGCGGTTAAAAAAAGATCTAAATCAACTCCAAAACTTCTAATCAATACAATTATTGCAATTCCATAAATTAGGTACTTCGCCAATTGAACATAGATGTACTTTGTTCCTGTATCTATTTTATTATTGCGACCAACTGCTCGAAGTAAATAGACTTTAACTGCACTTACAACAATTCGCGCAATGTATAATATTGCAACCGTTAGAAAAAGGTGATAAACAGCAATATGGAATTTTTGAAATCTAAAAAATTCATACCCCAATAAATTACCCAAATCGAATCCTGGATTATTAATTGACAAAACCAAAAAACAGATATAAAACGCAAAAAGGTAGACAATTTGCTTGGTCAGTTTCCAAATTGCGATTTCTTTCCCTTCAATTCTGAGCTGTTTGTCTGCTAAATGCCACGCTTTAAAGTAGCGCTTAATGTACTTTATAAATAATTTTGCAACAATATAAATTAGCGCGATAAGTATTAGATGAAATGGTGTAAAAACAAATCCATCTCCAGATAAAATCGGCCAATTGACGATATTTGATAGTTGCAATAACATTTAAATGATTGTCCTTCCCAGCTTTTCAGAAAGCAACAATTTAACTTTATCTAATTTCTTATGCTCAGTTAAAAGTAGCATTATTTGTTGAATGCTTTCAGGCGTTCCAAGCTCGTTTAATTGGTTAATTTCAGTTTGAATTTCACCAATTTGTTTTCTCACACGTGCACTTTTACAGGCATAAATGGATTCCATAACTGCCCGATCTAATTTATCCACTTCAGTATTAATTCTAACTTTTTGCGTTTGCCAATTTGCGCTAACTTCATATTTTGAAGCTATAATATCTGCTGACTTTGAACTTATATCTAAGTTTTCGTGATGGACGAAATGATCTGTTTTATACAGTATTCCTTCACTTAATCCTTTTGCATACTCACTGACAATTTGCCATAATATAGCGTCTTCAAAAACAACATCATCTTTTTCAAGTTCATGTGTAATTAGTTCGATTACGCTTACTTCAACATCAATAATTTTTTCTTCACCATTAGCTTCGTCTATTTCTACATTCTTTGTTTTTATAGAATATAGCCCATAATTCAATAAAATTCTAACCAAATCTAATTCATAAGGATAAAGTACATTCCTGTCCTTAATCTTGATTGGCGTCTCTTCGACCAAATCAGGTGGTAACATTGCCTCAATTGGAATTTCATAATCCGTTGGAGGTGGTGTTATTGTTGTTTTATTCTGCTGAGGAGATTGATTTTGATTTTTTCGTTGAGCAACTTTATATTGTTCTGTCTTTTTTTTCTGTCGAACTTTATTTACTTCTTGGATTATTGTTTGCTCCTCAATTGCAAAAATTGTTGCACATTCTCGACTGTATATTTGTCTTTTAATTGCATCATCAATAACAGCAACAGAACCGACAATGTCATTAATCAATTTTGCTTTCTGAATAGGATCGTTTCCAGCATCTTTTAATAGAATATCTGACTTAAAAACGATAAAATCTTTCGAGTTCTCGTCAATGTAATTTTTAAGCTCTTCTGTTGTCGATTTTTTTGCATAAGAGTCTGGATCATCACCATCAGGAAAAAGAACTACTTTAACATTCATTCCTTCAGAAAGAATCATGTCAATTCCTCGAAACGAGGCTTTGATTCCTGCAGCATCTCCATCATAAAGGATTGTAATGTTGTCAGAATAACGTTTGATTAATTTAATTTGATCTTGTGTGAGGGATGTACCTGATGAGGCAACAACGTTTTCGACTCCTGCTTGATGCATAGAAATAACATCCGTATACCCTTCAACCAAATAACAATTATCATACTTAATAATTGCATTTTTTGCAAAATACAACCCGTATAGAATTTTACTTTTGTTGTAAAGTTCACTTTCAGGAGAGTTAAAGTATTTAGCAATTTTTTTATCTGCCTTTAATGTTCTTCCTCCAAACCCAAGCACTTTCCCAGCAATGCTATGAATCGGAAACATTACACGTCCTCTAAAAAAATCAAAAGTTCGATTTTCTTTTTGTTTTGTAAGTCCTGCCTTAACTAAATATTCTAATTTATAATTTTTTGCTAACGCCCTATTGGTAAACCCTTCAGGTTCATCCAAACAATAACCCAATTGAAATTTTTCAATGATATCTTCTCTAAATCCTCGTTCTAAAAAATAGGAAAGCCCTATTGCTTTTCCTTGGGGATTATTTTTGAGATCTCCATGAAAAATGTTTTTTGCAAATTCATTGATAACACTCAAATTTTCTCGTACAGAAAATGCTGCAATTTCTTCTGGCGTTCTCTCACGATCTTCTTTTATTTCAATGTTATATTTATTGGCTAGCCATTTTAGCGCTTCAACAAAGCTAAAATGTTCAGCTTCCATTAAAAATGAAACAACATTTCCTCCTTTGCTTGTACTAAAACATTTCCAAATTTGTTTTGCCGGAGAAACCATAAATGAAGGTGTTCTTTCATCTACAAAAGGGCTTTTCCCTTTAAAATTAGATCCTGATTTTTTCAATTGAACGAATTCTCCAATCACCTCCTCAACGCGAGCAGTTTGAAATATTTCGTCAACAGTTTCTTTAGGTATCATAATTTTATTTCAATCAATAAGATCTTATACAAACATAACTAAAATAGGGCGGGTTTACTTACTTACAAATTAACTAAAACAAAAATGATCAGGCAACCATTAAAATTGGAATTTGTAATAAGGGTGAATCTTAAACTAAAAAAATTGTTATTATGTTAAAAAATTTATTCTGTTTTCTTTCACTTATCGCCCTTATAAGTGCGAAAGCACAAGACACTACCGGTTGTGCTCTTGTTTCAAACTTCACGTACGAAATTGGAGATGATGCTCTCAATTTAGAAAGTACGGCATCAGGTACAACGAGTCTCACTGTTTTTACATGGTATGTTGATTTTGATATCGTTGGGACTGGTGAAACAATTTCTGTAGATTTAGACGAATTACCGGACAATCCATTAATTTGTTTATCCGTATACGACTCATTAGACATGGCGTGTTTTGATTCGACTTGTACTAATATTAACGTAGATGACACTAGTGATCCTACAGCATCTATTTTTAGTGAAAAAGCAAATTTTAAATTGAATATTTATCCTAATCCTACAACCAATCATTTAAATGTTGTTCTTCCAGAGACAAATAGTGCCAACAACATCATTATTTATGATGCAATTGGTAAGGCAGTTCTTTTTGAAAAAAGAACTTCCGAAACCAATCTTATTCAGGTTGATGTAACACATTTACCCGAAGGAATTTATATACTTCAATTGATCAACGAAAAAAATGAATTTGAAAATGTGAGGCAGCAATTCATCAAACGATAAGTTTACTTTTTTCATAAAAACGAGAAGGGGAGGACATAGTGTTCTTCCCTTTTTTCTTTTATCATATATGATTAACTTTGTGTTGAATTGGATGCTCAAAAACAAATAGAAAAGTTTAGTCTACAATTAAGACCTTTTTTACCCGATTTCTCGGCAACAATTGTCGCACAATTTCTAATTGAAAACATTGTTCATTTTACAGTAAGTAAAAAAAGGAAAACCAAATTAGGTGATTACCGACAACCTTATAATGGAAAACCACACCGAATTTCAGTCAATGGGGATTTAAACAAATATGCTTTTTTGGTTACTACTCTTCATGAAATGGCCCATTTAATGACGTTTCAGAAATATGGAAATTCTGTTAAACCTCATGGGAAAGAATGGAAAAATGAGTTTAAAAAAATTACGCAACCTGTCTTTGAGAAAGAACATTTGCCAGAAGACATTACCATTGCTCTAAAAAATTATTTAATAAATGCGAAAGCTTCTTCATGTTCTGACGACAAGTTATACAGAGTCTTAAAAAGATACGATAAGAAAAAGCGTTTGACGGTAGAAGAACTCGATTTTGGAGAGAAATTCAAACTAAATGGAAAAATTTTCGTTAAAGGAAAGAAATTACGAACGCGATATGAATGCAACGAGTTTGGAACTGAACGAAAATATCGTGTTTTAGGACTTGCGGAGATTGATCAAACACAATAAAAAGAATTTAATGAATAATAATTTTGCTGTCATAATGGCTGGGGGAATAGGGAGTCGTTTTTGGCCTATGAGTCAAGAATCTCATCCAAAGCAATTTTTAGATGTTCTGGGAATTGGAAAAACATTAATTCAAATGACGTATGACCGTCTTTTGAAGATTGTTCCAAAAGAACATATCTATGTCGTGACAAATGAAGATTATGAATCACTTGTAAAGGAACAAATTGGGATTTCGGATAATCAAATTTTAACAGAGCCTATGCGAAAAAATACAACTGCTTGTATTGCATACGCCTCGCATAAAATCCTTAATCTTAATCCCGAAGCAAATCTTATTGTTGCGCCTTCTGATCATCTTATTCTAAAAGAAGATCGGTTTGTTGACATTGTTAATATAGCACTTGAAAAGGCCTCCTCTGGAGATCATCTAATTACTTTAGGAATAAAACCTTCTCGTCCTGATACTGGCTATGGTTATATTCAATTTGAAGATGGAAGAGATATTTTAATGGGAGAAGTAAGAAAAGTTAGACAATTTACAGAAAAACCAAACCGGGGACTGGCTGAATTATTTGTGAAAAGTGGTGACTATTATTGGAATTCGGGAATTTTTATTTGGAAAGCAAAAACAATTATTGATTCATTAAATAAATTTAAACCTGAACTGAACAGCTTATTCACTTCAAAAGGAGAAGATTATAATACAGCAAAAGAACAAGCATTTATTAATGAAGCGTTCTATAAATGTGAAAACATTTCAATTGATTTTGCTGTACTCGAAAATGCTAAAAATGTTTCTGTTGTCTTAGCTAATTTCGGTTGGTCTGATCTTGGAACTTGGGGTTCTCTTTATACTCATTTAGAAACAGATGTAAAAGGAAATGCAGTTATTGGAGATGAAGTACACTTATTTGAGAGTTCAAATTGCATTGTCAATTTACCCAAAGGAAAAATGGCTTTATTGCAAGGTCTTGACGATTACATTATTGTTGAATCTCATGGATACCTGATGGTTGTTAAAAAAGATCAGGAACAACGGATAAAAGGATATCTTAAGGAAATCAAAAAGAAAAATCCGGATGACCTGCAGTAGTCCATTTAAGATTTAGTCAATCCAGTATAAGTATGGCAAACGTGCTTGTATCTGTTGCGTATTTCCAACTGTTTTCAAGTATTTGTAAATTTCTGTCAATTGAATTTCTAGTGGTGACTGAACATTAACAGACATTTCTTGAGATTCCAAGGCGTCAATCAATTCAATCAACTCGCTTCCTTTTCCTTCTGGGTAATATTTAATTGCCACATCTTCAATTCCGGCTCTTTCTGCAGCATCATTAATTGCATCTAACATTCCACCGTACCCATCTATCAAACCAATTTCGATCGCATCTTTTCCAGCCCAAACTCGTCCTTGTCCAATGCTATCCACCTCAGCTTTTTTCATTCCTCTTCCAGATGAAACTTTAGTAATAAAATCATCATAAATATTATCAACCCCCTCTTGAATTAATTTCAATTCGTCGTCTTCTAATCGTTTGTTTAATGATAAGATACTGTGTTCATTTGTTTGAACTCGATCAAACGTAATTCCCAATTTATTTTGCAATAAATCTCCAGTGTATGGGATGATTCCAAAAACACCAATTGAACCTGTAATTGTATTTGGTTGGGCATAAATTTTATCCGCAGCACAGGCAATATAATACCCCCCAGAAGCAGCGACGTCCCCCATAGAAACAACAACCGGTTTAACTGCTTTTGTTAAAACAACCTCTCTCCATATAATGTCACTTGCTAAAGCACTCCCTCCTGGTGAGTTGACCCGAAGAACAACTGCTTTAATATCTTCATCTAATCGTGCTTGACGGATTAAAGCAGAAAGACTGGTCCCTCCAATTTGATTTGCTTCTCCAGCACCATCAACAATTTCTCCTTCGGCAAAAATTACGGCTAAATTTTTCGAGTCTAATTTTGTTAAGGTACGTTCTTCTTTTAATTGTTTTCGAGCATATTTTTGGAACGACAATAAGTTAACCTCTTTTCCACTTTCAACACCACTTTTGGTTGCTAAAAGATCCAAGACTTCATCATAGTACTTTTCTCCATCTGCCATTTTAAAATCTACAGCATCTCCAGATTTTCTGATATATGCACTATCCGCGATTTCATTTAACTTAGCCGTACTTATACCCCGTGATTCGCTAATTGCACTTAACATTTCTCCCCACAAAGCATCTAGATACTTTTGCGTTTGCAATCTGTTTTCTTCGCTCATCTGATCATAGATTAGTGGTTCGACAGCGCTTTTAAATTTATTATTAGAACCACGGATAATTTGCATTTCAACATCTAATTTTTCCAATGCTCCTTTTAAAAACATGATTTCCGTTCCTAATCCTAAAAAATCAACTAATCCTGTTGGGAAAACATATAATTCTTCAGCTACCGAAGCTAAATAGTAGGCTTTCTTGTCATAATTTTGATGAAAAGAAACAATAAATTTTCCGCTTTCTTGAAAATCCGCCAATCCTTCTCTAATTTCTTTTATTGTCGCTAATCCAGCAGAAACATTATCACAATTCAAAAAGATTCCTTTAATCTTAGGATCATTTTTTGCCATTTCTAGTCCTTCTAAAATGTCATTTAATCCAAATTGTTTTACCAATTGAACTGATAAAGGATCTAAGTTCGCATATGAATAATCTCCAATTTGGCTATTTAACTCCATATGTAAAACCGTATTTTCCTCAACGATAATTTTTTTTGATTCAAACATGGTTTCAAATCCTGAAATCATTGCGCTTAAAATCCCAAAGAAAATAAGTAAAACAATAATACCCGAAACAATACTTGCGAGTAAGCTAGCTAAAAATGTTTTTCCAAAGGTCATATTCATAATATCCAGGTCTTAAAAATAATTTTATTATCGTTTGACAAAGTTACTTAATTCGCTTTGTAAATTATCAACTTGTTTAAAATTAACGAAATAATCCAATTCTTGGAATATCTAAAATACTATACTTTTTCATCTGCTATAATTTATTTTCAATGTCCAGATGGAACTTGCAAACCATAGTCAATCGACTGCACTGCAATAACATTGTCTAACACTCGTTTCATTAAGTGATTCGTTTTACTAATTTTGTTAAATGACCAGTAAGAAACGTATCATAGTTTCTGTAACCAATGACCTTTATACAGACCAGCGCGTGCGCAAGGTTTGTGAATTTTTGATCGGTGCCAATTATAGCGTAACACTTGTTGGCCGCAAGTTAAAAAATAGCCAATCTCTTCCGAATACACAATACAAAACAGTTCGTTTCTCTTTGTTTTTTTCGAAAGGTGCTTTGTTTTACGCGAATTATAATTTGCGTTTGTTTTTCTACTTAATTTTTCACAAAGCAGATATCCTTCTTTCAAATGATTTAGACACACTTTATGCTAATCATTGGGCAAAAAAATTCAAACGAAAATGCCGTTTAGTCTATGATTCTCATGAATTTTATACTGGCGTGCCGGAATTAATTAATCGCCCAAAAATTCAACGATTTTGGACATTTATAGAAAAAAGAACGGTTCCAAAAGTTGATGCAATGTACACTGTAAATGATTCAATCGCAGAAATGTACCGTAAATTGTATCAAAGAGATGTAAATGTTGTTCGAAATATTTCTGACTTTAAAGGACTCCCCGCTCGCAAAACAAAAGCAGATCTAGGGCTTCCTGAAGATATACCGATCGTTATTATTCAAGGTGCCGGAATTAATGTAGATAGAGGTGCCGAAGAGGTAGTTGAAGCAGTAAAGCTCATTGACAATATTTTACTCATTTTTGTTGGAGATGGAGATGTTATTCCTTCATTAAAGGAAAAAGTTCGGAAGGAAGTTTTAACTAAAAAAGTGCTTTTTTTTGGAAAACAATCGTACGAACGCCTAATGAATTACACCATGGTTTCAACAATTGGTGTCTCAATGGATAAGGATACAAATATAAATTATCGTTTTTCACTTCCTAATAAGGTTTTCGATTATATCCATGCTGGAATTCCATTGTTGGTTTCGGATTTACCGGAAATAAAAAAAATTGTAGAGGGTTACGAAGTAGGAATTGTTGTTAAATCGCATGAACCAAAAGAAATTGCAGCAAGTATTAAAAAATTAATCTCAGATAAATCTTTGTATGCACATTTTGCCGTAAATACAAAGAATGCGGCAAATGAACTTACTTGGGAGAACGAATGTCGTATACTAAAAACTATTTTTTGAGCGAAAAAAAGATTCATATCATAGCCTTTGATGTTCCATATCCTCCAAATTATGGTGGGATTATTGATGTTTTTTATAAACTCAAGAGTTTACATAACATTGGAGCAAAAGTTATTTATCACTGTTTTTTCTATAAAGATCATAATCCTCCGACAACTATTTTAGAAGAGTACTGTGAAGAAATACACTATTATCGTCGTAATGAATCAGTTTTAAAACTCTTATTCAGCAATAAGCCTTATATCGTTTCAAGTCGTTCGGACAAACGATTATTAACCAATTTATTGCAAGATAATGCTCCGATTCTATTTGATGGAATTCAGACAACCTACTATTTTGATCATCCAAAGTTGTCATCTCGAAAAAAAATTTTTAGAGCGCATAATATTGAACACGATTATTATCAAGCGCTTTCAGAAATAGAACCGTCTTGGATCAAACGGTTTTACTTGAAATACGAAGCAAAAAAATTAGGGAAATTTGAAAAAATACTAACTGGAGCTGATGCGATACTATCTATCGCAAAGATGGATGTACCACATTTCAGTCAATATGGAAAAACGCTTCATATTCCTCCTTTCTTTTGCAATAAGAAAGACGTAATACCTTGTAATAAAATCAACCAAAAAATAGTATTGTTTCATGGCAATTTAGCAGTTAAAGAAAATGAGTTTGCTGCGCTGTTCATTTTGGAAAAAATTGCGCCATTAACAAATCATAAAATTGTGATTGCCGGCAACAATCCAAGTTCAGTTTTAAGTCAAAAAATCAGTACTATTGATACAGCAAGTCTTGTTGTTAATCCATCCATTGAAGTTATGGATGAATTAGTACAACAAGCTCACATTAACTTGTTAATTACCTTTCAACAAACTGGAGTCAAGCTTAAATTACTTCATGCCTTATCTTTGGGCAAGCATGTAATTATCAATGAAAAAATGGACGACTCATCACTTTTTAAGACCTTGTGTTCCATTAAAAATTCTCCTGACGAAATTGCAAAAACGATAGATGCACTAATGGAAACTCCCTTTGATCAAAAAGATCAAGAAAAGCGCAATCAGATTTTTTTAAGTCATTTCGACAATAACAGTAACGCCATTAAAATACGCAACTTAATATAAAATTAACGTGCTTTTCCTTTTGGAACGTGAGTATCAGTAAACTTATTTACTGTTTTATTCCAAGCATTAATTTTTGATTCTCGTTCTTTATTCAAAAATTCATTCGTCTTATTGTATACATCAATTGAAGCATTCATTTCGTTAATTGCATTATTATAGCGATCAATGTCTTCTTGGGTACGATTTTTTTCTTTGATCTGATCGAATGATTCTTTTACCGTATTAAAGTTTTCTGTTTTTAAATAAAAATCTGTTATGTTTTGAATTTTATTTTCAGATTCATCTTTATAAAAGTTCATTAAATCTTTGCAAGCAATAACTACAGAATTATCTCCTTTAAAAGATTTAATTGCTTTTAATAGATCAAGGCCTTCTTGTGCCGTTTCTGCTAATGCATTTTTATTCTGTTCTATTCCATTAACATCTTGATTTACCATAGCAACAGATAAATATGTTTCTTGAATATAGCTTTTGAAAAAGATTAGATAAATTTCGTTATAGTATTTATACACTTCTCCAGCAACTTCCATTTTTTGTGAAAGTTCGTCGTTTTCATTTGAGAGTAGCGTTATGTCATGTTTTGCTGCAAAAACGGCTTGTTCTTTTCGAATCATATCTCCAGAACTTTCCATTTTTTCATTTGCCGCCTGTTTCGCCAAGATATAAGCTTCCATATTATCGTATGATTTTTCAGCAATTTCTTCCATGTCAACGATTTTAGCATAATCTTCTTTCAACACTAAGTAATTAATGGTCAAAAAGGAAACAACAGAATCACGGTAACTTTGACTGCCGTCATACCCAGACATATTTTTGACTCGATTCAACGCTTGCTGTGAAGTAGTAATCAATTCTTTTCTTCGTTTTTCAACTTTTCGAGCACTTTTACCGTGAGATACCGCATTTGTATAATCCCACATGTCTGTTTGAATTTTTTTGGTTTCTTTAGAGATTTTTTCCATATACTGGACAGCATTTTGACCAAACAAAGTTTGGTTAAAAGTGCTAAGCACGGCTATAAGTATGATTTGTTTCAGGTTATTCATATAATTTGTATTGGTTATTTCAATTCAATATAATCGGTTAATATTTGATAGGCTTCATCAAGATAAATATCTGATTTCATTCGATCAAAGTAAACTTGATTTAATTTTGATCGATAGGGATTCAATTCCATGATTTTCAAATCGTATTGATTGTTAATCACTTTAAAATTAGTTGTTTCATTTTTTGTGTATTCCCCTATTTTTTTAATTGTGTTTACAGTAAATTGATTTTCTTCTTGGTATGCTTTTATATTCAATTTGTATTCTTTAGTGCCGTTTACAATTAAGTTAAGAGAGTCCATTATCTCTGGAATTTTCACCCAAGATTCATTTTCATTCAATCGTTTTTCACTTTTCGACCGAAGTGAGTTTATTGGAAAATCTTTTGCGGCCGTGTAGTAAACTTTCTTTTCTACACTATCCAATTTTATTGCATTTTCGTAGGTTGCTTCACGATAATCATAAACGTCAAAAAGGTCTGGCAAAACAATGTCTGGGCTTATTCCTTTTATCTGGTGGCTCGTTTTTGTAATTCGATAGTATTTAGCCGTTGTTACTTTTAAGTAACCCAATGATTGATCGATATTTCGTTCATCAAAAGTGGTAATTCCAAATTTAGGATCAATTGGTATAATCACCTGTCCAGTAGACTTCCCATATGTTTGACTTCCAACTACTAATGCACGGTTATAGTCTTGCATGGCCGCAGTAAAAATCTCAGAAGCGGACGCACTTGAACCATTAACCAGAATAGCCAACGGGCCATTATAAATTGTCCCTTTGTTAAAATCTTTCAATGAAACCAGTTTTCCTGAATTATTTAATTCGATTCCTAGTGGCCCATAATTAATAAAAATTCCTGCTAAATCAATCGCTTCTTTCAGTGATCCTCCTCCATTATATCTTAAATCAATAATCAATCCTTCAATATTTTCTTTGGTCAATTTAAGAATTATTTTAGCCACGTCATTTGCACAACCGTTAACTTGTTCTTCTCCCCAATCCGTATAAAAATCAGGTAAAGTGATATAACCAATTTTATTTTCCCCGTCTAAAATGACGCTTTTAATTACATCTTGATCAACATAAATGGGGCCTTTTTCTAAAGCAACTTCCTCCTCTTGTCCATTTTGCTTTTTGATTTTCATTATTAGTTCTTTTGCACTAGACTTTGAAAATAGTTGAGTAATCTCATTTAGCCTTTTTTTCGTAACGTCAACAATTTCAGAATCTCCTAATTTTATACTTAAAACAAGGTCTCCTCTATTTAACTGATTTGATAACCATGCAGGGCTACCTGGGGTTAATCCTCCAATTGAGACAACACCTTTATCGTTTTCTGTTAATTGAAAACCGAAAGCTAAGTTATCTTTTGACAAGTCTTCGATAAAATCCGCCTGTTTTTCGGCAGGAAGATATGTTGTATGTGGATCTATATTTGTTGCAATTGCATCCAAATAAACATTTCCCAATTCGTTTCTATACCCAATTGGGCTGTTCAAGTAATAATCAATTTCGAAAAATTCGATTTCCATTAATCGATCTTTCACCTCTTCTTCAAATGTTAAAACGGAGTCAATTGTTGTTTTATATGGGTCTGGATGATATTCTCCAGAGAATAATCCGTCTAATAATTCAGATTTAAGCCATTTTCGCCAACGCTCATCCATTTCATTTTGATCAGAAACATAGTTTCGATAAACTGATTTATCAAAACTCAAAATTTCATTCTTATCCCAATCAAAAGACTGAGTGAAAATTTCATTAATTCGTTGACGTGTTTCATTTAGACGCAGTTCATAAACAATGGCCACTGTGTCAAAAAAAGAACTTGTTTTTTGTACAATGTCTTGTTGGATTTTATGCAAATATTTATCCGAAAATTGTTGAATATCTTCTTCATAAAAATACATTCCTAAAGGATCTATTTCCGAAAAAAAACGACTAAAAATTGTCTCTGAAAACGCATCATCAAAGTCAATTGAATTGCAATGATAACGATCGACAACGCTTTTTAAATAATTTGATTTTTTTCCAATATCACTCGTAGCTTGAGAAAACCCATTTAAGGACAATAGAAAAAATAGACAAGTAAAATATCGTTTTAGGTTAAGCATGAATCATCTTTACTGCAACCAAAACTAATATAATTCACAAAAAAACAAATAGATTAGACCCGATAATTGCCCATATTAAGTGTTTTCCACATTAAATTTGGGAATAAAAAGGTTTTTTTTAAAAAGTAAGTTTTATAGTTTAATGAAAACATTTTTCGCTTCAGTAAAAAAACGCAATACTTCAAAACCACCTTCTCTCCCCACACCAGAATTTTTAACTCCTCCAAAAGGGGTTCTTAAATCTCGCACAAGCCATGAATTGATCCAAACAATACCACTTTCCAATCCTTCAGCCACCTGATGAGCTCTTGTTAAATTTTCTGTCCAAACTGTGGCAGAAAGACCATAAACTGTAGAATTTGCCATCATCAATGCTTCTTCTGCAGTATCAAAAGGGGTGAGTGTGACAACAGGTCCAAAAATTTCTTCTTGATTTGTTCTACAATCAAATGAAAGTCCTTCAATTACCGTTGGTCTCATATAGTACCCATTTGCATATTCACCTTCTAAGTGAACCTGTTTTCCTCCAGTCAAAACAGTTCCTCCTTCTTCTTTTGCCAAATCAATATAAGAAAGCACTTTTTCTAAATGAGGTTTAGAAACTAACGCTCCAAGTTTCGCTTCTGGATCGGAAGGATAAGATACTTTTGTTGTTTCTACACGTTCAACAAATGCTTTTTTGAATTTGTCATAAATTGACCTTTCGATAAAGATGCGCGAACCACACAAACAAATTTGTCCTTGGTTTGCAAAAGAAGAACGCAATGTTGTTGAAAGTGCCTTTTTAAAATCACAGTCTGCAAAAATGATGTTTGGGTTTTTTCCTCCCAATTCCAATGACAATTTTTTGAACATTGGTGCTGCAATTTTTGCAATTGTTTCTCCTGTTTTTGTTCCACCTGTAAATGAAATTGCCTTTATTTTAGGGGCACGACTCATAGCGTCTCCTACTTTTTGTCCCAATCCATGAACAATGTTTAGCACTCCAGCAGGCAAACCTGCTTCAATACAAATTTCAGACAGTAAATATGCCGTCATTGGTGTAACTTCCGAAGGTTTTGCAATAACACAATTTCCGGCAGCAATAGCTGGAGCGATTTTCCATGTAAACAGGTATAATGGTAAGTTCCAAGGAGAAATACACCCAACTACACCAATTGGTTTTCGAAGTGTGTAATTAATTCCTAAACCTTCCATTTGATGCGATTCAGAAGCATAATGAAGAATTGCAGTGGCAAAAAACCTAAAATTACTAACCGCTCGAGGAATATCAACGTGATTTGCCAAAGAAAGGGGTTTTCCATTGTCCAATGATTCAGCATGTGCCAAGTCTTCCAATCGCTCTTCTATTAAATCGGCAATTTTAACCATAATTGCTGACCGTTCTTCTTTAGGTGTATTTGACCATAAAGGAAATGCACTTTCAGCTGCTTCTATTGCAAGGTCAATATCTGCTTTATCTGAATCGGGAATTTGCGAATAAACAACTCCTCTTGAAGGATCAATATTGTCTATAAATTGATTACTTTGAGGATTAATTAGTTTCCCGTTGATATAGTTTTTAATCTGTTTCATTACTATCGCTTTTAAGCACTAATTTTGCCGATCTTATAGTTGTAAAAATACAGCTTTTATTTCTTACCTAAGGGGTTCTTAGCGGATGAAATCAGTAAGAATTCCCCATCTCTTCTAGAATTTCCTTTTTATTGTAAAAATCAACCCTGTTTTCCTGATAAATTCGTACCTTCGTAGTTATTCTTAAACAAGAGAAAATGGAAAATGTGGTTTATGCAGGTGTAATGGGTCCTTGGCAAATAGGTTTGATTGTCTTAGCAATCCTTCTATTGTTTGGTGGAAGAAAATTACCGGAATTAATGAAGGGAATGGGAAAAGGTATCAAAGGTTTCAAAGATGAAATGAATGGTACTACAGAAGATTCTAACGAAAAGCTAGAAGATTAAGCTTAACTCATTATGTACAACACATTTGCAGAAATTAAATCTGCTTTAGCAGATGGTGATACGGTTGAAAATATTACCAATTACTATCTCAATCGAATAAAAGAACAGAAACATTTAAATGCTTTTTTAGAAGTTTTCGACCAGGACGCATTGAATCAGGCGAAAATTATTGATCAGAAGATTACCAGCGGAACTGCAGGTAAGTTAGCTGGTATGGTAATTGGTTTGAAAGATAATATGGCCTATAAAGGGCATCATGTTTCTGCTTCATCAAAAATATTAAATGGGTTTGAGTCTTTATACAATGCAACGGTTGTAGAGCGACTTTTATCGGAAGATGCGGTTATTATTGGACGCACTAATTGTGATGAATTTGCAATGGGAAGTTCAAACGAAAATTCTTCTTTTGGCCCAGTTTTAAATCCAGTCAATGAAAAGATGGTTCCAGGTGGATCATCTGGAGGATCGGCTGCCGCAGTTGCTGCTAATTTATGCACAGCTACTTTAGGTAGTGATACAGGAGGATCTATTCGTCAACCTGCTTCGTTTACTGGGACTATTGGTTTTAAACCTACTTATGGTCGGGTTTCTCGATATGGGTTACTTGCCTATGCTTCTTCATTCGATCAAATTGGACCTTTTACAAGTACAATTGAAGACTGTTCATTAATCACTGAAGTGATTTCAGGAAAAGATGAATTTGATAGTACACTACATCAAAGTGATGGTGAAAAATACTCGTTGGATTTTCCGACGGATAAGAAATTAAAAATTGCTTACATCAAGGAATGTTTAGAAAATGATGGAATTGATCCTGAAATTCAAACGAGAACATTGGCTGTAATTGAGCAGTTAAAGGAAAAAGGACACGAAGTTACTCCTGTTTCTTTTCCTTATTTAGATCAGATGGTACCCACTTATTACGTGTTAACCACAGCTGAAGCTTCTTCTAACTTATCACGTTATTCAGGTGTCCATTACGGTCAACAAGCAACGGAAGTTGAAGGTGTTGAAAACACTTATAAAAAATCGCGTTCAGAAGGATTTGGAGAAGAGGTAAAGCGAAGAATTATGTTAGGTACTTTTGTTCTTTCAAATAGTTATTATGATGCTTATTACTCAAAAGGACTGAAAGTTAGGAGAGTAATTCAAGATAAAACAAACGCTATTTTTAAGTCGCATGACCTTGTTTTAATGCCTACTACACCGTGCACAGCATTTGAAATTGGGAAAAATATAGATGACCCAATTACTATGTATTTGCAAGACATTTTTACTGTTCAGGCAAATTTAGCAGGTAATCCTGCAATTTCATTACCACTGGGGAAACACAGTAATGGATTACCTTTCGGTATTCAATTAATGGGAAAACATTTTGAAGAAGGTAACTTGCTCGCTTTTTCTAATTATATGATGAATGAGTGCGAATAAATTTGCGCACTAGCATATGAAAATTTTAAGTTTAATCGGTTTATTTATTGTCTTTTCGACAGTAGCTCAGGATAGTTTATCTACAACTCCTGTTACACCGAATATTGACTCAACAAAAATCGCACATAATTCAATCGGCACACCAACTTACCAACGTTTTTTAGCTATTGTTGAAAATTCATTATTTGAGTATTATGAAGAAACCTGGGGCAAAGAAGAAGCATATGCTATTATAGATTCTTTGGGTTATGAGGATAATGAAAAACCTTTGTTCTCTGATTCTATTTATATCGAACGGTTAAATGCACTCAATGAAAAAACAATCGTCGAAATTGAAGTTAATGATGATTTACTGAAAACGCTCAAATACTTTGTGAAAAACAGGCGTAATTTTACAGCTATTTGTCTTGGTCGTTCAAAATTGTTTTTTCCTATGTATGAAGAACATTTAGATAAGTATAACATTCCACTCGAATTAAAATATTTATCTGTGATAGAGAGCGGACTTCGACCAACTGTAAAATCTCGTGTTGGTGCTGCAGGATTATGGCAATTTATGTATCGAACGGGACGAATTTTTGGATTAGACAATGATTCATTTGTAGACGAAAGAATGAATCCAGAAATGGCAACGGATGCCGCCTGTCGATATTTAAAGTATTTACACGGATTATATGGCGATTGGAGTATTGCATTGGCAGCTTATAATGCTGGTCCAGGAAATGTAAATAAAGCAATTCGAAGATCCGGTGGACAAATGAATTATTGGAAATTGCGTCCTTTTTTACCGAAAGAAACGCAATTATATGTTCCGAATTTTATTTCTATGCTTTATATGATGACTTATTATCCCGAACATAACATTGTTCCAAAAGAAGCACAAGTATATCGTCATGAAGTGGATACTGTTTGTTTAAAATCAAGCATTCGCATTTCACATTTAGATACTTTAATTGGGCTTGATGCAGATGAATTTAATTACTTAAACCCTGTCTATAAAACAGACATTGTCCCACATACCGAAGTTCAGCAGTGCATTTCACTTCCAATTGAAAAAATCGACACTTTTTTACTTGTTGAAGATAGCCTTTATCGTTACGATACGTATCTTGATTCGATTGGAAAGAGTTTTGTTGCACTTGAAAAGAAAAAAACGCATACTGTTTTGCCTGAACAGACATTGGCTCAAATTGCAAAAAAATATGATGTCACAATCAACGATATTCGGGGATGGAATAATTTACGCAATAATAAAATTTATCCTGGTCAGCGCTTAACAATCCGTTTAACAGAACGAAAATATATTGAAGGTGCATCTTCTACTAAAACAACAGCATCAAGAAGTTCTTCTTCTCGCAGTACCAGTACTTCTACTAAAACAACCAATGATGGAAACTATAAATATTACACCCTAAGGTCAGGTGAAAGTTTATGGACTGTCAGTCAAAAATTTGGCATACCTTTTGCGACAATTCAATCTTTAAATAAGAACATTGATCCAAAGCGCATGCAACCAGGCGATAAAATAAGGATCAAACGCTTATAATAACCAAAACCAAAGAACATGAATTGTCAAACAGTATTATTTCCGTTTGTCTCAAAGCTGATCTTTGCCAAAACCATTCGACCAATGAAATTTTTTTTAGTTCTATTCTCTGCGATCCTTTTGTTTTCCTGTAATGAAGATGATACACCTAGGGATGCTTATTTACCAGAAGCAAACGGGCAACACGGTGAAATTTTAATTTTGATGGACAATAATTTATGGGATGGTTCTGTTGGAGAAGCAGTTATTGAAAATCTTACTCAACGCGCTAAAGGACCTTATTTAAGACCTGAACCAATGTTTACTTATTTTAGAAAAGAACCGCAAGATTTAAATCATCTAAATAAACTCAATAGAAATATTTTGAAGTTTATGATTGATACGGACTCTTCTTATCAAAAAACGGCCGTATTTGAGGAACGTAATTATTACGCTAAAAATCAACTTTTCTTAATTGTCAAAGATTCAGATCCAGGTCGCCTGTTAGCATATGCTAAAAATGAAATGAATGAAGTCATTGATCAATTCAACTCTTTTGAAAAGCAACAACTCATTCGGATTTATAAAAAAGAACCAAATAATGGAATCAAAGAGATCAGTGAAAACAAATTTGGACTTTCCATTTCACTCCCGAAACGAAGTGTCTTAAAAACGGATAAAAAGGATTTCTTGATGGTAAAACATGATCGATCAAAAAATCTTCTTCCAAATGATGCGACTAAATCAAGAGGTGGAACTTTTTGGGTTCAGCAAGGTTTTTTATTTTGGTCTGAGCCGTATCAAGCGGAAACAAATCAATTGAGTATTGATAATGTATTACAAAAAAGAGATAGTGTATTAAAGTACAATGTTGCCGGTCGTGTAGCCGGAACATATATGGCTACAGAATATGACCCTTATTATAAACCTGAAGGAAGAATTTTTGAATATGAAGGACATCAAGCTGTTGAAATTAGAGGGCTTTGGAAAAATGATGGTGAAATTTTCACTGGAGGAGGAGGCCCTTTTGTTCAATACACAATTCTGAATGAAGCAAGAAACCAGGTGGTTACAGTTTGTGGTTATGTTTATGCTCCTAAATTTGATAAACGCGAATATATTCGCGAATTGGATGCAATACTCAATACCATCAATGTTTTGAATTAAATTTGTTTAATGGATCAAGCAGTTGAAACACTAATTAATGAATTGTTAGCGAAAAAATTAAGTGGTAGGCTAGAAAGATCAGAGATAAAAGAACACCTTAAGCAAGAGACCAATTATTCAACGGATGAAATTAAGTTTATATTAACCGAAATTTCAAACCGTGAATTGAGTGCAGTTCAAGAAAAAAAATCTGCTTTAAATCTTTTTTTAGAAAGCCATTATTTTTCGTACTTCTTCTTGTTTTTCGGATTAGCGGTTATTATCACCTCCATCTTCATTGTCAATTTGAAGGTTGATACAGTTTTTGGTAAAACGCTTCCTTGGGTTACAATTTTTGGTGGTATTTTTATTGTCTTTAAGCACGGAATTCGGATTGCTCAGTTTAGAAAACAAAAAGAAGATTAGCATGAAAGACAATCCTATTGATCAAGACATCACCCAAATCGCAACACCTGTAGATGCTGAGAAGCATTACCTTCCTAAGATCATTGCAAATGAAATTGATCTCATGCAGATTAAGGAAGAGCTTCGGAAAATTCACTCTTTTTCGGAAGAAGATGTTCGGATTTCTGCAAGAGTGATCTCAAATGCACACTTTAAACACTTACAAAATACGCCAGGTAAAATTCAGAAATACATGCAAATAAGTGTTGGAGCCGTCGTTTTTGGAGGAGGTATTGTTATGATTTTATATCTGTGGAACCGTGGTTGGGTTTCGATTATACCTTTTATTATTATGTTTGCCGGAATCAGCATTATTCTTGCCGCAAATTCGGGGGTTAAATCACAACGCTAATAATTCTTCTACTAAAACACGATTATTACTTAATCGGGGTATTTTGTGCTGTCCACCTAATTTACCTTTGGTTTTAAGCCATTTTTCAAACAATCCCTGATCGACAGCATGTATTTCAGGAGCCAAAAGAGATAAATTGCCTTCTCGCTTTGCTTCGTAATCAGAATTAAGTTGTTTTAACGCACGATCAATTTCAATTCCAAAATTTTCTAATGAATTTGGTTTTTGATTAAATTCAATTAACCATTCATGCGATCCTCCATTTGAATTTTCCATGTACCTAGGAGCAACTGTATATTCGGTAATTTTAGCGTTTGTCTTTTCACAAGCAATACGTACGGCTTCTTCTACATTTTCGACAACAACCTCTTCTCCAAAAGCATTGATAAAACTTTTTGTTCGACCAGTAATCTTAAAACGATAGGGATGTTTGCTTGTAAAACGAATTGTATCGCCAATAATGTATCGCCACAACCCTGCATTTGTTGTAATAACCAATGCATAGTTCACATCCAATTCAACTTCATCCAACTGCACAACTTTAGTCGAGTGAATATCATTAAAGTCTTGCATAGGTATAAACTCAAAAAAGACCCCGTAATCTAGCATTAACAATAATTCATTCCGATTAAAATTATCTTGAATTCCAAAAAAACCTTCAGAGGCATTATATGTTTCGACGTAGTTCATATCATCAAAAGGAATAATTTTTTTGAACTGCTCTCGATAGGGCTCAAAGTTAATTCCACCATGCATAAACAATTCTAAGTTTGGCCAAACTTCTCGCAGATTACTTTTGCCTGTAATTTCTAAAATTCGATTACAGAGAACCAGTGTCCAACTTGGAACCCCTGCCAATATATAAATGTCTTGTTTTATTGTTGATGTCGCTAATTTTTCAATCTTTTCTTCCCATTGACTCATCAGGGCAATTTCCTTTGCAGGTGTTCTTCTAATTTCAGCCCACCAAGGCATATTTTTTAAGATAATCGCGGATAAATCACCGAAATAAGAATCAGAATTTAAATAATTAATTTCCGCACTTCCGCCGAGGATAAGGTGTTTTCCTTTGTAAAGTTTACGATCAGGAATTTGATTATAATATAAACTCAATAAGTCTTTGCCTCCTTTATAATGACAACCTTCTAAAGATTCTTTTGAAACTGGAATAAATTTACTTTTTGCGCTAATCGTTCCTGACGATTTTGCAAACCATTTTACATCAGAATTCCAAAGTAGTTTTTGTTCGTTCTTCAGAAGTCGTTCTACATATGGTTGAAGGGCTTCATAATTTGTCAGTGGAACTTTTTCGTTGAACTCTTGATATGAATTTATGTTTTCGTAATCATATCTTTTTCCCCACTCCGTTTTTTTTCCACATTCAATCAATTGCATTAAAACCTCTTGTTGTACATCAAAAGGATATTTTTTGAATAAATCAATTTGATGAATTCTCTTTTTAATGAGCCAAGAAAAAACGGAGTTAAACGGCATTGAAAGGCTTTAAAATTAAAAAAGACTCATTCGCGCAATGCCAATGAGTCTTTAATTCTTTTATCAATCCGATTAACCGAAAAACAATGTTCCGAAAATAATCACTAAACAAATAACTATGTATATCGGAGTAAGTATTGAGGTTGAATCATCAAAAAACGGGCGATCTGATTTTTCTTCTGACATGATTGTTCTTTTTTTTGTAAATATAATCAAGAATCCTAAAATTGGAGCAAAACTCTAAATAAATTACGCAATCAAATTACTTCATTCGCTCAAAATACCTACTGTTTGCATTACAAGAAAGTAACTTATATTTCTTTTAATTCATATCTATTTATTTCATAACTTTAAACGTTTAAACAACGCATATTTCATGAAAAAAAATTATTTATTACTCTTGGCGGCGTTAATTCCTTTCTTTGGATTTAATCAAGAGATATATTCTAAAGTTAAGATTTTTGCTACAAATGCTCAACTTGTTGAAATCAGTAACCTTGGTGTTACTGTTGACCACGGAAAGCATAAACAAAACACGTGGTTTATTACGGATTTGTCTGAAAGTGATATTTCAATTTTAGAAGAAAATCATTTCCCTTATGAAGTTTTAATTGAGGATATGGCAACATATTCTGTAGAACATGCTTATGACACATCCCTAAAAAGTGATCGAGAAGATTGTGGGGTTTCTGGTAGTGATGGAGGGGGATTCGATCCTGAAACTCCTTCAAATTTCCATACAGGTAGTATGGGTGGGTACTTTACTTATGAGCAATATTTAAATGAGTTAGACGAAATGCGTGCTGCGTATCCTGATTTAATTACGGAAAAGCAAGGAATAGGAAGTTTCACAACATGGGAAGACAGACTGGTTCATTGGGTACGAATTTCAGATAATGCTGAAATGGACGAAGATGAAGCTGAAGTGCTTTACACCTCTATTCACCATGCAAGAGAACCCATGAGTTTATCACAAACAATATTTTACATGTGGTATGTCCTAGAGAATTATGGTACGGATGATGAAGTTACTTTTCTTGTTGACAACACCGAAATGTATTTTGTTCCAATGGTCAATCCAGATGGTTATAAATGGAACCAAACAACAAATCCAGGTGGTGGAGGTTTTCACCGTAAAAACAGAAACCCTAGTATCGGATCTTTCAATAGCGGTGTTGACTTAAACAGAAATTATAGTTATAAATGGGATGAAAGTGGAACTTCTGATGATGAGAACAGTGACGTTTTTCCAGGAATTGGTCCATTTTCTGAGCCTGAATCACAAGCTATAAAATGGTTTGTTGAAAATCATGAATTTCAATTTGCATTTAACGCGCATGCGCATGGCGATTTGTTATTGTTTCCGCTTGGATGGACTGCAGGTGAATTTGCAGCAGATCATTCTTTTTTCGCTGCGTATTCAGATAATATGTCTAGGTATAACGGCTATGATGCAATAAAGGCTTCAGATCTATCCGTTGCTGCAGGAGATTCTGACGATTGGATGTATTCAGAAGCACCGAATGTTTTTGCCATTACTCCGGAAGTTGGAAACTCATTTTGGCCACCTATCTCTGCAATAATTCCAACCTGTAAGGAAATGGTTTCTTCCAACCTGATTTTATCCCATATGCCACATATTTATGGCGTAACGAATGATTTAATTGCGAGCACCGTAAATACAGAAACAGGTTTTTTTAATTATAATTTACACCGTTTCGGTTTAATGGACGGCGCAATTACAATTTCTATTACACCATTGGTAGGAATTGATGCTATAGGAGCTCCAAACATGCACACTTTAACAATTTTAGAAAATAAGGTCGATTCAATTTCTTATGAGTTGACACCTGGAATTAATTTTGGTGATGAAATCAAATTTATTCTTCACACAGACAATGGAACTTGGGTAAGAAATGATACGATTACCAAATCATTTGGTCAAGGCGAAGTTGTTTTTTCTGATGATATCTCTGATATCTCAAATTGGACAGGGGATTGGGGGATTACAAATGAACTTTCTTTTTCTCCGACCACTAGTATTACCGATAGCCCCTTTGATGGTACTTATGGAAATAATGTCAATTCAGAAATTCGTTTAAATGAAAGTTTTTCTTTTGAAGATGCCACTTATGCTAACGTAACATTTTGGGCACAATGGGAAATTGAAAATGATTTTGATTATGTCCAGTTTTTAGCTTCTAATAATGGCGGAGTTACATGGACTCCTTTATGTGGGAAACACACGAATTTAGGGGTAGACGATCAAATTTTAGATAGTCCGCTTTATGATGGAAATCAAAATGATTGGGTATTAGAAGAAATTGATCTTTCCGATTATATTGGTGACGAAAATGTTGAATTTAAATTCCAATTGGTTACGGATGCTTTTGTTGAATTGGATGGATTTTATTTTGATGATTTTTCAATCTTTACTGACGCTAGTCAGGAGGATTCAGACGCAAGTGGGATCGAAGAAATTAACAACGCGGATATTCGTATCTATCCAAATCCTGCAAATCAAGAGATTAATATAAGTGTTTCTACAGGTGCTCAGGTTAAAGCATTAACAATTCACAATGATCTTGGTCAAGTTATTCGAGAAGTAAACGTAAATACATCAAGTTTCAGTGTAGCGGATTTAGCAGAAGGTGTTTATTATTTGAGAATTACTGATGTTTCAAATACAAGCACAACAAAACGTTTTACAGTGATTCGATAAGAATTATAATAATTAGGCATTGGAGTTGGTTATTTCGTATAGTTATATCCAATTCCTTAAATTATTAGATCCCTTTTTTGCAATTTTTAGGATAGTTAATTCCAACAAGGAATTTAAGTTTACGAACGTTGATCTATATTTTTTTGTACATCTCTTTCCCTTTTTTTGTCAAATAAGGATAAATTGATTGCATTAAGTTTTCAGTATAAATTCGTGCGTCTTTTAGAATTACATTTTCTTTTTTTGCACCAATTGAAGCAATCCAAAAATCTCCAAACAATTGTATTCTTTTGGATAAAAATTCATATTCTTCGGGGAGTTCTTCAGTGCGCATTAATTTGTGTTTTACCAGTGAGTCAATAATTTTAATTGTCACCTTTTCTCTTTTATTCGAAAGTTTCAAATAATCTTTTTGAATTTTCTTATTTGAACGTAAGATCATGAATAAATCAATCATAAAAAATCGACTTTCAAATAAGATTGTATTAATTTCCTTTGTTAATTCTTTAAATGATTTTAAATCTAAATTTTCTTGATCTAAAATGTCTAAAACCTCATCAACATTTGATGCCATTTCAATGTATAACGCTTCAATTATATCCTCTCTCTTTTTGAAATGATATGTTAAATTTCCAGGGCTTATTGCGATATGATCTGCTATTCTTCTTTGGCTAACCTTGGTTACTCCATGCTCGTTAAAAAGTAATCGAGCAGCTCTTAGTATTTTACTTTTCGTTTTAGACATGGTTCAAATTTAAATCAATTTAGTGCAGATATACTATATTAATCGTTATGTTATAAACAAAAAAAAGGGGAAATCTCTCCTTTCAAAATAATTTACTCCAATAATCAAATATTACACCTAATCCTGAAATTTGTAACCAACTCCTTTGATTGTTACAATATAAGAATCACCAATCTTTTCTCTCAATTTTCTAATATGAACATCAATTGTTCTATCTCCAACAACGACATCAGTTCCCCATACACTATTCATAATAGCATCTCGGTGAAAAACTTTACCCGGTTTAGACATTAATAACGCTAATAACTCAAATTCTTTTCTAGGCAAAAACAATTCTTCTCCATTTTTTGAAATCAGATATCGCTCTTTATCAATTTTAATTGATTTTTGTAATTCTTTCTCTGTTTCGCCTTTTATATTTTCTCTAGTTTTTCTCCGCAGAATTGCTTGAATTCTCTTTTTCAATAATTTGGGTTTAATTGGTTTCGTGATATAATCATCCGCGCCAGCTTCAAATCCTGCTATTTGAGAATAATCCTCGCTTCGAGCAGTTAAAAAACAAATCATTGTATTAGACAATTTTGGGATGTTCTTCAATTTTTCACAAGCTTCTATTCCATCCATTCCTGGCATCATAACATCTAATAAAATTAAATCCGGAATATTTTTAATCGCTATTTCAATACCCTCTTGTGCATTTTCCGCCTCCAACACTAAAAAACCATCCTTTTCCAAGTTATACCTTATTAACATTCGAATATCTTCTTCGTCGTCAATAACTAGTATTGAATTATTCATTTAGCTATAATTTTTAATTCAAAAGTAATCAAAATTACCTGCTCAAACGCAGTTGTGCAAAAGACATAACATTATATTAACACGGTATTTACAATGAGAATTTTAGATTAAATTTAAGACATATCCTAATATAGACCCTCCAAGTACAATCCAAATTGGATTAGATTTTTTTAATCCAAATACAAAAATAAAAGCGAGCACTGCGATAACAATACTCTCCCAATTAAATAATGTTTCTTTACCCATTTTAAATAAAACGACAACCATTATACCAACAGCTGCAACATTAACAGAATCTAAGAAAAAGCGTAATAAAGGTGATTTTCTCATTTTTGGAATCAATGGATTTAAAATTAACACAAAAAGAAAAGAAGGAAGGAAAATTCCAATTGTCGCTCCAACCGCTCCCCAAAAGCCCGTCAATTGATATCCTACAAATGTCGCTGTCGATAAAACAGGTCCAGGTGTAAATTGACCAACTGCGATTGCATCCACTAATTCGGGTAATGTCAACCAGCCTTTAGCTACTAATTCTGCTTCTAAATAGGCAAATAAGACATAACCACTACCATAAAGAACCGCTCCCACTTTTAAAAATGTCCAGAAAACACCAAGCGAAGAAACTTTTGTTACTATCGCTCCCGAAACATTTGTAAAAAGTAAGGGTAACCACATTTTTTTTTGCGTTTCGTCTGTTGTCAACTTTGTTTTACTTTTAAAGTATAACATTCCTGTTATTCCAGCAATAAGCAAAGCCATAATTTCATGTGTTCCTAAAAAACAAGCAACAACGACCAATCCTCCAATTATTCCAAGTTCAATATTTTTTAATGCTTTTTTTCCTAGTTTATAAATAGCAGAAGCGATTATAGCCAATACAGCTGGTTTAATTCCGTAAACAAACCCCTCTACTTCTGGTAATTTCCCATAATTGACATATAACCATGCTAAAAAACCTGTTATTACTACCGCAGGAAAAATAAAGCAAATTCCAGCAACAAATAAGCCCAATACTCCAGCTCTTTGATGACCACAATGCATTGTCATTTCAGTTGAATTTGGCCCAGGAATCAAATTTGTTGCCCCCATAAGGTCTAGAAAATATTGTCTGTCCATCCACTTTCGTTTATTGACAATTTCTTCTTCCATCATTGCAACATGGGCCGCTGGTCCACCAAAAGCAACCAATCCTAATTTAAAAAAAACGGCAGCAACCTCTTTAAGGCGTTCTATTTTCGACATTTATTTTTATTTTAATGTAAAACTACAGCAAGTTGTTTTTTTCAATGTTAAGACAATGTTAACAATCTTGAAGTCACTTTGTTTATGAAATAATAATACCGTGTTTTCAGAAGAAAATACGGTATTAAAAATTTTAGTTTCGCTATAAAATACTAGAAGTGAACATCTAACTGAAGTCTCCAAAATAAGATATCATCTCTTCCAAGATTTGGTGTAAGATCTCCTTCAAATCCTCTTTCTCTATAACTTACATCTGTTTGCACTTTCAATTTATGTCCAACAAAATATTTTGATAACGCCAATGTATATTCTGTTTCGTTATTCGATACACCGATATCTGGAGTTACCGCAGTATATCTTCCTGCCAATTCAATATTATTATCAAATAACCATCCAGCTTGAGCGGTAAATGCTGATCCCGTATAATGTGTCCCTACAATTATTGTATTGTCAACATTATCATAGACGTTTGCATCTCCATCAGCAGTTTGTTTATTTGCATATTCAGCCATTACTGATAACCCTTTGTATTTAAACATTAAATCGACAAAAACTGTGTTTAATGTTTTTCCGTTATAAGTTCCGTCTTCATTAAAAATAAAACTTCCCAATTGACCTCTTTCTCTTACGGCTCTTTCGTTGATATCATAAGTAAAACCTAAAGATAACTTTGGTTTATCTTCTTTTTTGATTGAAGCTCCTATATAATCTCCTTTTGATTTAAATTTACCGAAAGGAAGTACTTCAGCACGAAATGTATAATCATACCCTCCTAAGTTTCCAACCGTAATGTCTCTTCCTTCTCCTTGTGAAAATGAAACCACTTCTTTAACGATAAAGTTTTTTCCAATTGTAAAGTGATGTTTTAATTGCACACCAATATCACGGTCAATATTAAATCGACTGTTTAAACGTGAACGGTCTACAAATTGTAAGTTTGCTGAAGAGATAACACGCTCTCTATTTCCTGGTAATTTAGCTTGACCTGCTTTTAAAGAAAAATTTCCATAAAAGTTCCAATCAATAAAGGCATCTAAAATAAAACGTGGTGCATTTCCATGCTCTGCATTTATCCCCCCTCCAATATCTCTATTGGTCAATCCAAACTCCATTTTATATTTTAGTTTTGGAGATAAAATGAATCCATTGAATTTAAATCTTGAACGGCGAATTAAAAAATTACTTGAAAAGTCTTCTACTGTGCTGAAATCATCATTCCTAACATTCCAATTACCTGTCATTAAAGTTTGAAAACGGACCCCAAACTTCATGTGAAAACTTGAATCCTTTCCAATGATATTGAATCCTTTCCCAAAATTCTCTGTTTTATATTGAGCAGAAGCAGTAGAAACTACCATTAGTAGGGAAATTAGAGCGATTATTCTTTTCATGATTTTAAACGTCTTAAATATTTAATTTAATGCAAAGATCACATTTAATTCATGATTAATTAACTTACTTAATTTATAATTAATGTTTTCTTAACATTAGAACTCGGACAAAAACGCCTTTTATTTGTCCGAAAGTCTAGAGGCTACAATCAACAACAGCCTTGACAAGAAGTCTTCATTTGAAACATTAAAAAAAAAGCAACTTATTCTTAACGTAAGGTTAACATTGAAAAAAAATAATTGCTTTTTGATTCACCTAAATTTACCCAAAATTTTAAATCAAATTTCTAATGAAAAAATTTATTTCGGTTTTAGGGTTATTCATTTTTGCAATAAATAGTTCATTTGCAGAGGTGCCTGCGATTTCTCAGGAAGAGGAAGCTATAATAGCCGATAAGGATTCCATGCAAATGGAAATGGTCGCAAAAACAATCGAAGTTAGCGACTTTGATTATATCTATAAAAATTATAAAGATTCGTTGACTCTAAAAATGCTCAAGACTGGAGGGTTAACTTTGGCTTGGGAAAATATTTCTGAAGATAAAAATGTCTTACTAAATTATCGTCCAATGGGAGAAGACTTATGGTCTTCTGTTCCTGTTAATAGTACTTCGAAAGAACTTAAATTATCTGACTTAGATGAAAATGTAATTTTTGAATACCGATTTAGCACTGAAAATGGTGCTCAGTCAAAAATGAATTATTTCAATACGTTTTCAGAATCTATTTTTAAAAATAATTCCGCAAAAGGAAAAGAAGAAGCATTTGAAGTTTCTTGGGCGCTTCCCTTTGATAAATTAACAGAAGTACTTTCTGTTTATCCAAATGCTAATTTCTCGCTTAAATACAATACTAAGATTGGAGAGAAGCAGCATAAAAAAATGAAAGATAAGAGTCCTTGGATTGTGATCAATGATATTGATATCAATACGGTAAAAGAAAAAGTAAATGAAAATTTGAGTGGGGGTGAAAGTTATGTCTATAAAATAGGTTTGAATCTAGAAGACAGGACAATTTGGTCTAAAAAAGGAAAAGTTAAAACAGAACGTTCTTGGGGTATTTTTAAATTACTTGTTTTAATTGGAGCTTTAGGGATGTTCATCTTCGGAATGAAGATTATGAGTGAAGGATTGCAAAAAGCAGCAGGTTCTCGTTTAAGAAACATGTTAGGTTCTATTACATCAAATCGTATTAAAGGTGTATTAACCGGTTTTGGAATCACCTCTATTGTCCAATCATCATCTGTTACAACGGTGATGACTGTAAGTTTTGTAAATGCTGGACTATTAACATTACGTCAGTCTGCAGGAGTAATGATGGGTGCTAATATTGGTACTACTATTACGGCTTGGTTGATTTTATTGTTTGGGTTTAAAGTTAGTTTAGGCGCTTATGCTTATATCTTTATTGCTATTGGCGCTCCTTTGTTATTTTTCTCAAAAGGAAAAGCGAAAACTTGGGCAAGTGTTATTATAGGTTTCTCTTTATTGTTTTTAGGATTAACTGAGTTAAAACATTCTGTTCCTGGTCTTGACCCTGGTTCTTCAATTGTACAATTTTTTGTTGATTTTAAAGATGTATGGTACGGTCCAATCATGTTTGTTGCTTTAGGAGCTTTAGTAACTGTTGTCATTCAATCTTCTTCAGCAGCAATGGCATTGACTATGACTTTGGTTGCAGGAGGAGTCATTCCATTTGAAGTTGCTTCTGCAATGATTTTAGGAGAAAATATTGGAACAACAATTACTGCTGAATTGGCATCATTAATTGGAAATGTTCACGCAAAACGTTCGGCTCGAATCCACTCATTGTTTAATATAATCGGAGTAACTTGGGCCATCTTATTGTTCTCTTATATCTTAAAAGGGATTTCTTACTTTATTGAAGCTGATCCATATACAAGTGCAGAAGGAGCAACGTTAGCTCTTGCTATATTCCATTCTGCCTTTAATACTATCAATGTATTACTATTACTTCCTTTTGTTCCTTGGTTGGTTAGAATGGCAGAAAAAACAGTAAAATCAAAAGGAACGGCTGATGAGGAGTTTCATTTAGATTACATTGGTTCTGGAATGATGGGAACTCCTGATTTATCAATTCTTGAGGCGAAAAAAGAGGTTGCTAAATTCGGAGCACTTACAAGTAGAATGTCTGAGTTTACGCAAACACTTTTAACAGAACAGAATAAAAAAATTAAATCAAAATTGCATGATAAATTGGCTAAATATGAGGAGATAACGGATCGTGTTGAGATTGAGGTTGCCAATTATTTATCGAAAGTTTCTGAAGGTGAAATGACAGAAGAAACAGCACAACGCGTGAGAGCAATGAATAGTATTGTAAATGATTTGGAACGAATTGGTGATATTTACTATCAAATGTCAAAAGCGATTGAACGAAAAGATGAGCAAAAGATTTGGTTCATTCCTGAGCAAAGAGATAGCTTAATGGAGATGTTTGGATTAGTTGACAAGGCATTTACTATAATGGTCGATAATTTGAATGCTGATTGGGGTGGTGTCTCAATTAATCCTGCAAATGAAATTGAAAATGACATCAATAAAAAACGTGATAAAATGCGTGCTGAACATCTTAAGAATATGGGTAAAGCAGACTTTAACATGGAAAGTGGAATGATTTTCAACAATTTATTCTCCTCAAGTGAAAAAGTAGGTGATCATATTATTAATGTTACTGAAGCAATTACTGGAAAAGTATAACCGATTTTTTTAAGTAACTAAATAATTTACTAAAGCTGAACAATGATATCATTGTTCAGCTTTTTTGTTCGCATTATCTTTTAATTGTCGCTGTCTCGTCAATTATTACTTAAACTAACGCTTGCATTTTGCGATAATTCTATAGTCTAATCTTTATAAACCCTACTTCTATTTCCTTTAAAAAGAAAAACCCTCAATCCTAATTGGATTGAGGGTTTTAACCTTAATAACTATTATTACTTAACATCCACAATCTTCAGCATTTGAGTTTTCTGTACCAAACGGCATTGAGCCTCCACATCCAGCAAAAATTCCGTAATGTGTATCCCAAGTTCCATAAAATTCAAAATGATCTTTAAATCGTGTGTCATTTAACATCATATACGTATTTCCACAAACAGATTCAATTTTACCTGTTTCAAATCTGTGACCACTATCTAAATCAAAAACTTTTTCTGATCCATCAATTGACCCTTTATAGGCTACTGCTTGACCATAATCTTCGCAATCGCTTTCTAACTTATCTAATTTAAAGAGACGGTAAGTAACTGAGAAAAATTCTAACGTTGTTAGTTTTTCTTCTAGTTCTTTATTATCGACCGTAATTGGCTTATTTTCTACAGCTCTAGGGTCGAGAAACCCTGCTTTCTTTGAAAAATTAATAAAATCATTCCAATACAAAGCGCCACTTAAACACTCTCCCCATAAAACGGGGTCTTTTTGTAAATGTTCTGGAACACGCTTATTGCTGTATACATCAGAAAAATACATTTCTCCACCTGGTTTTAATAAATTATAAGCATCTCTTAACACTTTTTCTTTATCAGCTGCAAGGTTTATAACGCAATTGGAAATGATTAAATCGAAACTTCCTGATTCAAACCCAAGTTCATCCAATTTTTCAATATTTCCCTTTACAAACTCTATGTTTGGCTTTTTATAACCAAACCTTTCTGTATGATGATCAATGTATTTATTTGCAACATCTAATTGCTCATCTGTCATATCAACCCCAACCACATAACCATTTTCCCCAACTAATTTACTTGCGATATAACAATCTCTTCCACTTCCTGAACCTAAATCCAATATTCTCAACCCTTCTACTTGAAAAGGAATTGTTAATCCACATCCGTAATACTTTGCCTGAACTTCATCATGAACTTCGTTTAAAGCGTCTAAAATGTACTTTGGTGGAGCTGTTAACGTGCAACAAGCATTCGTTTTTAAATCTTCTGATTTTTCAAGCTCTTTTCCGTAATAGTTTTGTACTTCTTCGTGTAATGCTTCCATCTCCTATTTTTGTTTCTTATTAATCATATTTAGTAGTGTTTGCAATCAAATACTTACAAACTTATTTTATTCAAAACTTTTTAAAGCACTTTGGACATCTAAATCGTCCTCTAAATATACTTTGTAATAACCGTCTTCCTGCCAAATATGTCGCGCAACTTCTGCTTTCATTCTATTTTTTATTACATCTCTAGAAGTCACGATATCATAAGGGTTTCTTTTAACTTCTAGCGTCTCAGCATAGCGAATGAATTTCTCAAACATTGTGGATGACACATTAAAATTTGACATAAAGCGATCAAAATCTTTTAGTTTCGCCCTGTTTTTATCTAAGTAATTAATTGCCCAATGATTGAAAACTCCGTTATAATACAATTCAGTTAAATAATACGAAGCTCCAGCTGTATCATTTGGAATGAAAGTATCTGGATAAATACCTCCTCCTCCATATACCACACGGCCACCTTCTGTAGTAAATTTTAATGATTCGTCCACTTTAACGCTATCTTCATTCAATAATTCTCCGCTTTCAAGTCGATCAAAATAATCATTTTCATAATCAACACCTTCACCATAAGGTTTTTGGATACAACGTCCTGTTGGCGTGTAGTAACGAGAAATTGTCAAGCGCAATGCACTTCCATCTGTTAATTCCTGTTGGTCTTGAACAAGTCCTTTACCAAATGATCGACGTCCCATTATAAATCCTCTGTCATTATCCTGAATCGCACCTGCAACAATTTCACTTGCAGAGGCGGACAGCGAATTGATTAGAACAATAACTTCTGTATCTTCTAAAACTCCTCTTGCACTAGAGAAATACTCTTCTTTTCTGCTTTTTCTTCCTTCGGTATAAACAATAAGTTCACCAGATTTTAAAAACTGATCTGCAATATCTGTTGCTGCATTTAAGAAGCCCCCTCCATTATTTCTAAGGTCAAAGATGAGTTGTGTCATTCCTTGCTCTCTCAATTTAATGGCTGCTTCTTGAAACTCTTGTCCTGAATTAAATGTAAAGCTATTCAGTTTAATAAAACCAATTTTTTCAGTCAACATTATTGCGGCGTCAATACTACTGACTGGAATTGATCCTCTTGTTATCTTAAGATCTTCTGTTGCTCCATTTCTATATACTTTTACGTTTACATCAGAACCTGCCTGCCCCTTTAAAAGTTCCATTACATGCTCGTTTGTAATTTCGTCATTTGCAATGTCTTCTCCATCAACTTCAACCAATCGATCACCCGCAAGCATTCCTGCTCTTTCGGATGGTGAATTGGGCATAACATGAGTCGCAACCAAAGTATCATCATGAATTAAAAAGCGAATTCCAACCCCTCCAAATTTCCCGTCTAGTTGTTCATTTACACGATTTAAATCATTTGCTGGAATATAGGCACTGTGTGGATCTAATTTTTCAATCATCCCTTGAATAGAACTTTCAATTAAAATTTTACTCTCAACAGTATCTACATATCGATCTTCAATCATTTCAAGGATTGTACTAAACTTGTTTGAAGTCTCAGTAACTATGGTTGTGTTCTGTCCTCCAGTTGGAATAAAAAGGGTCCCTAACCAAACGCCAATTGCGAGTGTTAAGCCCATTAATATTGGAATGAGGAAAACATAATTTCTTCCTTGTCCTTTTGATTCATCTATAGTTTGATTCTCTTCCATTATATTTCTTTAATATGCACCGTCTCAATTCCAAAATCATGTAAAAAATTGATTCCAGACGTATCTTTGTAGCGATTCAGATATACAACACGCTTAATTCCTGCCTGAATAATTAATTTACTGCAATCTTGACAAGGAGACAATGTAATATACAATGTTGCTCCTTCTGCATTTTGCGTTGACTTTGCCACTTTCAAAATAGCATTTGCTTCGGCATGCAAAACATACCAATGCGTGTCTCCTTTTTCATCTTCACATGAATTTGTAAACCCTGAAGGAGTTCCATTATATCCATCTGAAATAATCGTTTTGTTTTTGACGATTAAAGCACCAACTTGCTTCCGTTTACAATGTGATAATTTTGCCCATTCACGTGCCATTCTTAAGTAGGCCTTATCGTATTTTTCTTGCTTTTTATTCACTGTTGGTACAATATAACCCACAAAGGTACAAATGTAAAATCTTGTAATTGCTAAAAAAGGTTAATTTTTGAGCTTATTTGAGTTCGATTATTTGCCTAAACCGTATTTCAAGATACACCAAACCGCTCTAAACCCATCTTTCCAACCAATTTTTTTCCCTTGCTCTTCGGTACGTGCGTTGTACGTAATTGGAACTTCAGCCCATTTTAACTTTCTATTTTTAGCCAGTTTAGCAGTAATTTCTGGTTCAAAACCAAATCGTTTTTCTACGAGGTTAAGGGATTTAAAAATGGCCGTCGGTACAAGTTTATAACAGGTTTCCATATCTGTAATTTTTATTCTAAAAATTACGTTTGATAGTTTCGTCAAAAAATTATTTGCCACATTACTCACAAACGATCCACCTTTTCTGGTTTTTCCTAGAAAACGAGAACCATATACAATGTCTGCATCTCCATCTAAAACAACCTGTACCAATTGGCTAATTTCCTTCGGTTCAAGTTCTAAATCTGCATCTTGAATAATAATATAATCACCTTTTGCCTGCTTTATTCCAGTATGAATTGCTCCTCCTTTGCCTGTATTTACTTTATGGTTTAATACCAGAATGGATGAATCATTTATTTTTTGGATTGCTTTTTCTATCTCTGCTGTTGTCTCATCAGTTGAAGAATCATTCACAACAATGATTTCCTTCTCGATTCCATCACAAATGCGCAATGCGTGTATTACATGAATAACTTCACCAATAGTTTTCCCTTCATTGTATACAGGAATGATGATAGAGAGTTTTTGCATAGCGCAAAGATAACCGATTTGTAAGAATCATTACCGAGGAAAGAGTACAAAAGAAATTATTCCCTAATTTTACGAAAAAAAGACTGAAAAAGGGAACCGTCATAAAGTCTACAGGTAGTTGGTATAAGGTTATCGACATGCAAGGAAAACAGTGGGACTGTAGAATCAGAGGAAAATTACGTATTGCTGGAATAAAATCTACTAATCCTGTTGCTGTTGGAGATGAGATTGAATTTGAATTGGAAACAGATGATGAAAACTCAACAGGAGTAATTAAATCAATTGAACCCCGGAAGAATTATATCGTCCGAAAGTCGATCAATTTAAGTAAGCGTTCTCATATTCTAGCGGCAAATATTGATCATGTATATTTGCTTGTAACTTTAATTGCTCCGCAAACTCAAACTGGATTTATTGATCGGTTTTTAGTCACTGCAGAAGCTTATCATATTCCGGTTACGCTTTTGTTTAACAAAATTGATTTGTACGGTGCCAACGAATTATCTGAAATGGAAGCATTACAAAATATTTATAAAAAAGCTTCTTATCGTTGTCTTACAATTTCTGCAAAACAGGCAAACTCGGTTGCTTTTTTACGTGACGAAATTAAGGGGAAAAAAGTAATGTTTGGCGGACATAGTGGTGTTGGAAAGTCTACATTAGTCAATACGTTGGATAAAAATCTTAATCTAAAAACAAGTGAAATCTCGCGGAGTCATTCTTCGGGTTTACATACAACAACTTTTGCAGAGATGTTTACCTTAGAAACTGGTGGTTATATTATAGATACTCCAGGAATTCGAGCTTTTGGATTAATTGATTTTGATAAAAAAGAACTTTCGCACTATTTTCCTGAAATGCGAGCACTTTTACCGGATTGCAAATTCAATAATTGCCAGCATATTAACGAGCCAAAATGTGCGGTTAAGCAAGCATTTTTAGAGGGAGTTGTTTCAGACAGTCGTTATCTTAATTATGTTAAAATGATTGAGGAAGACGAAACGGAAACTTTCCGAAAAGATATTTATAAATAATTTACAATGCGTGTCGTTTTACAACGTGTCTCCGAAGCTTCTGTAACTATAGAAGGGCAAATCAATGGTGAAATTAAACAGGGGTTATTGATTCTTGTAGGGATTGAAAATTCAGACAATCAAGATGATATTGATTGGTTAACTCGGAAAATTATCAACTTAAGAATATTCAGTGATGAAGATGGGCTAATGAATCTATCAATTCAGGAAGTTAAGGGAGAGATTTTACTTATAAGTCAATTTACCTTGCATGCAAAAACAAAAAAAGGAAACCGACCATCATACATTCATGCGGCTAAACCCGAAATTGCAATTCCATTATACGAAGAATTCAAACAAAGCTTAAACCGTGCATTGGCTAAACCCATTGCAAGTGGTAAGTTTGGTGCAGATATGAAAGTCCATTTGGTAAATGATGGTCCGGTTACTATTATTATTGACACAAAGAATAAATCTTAAATGTTTACTTTTAAGGCGCATTGGAAAAATATTTAATCATACGATTTAGTTCTATTGGGGATATTGTTTTAACAAGCCCTATTATTCGTTGTCTGCGGAGTACATACCCTAACGCTAAAATTCACTATGTCACTAAAAAGGTTTATGCTCCTTTACTTGAAAATAATCCGAATGTAAATCGCATCTTTACCATTGAAAAGGAAATTACAGAAATTGTAGAAGAACTAAAATTGGAGCAGTATGATTTTGTAATTGACTTACATAAAAACCTTCGGACGTTTCGTCTTAAACGAAAATTAAACAGACCTTCAGCAGCATTTCCCAAAATGAATCTCAAAAAGTTTTTATTGACACGATTCAAATGGAACAGAATGCCTGAGATTCACATAGTTGATCGTTACTTTGAAGCAGTGAAGAAGGTTAACGTAGTTAACGATCAAAAAGGGCTTGATTTTTTCATTCAAGAAACGGATCGAATTGCACTTTTAGACTATAATATTCCACCTAATTTTATTGCCTTTTCAATTGGAGGTCAATTTGCAACGAAAAAATTACCCGTTTCAAAAATTGTCGAATTGATTCAAAAAATAGATTCTCCAGTAGTCTTATTGGGTGGGCCGGAGGATATGGAGAATGGAAACATAATTGCCTCTGAATGCCCTAATGGTATTAATCTTTGTGGAAAATTATCCTTACTTCAATCCGCTTCTGTTTTAGAGCAAGCAGTTAAAGTTATTACGCACGATACAGGATTAATGCATATTGCATCTGCGTTTAAAAAGCCAATTATTTCGATTTGGGGTAACACAGTTCCTGCGTTTGGAATGTATCCTTATCAACCGCAAAACACATCCAATTTCTCAATTCATCAAGTGTCAGATTTGTCTTGCAGACCTTGCTCAAAAATTGGATATCAGTCTTGCCCTAAAAAACATTTTAAATGCATGAAAGATCATGACTTAGATGCTATAGCCGAACAAACGCAACGTCTTTAATCCATTTCAAAAAGTGCCTTCAATTCTGTAGATTCAGAAGCTTTCATTCTACCAGCTAAAATTAAGCTCAATTCACGACGACGTAAAGCTGCAGCAAAACGTTCTTTCTCTTTATCAGTTTCAGGAACGATTTCAGGAACGTTAATTGTTCTCCCATTTTGATCAACAGCAACAAATGTCAAAATTGCTTGATTACTCGAACTTGGTTTACCAGTTAATCGGTCTTCAAAAAAGACATCTATAATTACCTCCATAGAAGAACTAAATGCCCGAGAAACTTTCGCTTCAAGTGTTACAATTGCTCCTAGATCAATTGGCTTGCTGAAAGAAACGTTATTAATTGATGCTGTAACAGAAACTCGCCCAGAATGCCTATGTGCTGCAACTGCTCCTATTTCATCCATCCAAGCCAATAGCGAACCTCCGAATAATTTACCTAACATATTCGTATCATTGGGCAACACTACTTTTGTTGTTGTTGCTAAGGATTCTTTTGGCGTTTTTGCTTGAATCATGTCTTTTTTTAATAAAGTATAAAGTTAGCTATTAAAAGCCGCAATCATTACTATTTGGCTGTTTCTCCTTGAATATAAATACTACTTGTAAAAATTGGAATAAACAAAACCGCTGCTTTTGCCACTGGAGCTAAATTTGATAGGTTTCCTGAAATTTCCCAATAATCCCAATCTTCTGAGGTATATGTTTTAAACTTCCCGTCATCAACTTCCCAGTAATCCCAACCATTTGAGGTGTATGTTTTAAGTTTAGACGTTTGTCCATACATTGAAAGGTTAGCAAAAACTGCAACTATCGATAATAATAATGCACTGTATTTCATAGGTTAATTTTTAACGATTTAATTCTTTATATGGTAACGCAAGGTAATAAAAATAACAGTGAATTCCTTTTTACCTTTTTTAATCAAGGATTGAAGAGGGGAAAATCAATAATTTTTGACCTTATTGTAAATAACTAAAATGTGCTTTCAAAATGATTCAATCAATTTTGATTTTTCTGCTCTAATCGGCTTTTTGAAGTTATTCTGCTTCTTTTTTTAAATCAGTTGAAAATTATTCGAATGATTCATCAAATGAAGGAATCTTATTCGCAAATAATGGAAATATCAATCAGTACAATATTCAATTTTTCAGTAAATATACGCCTATACGCCGAACTGTGATCAATCTTTTTATTCTCTATAAAGTTCCTTGAGCTTTCTTCTTTCGAAAAATCAGTGTAATACTTAAGGATTTCTGCTATTAATTGTTCTTTTATCATACGGCTAATTTACTTTGCTTATTCAAGTAGGTTTTGAATATGCCTGAAAGTAATTAAAACATAATGTTTTCAGATGACTATAAAACAAAAACTTCCACTCTTAAAAGAGTAGAAGTTTCTTAAAATCTTTATGTTAAGTAATTCGATTAACGGAACTTAATTTTTCTTCTGTTATCAACCAATTCTGCTTTTTCTCTTAAAGCTTGAATTACTAGATTATCAGAACCACCTTCTCTTTTTACTTGCATTGGTGCTCTTGTCGTTTCGTAATCTGTTGTTTCAGGTGCAGGTGTCTCATTATTAACAATAAAAACATAAACTCCTTCTTCTCCTTGAATTGGTTTCGTCATTGCTCCGACAGGAATATCAGTAAATAATTTCCCAATAACACCTGGTTCTTGAAGGCCTCCAGGAGCGATTGTTGTAGAACCAAAAGTAACTTCAGCTGATTTAACTTCTGGTGTTGTTAATACATTTGCTACATCTTGAAGGCTAGTTTTACCTGTCATTTTTTCAATGTACAATTGTGCTTGTTTTTCTTTTAAAGCAGGAACAGCCATTAAGTCTCTTACATCTTCAAAATCTGGCATCCCTTCATTAATTACATTTGAAATCCTTGCAACTACATATTTGTTTCCATCAATGATCGGATCTGAAAGATCTCCTTCTACCGTATTTGTATTAAACGCAAAACGTAACATTCGTTCTGATTTATCCAATCCAATAACAAAATCATTTGATAAATAAACTCGAGCAGATTGTACAAAACGTCCACTATCTTCTGCTACAGAATAGAAAGCAGAATCTTCTGAATTTTCACTAACACTATAAATGAAATCATAAGCAACTTCTTCTGCTAATCGAACCGTGTTTTCACTTGGTTTGATTTTTTTTGCAACAACTGCTAGTGTAGGAGTTAACCTTCTTTCTTTTCCAAGTACTTCAACAATATGATATCCAAATGTTGTTTTAACAAGTTGAATTTGACCAATAGGACCATTAAATGAAGCATCATTAAATTCTGGTACCATAACCCCTTCATTAAACCATTTATATTCTCCTCCGTTATCTACAGACCCTGGATCTTCGCTAAATAAAGGAACAAGTTCAGCAAAGTTATCTTGCGATTTTATAACTCTTACTAAGCTATCTGCTAATACTTTTGCTTTGTCTTCAGTTCTTGTTGCTCCAGAAGAGATTAAAATATGTCTTACCCAAGCTTGAGATTCAGTAAGTGTATCGACAATTTTAGCAATTGCGAATTCTCCAGTTGCTGTTTCATAAGGCCCTATTACATCTCCAATTGAAGATTCTTGAATTACATCATCAGCTGATTTAGGATAGCTTCCTCCTTGTGCACTAAACCCCATTTGCTCTCCAGTTCCCATTCTAAAAATGGTAGAATCTGATTTAAAATCAGAATCTGTATTTTGATAAACAAACCCAAGATCATTTAGTGTAGCCTTAAACGAAGCTTTTAATCCTTCAATTCGACTCTTTATTTCGTTTTTATCTGCTTCTGTTGGAACAATATCAAATGTTACCATTTCAACATCTCTTGCTTCTTCTTGATCATAAAGATCATCCATTTTGTGTGCTTCGTAGTAACTCTTTATTTCTTCTTCGCTTGCAACAATTCCTTCTTGAGGAATTTCAGTATATCGTTGTAAAACATATTGAACACTCTTTTTAGTGTTTTGAGATTTGTATTGATCTGCGGCCTCGAGTTTATTAACGAACATTCCTTTTTTGATCAGAGAAACATATTTATCTGCTTTACGCGCATCTTTCAACTCTCTTTCAAAATCTCTCCATTGTTGTCTTGACTCTAACCAATTGGCTCTTGCTTCATCCGTTGCTCCCTCTGGTTCAACTTCTAGTCTATTGATATAATTTCTTACAGAATCTCTAGAAAATCCAGCCGGCCCATTAAAAATTGGAATTTGAAGTACCCAAGGATGAAGGTGATCTCCATGAATCATGTCATTCAATTCATCTGTAGTACAAACAATTCCTAATTTTTCAAATTCAGCCTCTAACAATGATCTACGAATCAATTCGTTAAATGCATTATCTTCTGCTGACTTACGTGCTGCATCCGTAAATTCTTGTTGTTGAAATGCTGCTTCTCCCTGAGCTCGTGAAACATATGAATCTCTCAATTCTTCGTACTTTTCTTCGTCTATTCCTTCACCATACAGCTCTGCCGTGCTCATTTGTTCAATATCTCCTCCGCCATTTCTAAGCAAATCTGTGAATATAAAAGCAAGCATTGCCAGACCTATTACAACTAGTAATAGCACAGAGTTTTTTTGAATTTTTCCAATAACAGCCATCTCAGTCTTTTTATTTGTTTTAAGAATCTGCGAATATAGTCCTATTCATTCAAAAAAGAAAGCTGTAGAGCGATAATTTTAAGGAATAAATCAGACAGATTTAAAAAGTTAAATTTATTTTGATTTTTCAGTTCAATATTTTGTAGATTTGAACCAATTATTTTGGGATTCATATCGCATACATTTACCAAAATTTGTTTGTGAAGGATCTGTTTTAGACGATAGAAACAAACGCGAAAGCGTAGTTATAAATATTATTTAAATGAAAACAATTCAGTTTAGAGAAGCACTAAGAGAGGCAATGTCCGAAGAAATGAGAAAAGATGAGAACGTTTTCTTGTTAGGAGAGGAAGTTGCAAATTACAATGGTGCATATAAGGTTTCTCAAGGAATGCTGGATGAATTTGGTGAAAAGCGTGTTATTGACACACCAATTGCTGAGTTAGGCTTTACAGGTATTGCCGTTGGAGCAGCAATGAATGGCCTAAGACCTGTCGTTGAGTTTATGACATGGAATTTTGCAATTTTGGCAGCTGACCAAATTATCAATAGTGCAGCAAAAATGCTTCAAATGTCAGGAGGACAAGTTGGTTGTCCAATCGTATTTAGAGGAGGAAATGGAACTGCAGGACAATTGGGTGCGACGCACTCTCAAAGTTTTGAATCTTTTTACGCTCATGTTCCAGGATTGAAAGTTGTTACTCCTTCAACCCCATATGATGCGAAAGGTTTAGTAAAAGCTGCTATTCGTGATAATGACCCTGTTTTAGTAATGGAATCGGAGAAAATGTATGGCGATAAAGGAGAGGTTCCTGAAGGAGAATATGTAATCCCTATTGGTTTAGCAGATATCAAACGTGAAGGAAGTGATGTAACCTTAGTTACTTTTGGAAAAATCATTAAAGAAGTTCACAAAGCTGCAGATGAATTGGCAAAAGAAGGGATTTCTTGCGAAATTATTGATTTACGTTCGGTAAGACCGATAGATTATAATACTGTTGTTGAATCCGTTAAGAAAACAAATCGTTGTGTAGTTGTCGAAGAATCTTGGCCTATTGCTTCTATCGCTTCGGAAATTGCATACCATGTACAACATTATGCTTTTGATTATTTAGATGCTCCTGTAAAACGTGTAATGCAATCTGATACGCCTTTCCCTTTTAGTCCGAGCCTTATGGCAGAAGCATTGCCAAACGTTCCTAGAATTATGGCTGCAGTTAAGGCTGTTTCTTATAAATAAATTTAAGTGGAAAAAGGGATTCATGAACTGATCAAACGGTCTAAACTCCCTTCTGAATCACTTATTGAATTGCTTTCCAAAACGCTTATTGGAACTGAGGGTACTCGCTATCAACTTATTGATACACCTAAAAAGATTCAAAAGCTAAATAATGCAACACATATTTATCTTGAGCGAAATGGACGCGTCTTAGGGAATGCTACATTTTGCAAAAGACAAATTCGTTTAAATCAAGATTATGAACTTGCTTATTATATTCGTTATGTTGCATTTGAGCGGCTTTTTCAGTCTGGAGCGAAGCTGAGTAATGGGAATTCTAAACTCCACCGTTATTTCAGAGAACTTTGTAGTACAAGCAATTTAAATCTGCAATCAAGTGAATTTAAGCGCAGCATATATTATGCGTATATCGACCCACAAAACCTTCGCTCATTTAATTTAAATCGAGCACTTGGTTTTGAATCGATTGGATATTTTAAGACTACCGTTTTTTCGCGATTACGGCCAAAAAAACAAGAAGTATCCTTATTAACCAAGAATGAATTAAATTTTGTCAGTAAGTTATCGGATGAGTTTTATGCTGATCATAGTTTCTACGATCAAAAATCGCCTTTGGAAACTTCCAATTTTTATGTTTTAAAATTGGATGGAGAAATTATTGCTGGAATTCGAGCGAATCCTGTTCATTGGAAGATTAAAGAACTTCCAGGATTTACTGGTCATTTTTTGGTTAAAATAGGGCCATATATTCCTTTACTTCGAAAATTGATAAACGCAAAAAATTATCGTTTTTTAGCAACTGAAGGGTTGTTTTGGAAAAAAGGCCACGAAGCATTTGTCACTGATTTATTAGAAGGTGTTTTGTATCAAACCGGGCAAAATTCATTGCTTCTATGGACAGATAATCACAGTGATTTATTAAATCAACTTCACGTTCGTTGGGGCTTCATTCAAAAAATTAAGCAAGACAGTGAAGTTCATATTGTCGCAAAATTGAATCATTATACTGCAGCAGAAAAAAATGATTTAATTAACTCGAAAAAATACATTCGAGGATTTGATGTTACGTAAATAATTCGCCCAATTCATTCAATTAGCTTAACTTTGTTTTGATGAGATTCTTTTTTGTCTACATACTTATTTTTTTTAGTGCTTTTAGAAGCAATGGACAAGGATTTATGGAGCCGTCAGATTCATTAAACAAGGGACGTTTAATCGGTGTATCAGCTACAGGAGCAGCAATTTGGGGCGGATCAATTACTGGATTGAATTATGTTTGGTATTCGGGCTTTGAAAAAAGTCCATTTCATCTTTTTGATGATAGTCGAGAATGGGGCCAAATGGACAAGGTTGGGCATTTATATTCTGCTTGGCAATTGACCGCATTGGTGAGCAATATGTACGAATGGTCTGGATTGGATCATAAAAAGTCAGCATTAATAGGTGCAGCCTACAGCTTTGGTTATTTGGCCAGTTTTGAAGCACTGGATGGCTTTGCTTCTCAATGGGGGTTTTCTTTATCAGATATTGGTTTCAATACAATTGGCACTGTTACCTATGCTTCTCAAAAGTATTTATGGAACGAGCAATACGTTCGATTCAAATTTTCATATGGTGAATCAGGTTTAGCCGAATTTCGCCCAAATGTTTTGGGAAGTGACTTTACAAGTAAGTTACTTAAGGATTATAATGCACAGACTTATTGGCTTAGTTTTAATCCATTCAACTGGTCAAAAAAAGAATCTGTTATTCCAAAATGGATGAATTTATCTATGGGATATGGAATTCATAATCAACTTATTGGGGATGGCGGCACTTATGTTATTTCTGACGGGCCTACACAACAAACTTTTACACCGTATCGTCAGTACTTTTTATCACTTGATATTGACTTTCAAAAAATTCAAACGAATTCACGATTCCTAAAGACGGTTTTTAGGGCATTAAATGTTGTAAAACTTCCTTTTCCAACTTTAGAATTTTCACAAGGAAATTTTCAATTTCATCCCTTTTATTTTTGAAAATTTATCGAAAGACACCGTCAAATTTGGCGTCAATTTCTTCTAATGTTTTCCAAATTTCATCCAAATTCATTGAAGTAACTAGCTTTGTACGGTATTCTTTAAAATTAGGAATCCCTTTAAAGTAATTTGAATAGTGACGTTTCATTTCATTAATCGCCAAAATTTCATTTTTCCATTTTAAAGACATTTCTAAATGTCGCTTGGTAACTTCAACACGTTGCTTCAATGTTGGGACAGCAAGGTGTTCTCCCGTCTTAATAAAGTGTTTAATTTCATTAAAAATCCAAGGATAACCTATTGCAGCACGTCCAATCATTATTCCATCAACTCCATATCTTTTTTTGTATTCAACAGCTTTTTCTGGGGAATTTATATCTCCATTTCCGAAAACTGGGATTTTTATTCTTGGGTTATTCTTTACTTCACTAATTAAAGTCCAATCAGCCTCACCTTTATACATTTGTTTCCGAGTTCTTCCGTGTATAGAGATTGCTTCTATTCCAACATCCTGCAATCGTTCAGCGACCTCAACTATATACTTGGTGGATTCATCCCAACCTAACCTTGTTTTTACAGTGACAGGCAGATCCGTGGTCTCGACAATTCGTTTTGTCATTTCGACCATCTTCGGGATATCTTGTAAAATTCCAGCACCAGCACCTTTGCATGTTACTTTTTTTACTGGACATCCATAGTTTATATCAATAATATCTGGTTTCGTTTGATCAACAATTTCTGTTGTTCTGATCATAGAATCAATATCGTGGCCAAATATTTGGATTCCAACGGGGCGTTCGTATTCAAAGATATCCAGCTTCTCCACTGATTTTACGGCATCTCGAATTAGTCCTTCAGAAGAAATAAACTCTGTATACATGAGATCTGCACCATGTTCTTTGCATAATGCTCTGAAAGGAGGGTCACTTACATCTTCCATTGGAGCAAGTAGTAACGGAAAGTCTCCTAATTCAATATCTCTAATTTTCACATTCATCTTAGGTTACAAAAATAAAAAAAGGGATGATCAAAAATCATCCCTTTTTTTAAAAAATATTTTATTTCTATTGAACTCGAATATTACTCAAACTACGCGTACCAAATTCAATTCTATAACGTAAGAATGTTTCAACTGCTCCTATCCCTCGGGTTGCTGTTGTTAAGTCTGATGCATTAGCATCATAAGATACTCCAAAACTTAATTTTGATAAGTCTAATCCAGCTGTTACGATAAACGCGTCTCCAACTCTGAAATAACTTCCCAGTGTTAGTTTAACCTCATCAAAATAACTTGTAGATCGAGATGCTCCTTTTAGCACAAATCGAAATCCTGAACCAAAGATCAGTTCTGAATTCGGCCCTTGAATAAAGGCTGCAAATGCTGGTAAAATAGTAACATTTGTGTTTTCTCTTTTCAGTTCTGCAGAACCGTGAACATTTAACCTACGAAAGAGTCTTGTGTCTTCGTTTGTAAAATTTACACGTTGTCTCGTTAAGTGTTGTCCAGAGATTCCTATCTTAATTCGTGCATTTTCTTTAACTAATCCATCCAAATAAATTCCTGCACCTATATCAAATCGACTGACATTTGCATTCTGACTTAAAAGCACTTCATTACTGTTTAAGCTTTGATCAAAAGCAACTCCATTCCATTGACTATCCCAATTTATATTTTGATTTTTAACAACACGTTGGTAAAATCCTGGTTGCAATCCAAATGATAAAAAACTACTTTCATCTATTTGTAATGCATAATTAATTGGAACTGTTACTGTATTTGTTTGGAAATTAGTTGATCCAGCAGCATCATTATAAAAATTTACTCCTGCTCCAACAAAATTACCTCCTTCATTTCTGAATTTCCAATCTGCACTTGCTGAAGTACTTTTATGTGGATTATCAGAAACTGCACTCCATTGTAACCTAAAATTCGAAAATAACTGTAGTTGTTCAGGACTAAAACCTGCCGTAGCTGGATTTAGAAAAACCGGTGATTCTGTGAACATGCTGAAATGCTGATCTTGTTGCCCAAATGAAGAACAAAAGATTCCCAGCCCTAAACCTAATATTAGTAATTTCTTTTTCATAAAACTTATCTAAGCAATGTTACTGTTCCGTTTCTTCTTCCAGTATTACCACCGATAAACTGGAATTCTGCTACCCAAGTAAATACTCCAGGGTTTTCTTCTCTATTTTTAAAAGTACCATCCCATCCAATGTCTTGTGTGTCCGTTTCAAACACTTTTTCTCCGTATTTGTTAAATACTGAAAATGATACACTTCTCAATCCGAATCCTCTCACAAAAAGAATATCGTTATTTCCATCTCCGTTTGGAGAAAATGCATCAGGAACTCCAATTTGTTCAACAAAGTTAACCATTACTCTTACTGAATCAGAAGCAATACATCCATTAACATCAGTCAATGTTACAGTATAAACTTGATCACGTGGTGGAGATGCTTTTGTAATTGGACAATTCTCGCATTCAACGAAATCATCCGGTGACCATGTGTAGTCTCCGTCAGGCAAACTACCAACTGCGATTAAGTCAGCGCACCCAGGTAAATCAATAATCGTGTCCTGTTCAGCCGAAACCGTTGGCGAATCAAAAACAGTAATTGTATTTGTCGTTGAAGATGTTTGACCCAATGCGTTTGTGACGGTCAATTGAATATTAAATATTCCTGCTGTAGTGAAACAAGCAAATGGATTTTGCTCTGTTGACATTGCTGGATCAGCTCCTCCACCAAAGTCCCATAACCATGATGTTGGGTCTCCGCTTGAAGTATCTACGAGCGTAATACAATCTCCTACACAAAGAATTGGATCGACCCTGAATCCAGAAATTATTGGCTCACAATCAACCACTGTAACTGTTACCATATCTGTGTTCATACAGCCGACATTATTGAATCCTGTTACTGTAAATGTTGTTGTAGTTCCCAATGTAAATGCAGCGCCGTCTACGACTCCCATATCCCAAGTATATGCCAATGCATCTCCAGTACCAGTTAATGTAACTGTTCCGTCTGTACAAATTGTTGTAGATGATGTATTTGCCGTAACTGTTGGTAAGTCACTTACTGATATTGTTATTGTCGTATCATCAGCGGCAACTCCATCTGTAATGGTAAGTGTCACATCAACATCTCCTACTGTTGGAAAACATATAGAACCAGGGTCAGCGCCTACAATTGGGCCTCCGAGTAGCGGATCGCTAAATGTCCAAGCATGTCCTACAATTCCCATTCCTGTACTCATGTCTGTAAAAGTGATACAATCATCAACACAAATTGAAAATCGCTCAGGTGCAAAAGAAGCAACTAATCCAGTCATTGCCACTGCCGGTTTTGTAATAGTAATATTATCAACCGCAAATGAAGGATCTGTAGCAACTCCATCATCAATGTTTTGCCATACGAAACTGATTCTTAAATTTGGAATTCCTTCACACTCCATTGGCAATGGATAATTATTTGTTAGCCACAATCCTTGTTCTACACCTGTACAGGGAACACCTCCACAACACATAGAAGTTAAAGGAGATGCAATTGATGTCCAAGTTGCTCCTCCATCAATACTATAAAATACTTCTGCAAAGTCAGTTCCTCCACCTTGTCCAATCAAATCAAAGTTTAGTGTTAAATCCGTATCTCCAATCGTACTAATATCAGCTGATTCAGCTCTTCTATTCGTTGTTGTTCCTCCAGTACCTGTTTCAAGATAAGCTGCTCCCATGTCTCCAAAACCTCCAGAGTTAGAACCAACATGAAGCGTAAGATTACCAGCTCCTATACATGCAGAACCACAAACTCCACTTCCGACTCCTTCTTCCATACATGAGATATACCACTCGTTAGGTGCAGCTCCTTCAGCTGTTAAATCAGTATTTATTGTCCAAGTTGTCACACCGTCAAAATCTTCACTGTAAACAATATCTTGAGCAAATGCATTCGAACTAATTAAGGCGCAAAGCCCAATCACTAATTGAAATAAATGTTTTTTCATCATCCGTAAGTTCATTCAATATCTGGTAAATATAAGCAATTGTTTCAAATTCTCTTAGTATACAGATATATCTATTATTGTATATTATTTGACTATTTAACGAAACAAAACTAAAAAAGGTTGTCAGCCATTGCCAACAACCTTTCAATATTATCTACAATCCCTTGTTTAAAGGACTTTAACAAGTAAATTTTCAAACTTTTTATTTACATCTCCGTAAACATCTAGATAGTCTTCATTACTTAGGCGAATTACTTCCAATGCTTCTGTTCTGCCATAAGTGTGCGTAATTTCAACCTTTTTATCGGAGTCATCATTATTCGGGTTTTCCTTGTACGTTAAAAAGAAATGCTTTACGCGATCGACAACTTTTTTAGGGAGATCTTCTATTTCCTTTATATCTCCATAGGCCTGATCGTCTTTCAGAACTGCAATAATTTTATCATCTGCCTCTCCTCCATCAATCATTCTAAATCCACCAACAGGAATACAATCCACTAGGATATTTCCTCGGTCTATATTTCTCTCTGATAAAACAATAATATCTAGTGGATCTGCATCTCCAACAATTCCTGTTTTTCCTGATTTTTCCATACAGAAATTTGCTACCTTTTGATCACAATATGTTTGCGGAACAAATCCATAAAGTGCTGGAACAATATTGGAATATTTTTGTGGGCGATCAATTAGAATATGACCACTTGGTTTATCAATTTCGTATTTTATTTGATCTGTTGGATTGATTTCAATGTAAGCCTTAACTTCATTAGGGACATCTTCTCCAATTGTAACTCCATGCCATGGATGGGCAACAAATTTTTGCTCAAATAGTTTTATTAATTCTTTTATATCACTCATACCTTATTATATCTATCTATAATTTGGTGCAAAAATAAATTATTTTTTAGCAAACGCATTAATTTAACGACCAAGAAGTTCCTTCTTTGCCATCTTTTACGTTTATTCCTGCATCACTTAATTTATCTCGAATCAAATCTGATGTTCCCCAATCTTTGTTTTCTCTTGCATTTTTTCTTAATTCAAGAATGATATTCATGGCTTCGTCTAGTTTAGAATCATCTCCTGTTTTAATAGACATTAAACCTAACACATCAAATACCATCTCTTTAAGTGCTTTTTGAAGTTTATTCAAATCCTCTTGAGTAATTGTCTCTTTAGAATCTTTTACTTTGTTGATAAAAGATACACTTTCAAATATGTTGGCGATTAAAATTGGTGTATTGAAATCGTCGTTCATTGCATTATAAAATGAATTTATCATTTCATCAATGTTTTCCGAACTTTTTTCAGAAACAGGTAATTTATCTATGTCTTCTATTGCCTGCATTAATTTGTGAAATCCCTTTTCAGAGGCTTTTAATGCTTTTGACGAAAAATCTAAAACACTTCTATAATGCGCTTGCATCATGAAGAATCGGGCAATCATTGGGTGAAAAGCTTGATCAAGTAAATTATTTTCCCCTGAAAAAAGTTCTTCAGGTAAGAGTGTATTCCCAGTGGATTTACTCATTTTTTTCCCGTTTAACGTAAGCATATTTGCATGCAACCAATAATTGACTGGAGATTTACCAGTAAAAGATGTTGCTTGCGCTATTTCACATTCGTGATGCGGAAATTTTAAATCCATTCCCCCACCATGAATATCGAATTGCTCACCAAGATATTTTGTTGACATTGCAGTACATTCAAGGTGCCAACCAGGAAATCCATCACTCCAAGGGGATGGCCATCTCATAATATGATAAGGTGATGCTTTTTTCCAAAGTGCAAAATCCAACGGGCTTCGCTTCTCACTCTGCCCATCTAATTCACGCGTTCCAGCTATTAAGTCTTCAATTTTACGCTTTGATAAAATTCCATAGTTGGAGGTTGAATTATATTTTTCAACATCAAAATAAACCGATCCATTACTTTCGTAGGCTAATCCTTTATCTAAAATTGTTTTTACAATTTCGATTTGTTCAATAATATGACCTGTTGCAGTAGGCTCTATACTTGGTGGAAGTGCATTGAACAAATTCATTATTTTACGGAAACCAACGGTATAACGCTGTACGATTTCCATGGGTTCAAGCTCTTCTAATCGCGCTTTTTTTGCAATTTTATCTTCTCCTTCGTCCGCGTCATTTTCTAAATGCCCTGCATCTGTAATATTTCGTACATACCTTACTTTATGCCCTAAGTGATTAAGGTAACGATAGATCATATCAAATGAAATGAAAGTTCTACAATTACCAAGATGCACATCACTGTAGACAGTTGGTCCACAAACATACATTCCAACTTGATTTTTAAGTATCGGCTTAAAGAGTTCTTTTTTTCCTGTAAGGCTATTGTAGATGTTCAATTGATTTTTCATTGATCTTCTTCTTTTTTAAATAAGAAACCCGGACTTGATATAGCATCAAATCCGGGCTCAAATTTAGTATTATTTTTTCTATCTATAACTGACCATCTGAATGGTAGCTGCCTTTTTTCCAAATTTCAATTTTCAATAGGATTCCATCATTATCATATTTGTATAACTTTCCATCCCATAACCTTCCGTCTTTAAATTCTCCATCCATCCACAATTCTTGATCTTTGTTATATATTTTATTATATCCGTTTTTCTTAAATCGTTTACCGTTTGTCGAACCTTCACTTCCAGGAGATGGAGCAGTTTTAGGAGGTGTTACAACTTCAGGAGCAGAATCAAATTGAGCATTTACGCGTTCTTTTTCAATTCTAGAACCAATTGTACCATCACTATTATACATCAACTCTTCTTTCACATCTCCGTTAGGATAATAACGTGTTGCAGCTCCAATGGTAACTCCGTCTTTTTTTGTGTATTCAAATTCTAACTTTCCATTCGGATGAAAGTATCTGATTTTACCATCTTCTTTTCCATCATTATTGAAGAATTTCTCTTGAGACACCACCCCAGTATCGTAATATCTTCTAAAAACTTCTACTTGCTTCCCTGACGTAAACTTACCTTCTTCCATCATAACTCCATTTTCCCAAAACTTTGTATAAGGTCCGTTCGGTCTGTTATTAATGTAATTTCCTTTAAGTCGAGGAGTTTTTCCGTCTTTATGGTATTTTACCCATTCTCCTTCTTTTCTGTTATCCGTGTAGCCTCCTTCTTCTATCCTTCCGTCATCAGGGTATCCTTTTGCAGGATTCATTCTTCCCCAAATTGTCCACATACCTTGACGGCCTTTATCATCTGAAACATTTGGATAACCTTCTGGATCGACTCCTTCTTGCGAAATATCGAACGGTAACGTTTTTGCCATGTTATCTGACGCAAATGTCACTGCTGGAAGCGCTAAAGTCAATGCGATTATTAATTTTTTCATCTTCGAGGATTTGTAAAATCTGGTTTTATCTGGTAATCTTCTCTAATCTACAAATAAATTTCTAATGTTGTCTTCTCTTTTCGATTAACACTAAAAAGAATTAGATAAAATCTTTCCATTAATCGATCATTGATTTTTATTCTTCTCCAAAATCAGGCCAAAACGTTATCAAACATAATTTTACACATTTTTTGCAAATCAAATTCTCCTTCCCATCCCCAATGCTCTTTTGTCAATTTATCATCAATACTGCTTGGCCAAGAATCAGCAATCTCCTGTCTAAAGTCAGGGTTATATTCTATTTCAAAGTTAGGTTGATGTTTAAGAATTTCAGTGTAAATTTCCTTTGGCGTAAATGAAATTCCTGCTAAATTATAAGATGATTTTATCTTAATTTTCTCGGCAGGTGCATCCATTAAAGAGATTGTTGCATTAATGGCATCTTTCATATACATCATTGGCAATGCTGTGTTCTCCGACAAAAAGCAATTGTATTTTTCGTTGCGTTTTGCAGCATAGAAAATGTCTACAGCATAGTCTGTTGTCCCACCTCCAGGTAAAGTTGTATATGAAATGAGCCCTGGATAACGGATGCTTCTTACATCCACATTGTACTGACTTGCATAATATTCGCACCATCTTTCTCCTGCCAATTTACTAATTCCATAAACCGTAGAAGGCTCCATGATGGTATATTGAAGAGTTTTGTCTTTAGGAGTATTAGAGCCAAAAACAGCAATTGAGCTAGGCCAAAAAACTTTTTCAATTACCTTATCTTTTGCAAGATTCAAAACATTGAACAAACCATCCATATTTAGTTTCCAAGCGAAACCTGGATTTTTCTCTGCTGTAGCCGAAAGTAACGCCGCCAGTAGATAAATCTCAGTTATTTTGTGTTTTTCAACGATTTCTTTTAATCGGTCTCCATCTAAAATATCCAATTGTTCATAGGGGGCTTGACTTTTAGTTTCTTCTGAACCTTCACGAATATCCGAAGCAATTACATTTTCTGATCCAATTCGTTTTCTTAATTCATTAACCAACTCTGTTCCTATTTGTCCAGAAGCTCCTATTATCAGTACTCTTTTCATTTTTAAAAGACTTATTTTGAGGTTATTTTTTGATGTCGATTAAAATAACATTTGACATGTAAGACACAAAAATAGATTTATTTCAATTATGACTATTAAATATGATTGAAAAAATAAATTTTATATCTGTATCTTTGTGAAAGACATTTGATAAAACAAATGAATGTTGGTCAAGATGAAAACATAATACTATGTTTTGGTAGTCTCGGTCAAAAAATAACGAATAAAAAATACTATGCCTTTTTATCACAAACTTGGTAAGACTCCTCCAAAGAGACATACAATTTTTAGACAAGAAAACGGCGCTTTACATCATGAGCAGCTTTTTGGAACAATTGGTTTTGACGGGATGTCATCATTATTATACCATCTAAACCCTCCTACTGTTGTTAAGGAAATTGGATCTAAAATTGACTTAAATCCATTGATTGCTTCAGAGAAAGACTTGCAAATGAGAAGTTTTAAGGGTTTCAACATTAAGGCAAAGCCTGATTATATCGAAAGTCGTGTTCCCGTTTTAGTTAATCAAGATTGTCAAATTGTTTTAGCTTCACCAACTGTTTCGCAAACAGCGTATTTTTATAAAAATGCTGATGCTGATGAGGTTATTTTTATTCATGAGGGAAATGGAACACTGAAAACGCAATTGGGAAATATTGATTTTTCTTATGGCGATTATATTGTTGTACCACGTGGTATGATTTATCAAATACATTTTGCCACTGAAACGAATCGATTATTAATTATTGAATCTCACAGACCAATATATACCCCTAAGCGTTACCGAAATCATTTTGGTCAGTTATTGGAACATTCGCCGTTTTGTGAACGTGACTTCAGGCCACCTTCTACACTTGAAACGCATGATGAAAAAGGAAATTTTATTGTTAAAATAAAAAAGCAAGGAATTTTGTATGACTATACATATGAGCATCACCCTTTTGATGTAGCAGGATGGGATGGTTATAATTTTCCATACGCTTTTTCCATTCACGATTTTGAGCCCATTACAGGCCGTGTACATCAACCACCGCCAGTACACCAAACATTTGAAACCGACTCTTTTGTTATCTGTTCTTTTGTTCCTAGGCTTTACGATTATCATCCTGATGCAATCCCATCACCTTATAATCATAGTAACATTGATTCGGACGAAGTATTGTATTATGTAGACGGTGATTTTATGAGCAGAAACAATATTGAGAAAGGACAAATTACATTGCATCCTGGAGGAATTCCTCACGGTCCGCATCCTGGGGCCTATGAAAGAAGCATTGGGAAGAAAGAAACAAAAGAACTTGCTGTTATGATTGACACTTTTAATCCTTTAAAGTTAACGAAGGCAGCATTGGATATTGAATTAGAAGATTATTATAAATCATGGTTACATTAGCCTTAAATATTATACTATGGCAGCTGAAATAAAGAACTTAAAAAACATTCAGAACACAACCTACGGACTTGAGAAACTTTTCGAAGAAGCGGAAGATTTTTTACCGTTATTGGGAACAGATTATGTTGAGTTGTATGTTGGAAATGCAAAGCAATCTGCACTTTTTTATAAAACTGCATTTGGTTTTCAATCTGAAGCTTATGCTGGACTAGAAACAGGCGTTGCCGATCGTGTCTCTTATGTATTAAAACAAGAGAAAATACGTTTAGTCCTTACTACTCCGTTGGAAGAAGGTGGCCCTATAAACGAGCATATTAATAAGCACGGAGATGGTGTCAAAGTGGTCGCTCTTTGGGTTGAGGATGCAAAATCAGCTTGGGAAGAGACAACAAAACGCGGTGCAAAGTCTTTTATGGAACCCGTTACTGAAAAAGATGAGCACGGTGAAGTTATTCGTTCTGGGATTTATACCTATGGCGAAACGGTTCATATTTTTGTAGAAAGAAAGAACTACAATGGCCTATTTTTACCTGGATACCAAAAATGGGAGTCACATTATAATCCAGAACCCGTTGGGTTGAAATTTATTGATCATATGGTTGGTAACGTTGGTTGGGGAGAAATGAAAGAATGGTGTGAATTCTATGCAAAAACAATGGGATTTGCACAAATAATATCTTTCACTGATGATGATATTTCAACTGATTTCACGGCATTAATGAGTAAAGTAATGTCTAATGGTAATGGCCGAATCAAATTTCCTATTAATGAGCCAGCAGAAGGAAAGAAAAAGTCGCAAATAGAAGAATATTTAGATTTCTATAATGGTCCAGGAGTTCAACATATTGCCGTTGCAACAAATGATATCGTTAGTACTGTTGAAAAAATGAGGGATCGTGGTGTTGAATTTTTATACGTCCCCGATACTTATTATGATGACTTATTAGAGCGTGTTGGTAATATTGATGAAGATGTTGAGGTACTTAAAAAACACGGAATTTTAATTGATAGAGATGAAGAAGGATATTTATTACAACTTTTCACTAAACCAGTTGTAGACAGACCTACTATGTTTTTTGAAGTTATTCAGCGTAAAGGAGCACAATCTTTTGGTGTTGGTAATTTTAAAGCATTGTTTGAAGCAATTGAAAGAGAACAAGCGAATAGAGGAACACTCTAAAAGAACTGAATCGATTACTAAAAAGAGCGACTAAAAATTTAGTCGCCCTTTTTTTGATCAGTTCTTAACTTATATTCTAAGCTAACTAATTACCCTCCTTAACAACACGCATAATTTGTGTATTATTAAGCAAATCTATTTGAATGATATATATCCCATCATCATAACCGGATAAATCAACTTTATATTGGTTTCCATTCATTGACTGTGGATCACTTAGAATAATACGACCTGTTAAATCAATTACTTTAATTGAAAATAATATGTTTCCCTTATTTTCAATTGTAAAAACTCCATTTACGGAAGGGTTTGGGTAAATACTTAATCCAAGGCCTTCTTCACTTAAGAAAGCAGTAGAACTTACTTCTATTGCCGTTGTAATAGTACAACCGTTCGCATCAATAATTGTTAAGGTATATGTCCCTCCAATTAATTCATTCAAATCTTCATCTGTCGAAGTAAACTCATCAGGGCCTTCCCAGGCATATGTATAAGTTGGTACTCCACCAGATACTGTTATATCAATAGAACCATCATTTCCTAGAGTTTCAGTAATTACCGTTGAAGAAATTTCAAGTTCATCAGGTGTATCAATCGTTATTGTTTCTTCATATGAACATTCACTAGCGTCAGTAATTGTAATTGTGTATTCTCCTGGGGATAAGTCTTCAAACAAACTAGACGAAACTGATCCATCTCCAATATCATAAGCATAAGGTGAAGTTCCTCCTTCTACAAGGACATTAATGTTTGCTTCATTGTCTCCAAAACAATTGTCTTCTGTTACTTCTAAACTCACTGTGGCCGAGCAAACAAGTGAAAGGTTTTCATGAAAAAGAGCTAACCCTAAATCTCCTGAAATAAATAGATCCAAGTCACCGTCATCATCTATATCAGCAAAAGAGGAAGAAAAAAGAGCTTCTGTTCCTTCAATTCCAAATGGATTTTCAACACCCTCGCCTGAAGAGAATCCAGGTTCGGTTGTTGTACCAACATTTTGATGATAATAAACCTCATTTTCAAAAGTAATTGTTCTCATAAGGTCCATATCTCCATCATCATCTAAATCTGCAAAATCTACAAAGTGAAAAACAACACTACTAAACGGGGTCAATCCAAAAGGAGAATCTACAACCGGTGCAAAGGATGGCAATGTTTCTGTCCCAATATTTTGAGCATAACTTATCGTATTTGTACCAAAATCTTCATTGTAATTATTGTAAAAAATATCATAGTCACCATCACCATCAATATCAACAATATCTGTCATCAACATTGAAGGGAATGAACTAAGTCCAAACGGAAGCGCAATACCTTCTTCAAAGCTAGGTGAAGAAGCTGTTCCTCCATTCTCATAGAGATATGGTACCCCCACAGTATTTGTCAATAAAATATCAAAATCATCATCCCCATCTATGTCAACAAGATGAGGTACGTGGATAAATGTTATTGGAATTAATCCAAATGGATTTGTATTTAATGATCCAAAACTTGGTGTTGTTTCATCTCCAATGTTTTCTTGATACAAAAATTCTCCTCCAAATGATCTTGAGAACAAATCTAAATCTCCGTCATCATCAATATCTACAAAAACACGCTTAGGAATTAATTCATCTGCATCCGAGATACCAAATGGAGTTATTTCTCTTGGTCCAAATGTCTGTGCCGAGATCATTCCAGGTAATACGACACAAACGATACTGATAATTTGTGAAAAATACTTTCCTTTAGATTGTCTAGTTGATTTATTCATTTTTGTAGCCATTTTTTTATATTATCAAAGTCAATCACCGATTTTAGAATCCGAATTATTTCTTCGAACCTGCAGTCAGATATGACTTCTACTAATTGTATTCTTACAAAGATATATAAAATTGATAGATTAATTATATTCACTTGTTAAGTGAGATAGAATTTCTTCTTTTCCAATGCTCATCACATACTTTTAAACAAAAAAAGCCCAATCAAATGATCGAGCTTTTTACAATAATTTGAATGGATTTAGTGTTCCATTTCTTTTTCCATTTCTCCTTCTGCCATGTCATGATCCATTGCGTGATCATCCATCATTCCTTCTTTTGCTTTAATTGTTGCAGTAAAAGCAATCATTGGATCATGTTTTTCTTCTTCTGGAGCATCCATCTCAGCTACAAAGAAAGGCATTTTCGTTTCAGAAAAATCAACTTTAAATTCTCCAACTTCTACAGTAACTCCACTTTCATCACAAGTAACAGTAGCAGGTGCCTCAACAGCAACATCATGTCCAATAATATTTACTGAACCGTAGATTGTACCTTCTTCGTGTCGATCAAAAGTAAAAGCAGTAGATGCATATGTGTTCACATCAAAGAAATCAGGGCTCATTAAGTGTCCCTCTAATTTCTCGCTTCCTTCAGAAATTGTATTCATGTCAACAGTTAAATCTGCACCTGTAATTTCAACAACATCTCCAGTAGTAGAAACTTCTACAGATCCATTTAATGCTTTAACTGTACCTTGATGACTAACTTCTCCAGCTTCATAATTGTTCCAGTTAATAACTGTCATAGAAGTATCAATCATATAGTTTTTAACCATAGTTTCAACTACTTCCTCTTCATGCGCCATTTCCATTTCATCATTATGCGTTTCTTCTTCGTGAGACTCGCCACCGCAAGCTGTAAAGAAGAAAGCAACAGCACTAATTCCTAATATACTTATTCTTTTCATTTTAATTATTTTATTTGTTTAGACGTGCAAATGTAAATAATTCTTAAAAAAGAATGCTTCATATCCTATTTTTTAATCACTTAAAAATAATATCCTTACTTTTGGATTCGAAATGAGTAATAAAAAACCAAAAGGAAAAAGAGGGTTAAGAACAGCTTATGTTTCCACAATAGTTGGTATTGTAATGGTTCTTTTTATGGTGGGTGTTGTTTCGTGGTTTGTACTCGGGTTGAACAACTTAAAAAACGACAAAATAGAGAGTTTTGAAATTGATTTATTTTTCGATAATTCTGTCAACACACTAGAGTTAGGTATGATAGAAGAGGAAATAGCCTCTAAGTCATACACAAGTGGCGCTTTATATAGATCATCAGAAGAAGCTTGGGAAATTATTAAGAATGAAATTGGTGGTGATTCTTCATTAGCTGTTCTAAATAATGAAAACCCATTAAATCAATCCGTCATAATGACATTAAACAAATCGTATTTTAGTTTGGATAGCATGCAATGGATTGAAAAAGAGCTCATGCAAGATTATAGTGGAAGATTATTAGAAATTTCGTATCAAAAAGAGATCTTTTCTGATTACAATACTGGTCTTAAAAAATTAGTTTATTTCATTTTGCTCATTGCATTAATGCTTCTTTTTATTGCAATTGGAATGATTAATAATACGATTCGATTGGCTTTGTTTTCTAAACGTTTTCTCATAAAAACCATGCAATTGGTTGGTGCAACACCACGATTTATACGAAAGCCATTTTTTTGGAATGCGGTTGGTCAAGGGCTTATTTCAGGACTTATTGCTGGAACACTTGTTCTGGGATTCATTTATATTCTTCAAAGATATAATCCATTGTTCTTAGAGATGACCGATATTCAATTTTTCTTTATTGTACTAGCGGGAATTATATTATTTGGAATACTAATCACATTAACCTCGACATATTTTGCGTTGAGAAAATATTTACGATTAAATTTGGACAAATTGTATTGATACAATTCGTCTTAAAAAGTACATTATATTATGAGTAACAAAGAAAAATTTGTATTTGGAACCGAAAATTATCGTTTAATTATTGGTGGTTTTATCCTTTCACTAATCGGATTCTTTTTAATGATTGGAGGAGGCTCTGAAGACCCAAATGTTTTTAACGAAGATGAATTATTCAGTGCAACGCGTATTACATTAGCTCCAATTTTAGTTATTGCAGGATATGGTGTTGTTATTTACGGTATCATGAAAAAACGTAAGGCTAAATAAGTCATACCTCTATGTTAGAAGCAATAATTCTTGGGATTGTCCAAGGGCTAACTGAATTTCTTCCGGTTAGTAGTAGTGGGCATTTAGAACTCACAAATTATATTTTAGGAGCAAATATAGATCCTGATGAAAGTCTTCTGATGACCACTGTTTTACATTTTGCAACAGCATCTAGTACACTTGTAATTTTTCGAAAGGATATCAAAAAAATAATTGCTGGTTTATTTCAATTTAAATGGAATGATGAAGCAAAATTTTCGGCGAAAATTATTTTATCCATGATTCCTGCAGCTCTTGTAGGTGTTTTATTGGAAGATGAACTTAAAACTTTCTTTGGCGGTCAGATTTTGTTTGTTGGTTTCATGCTTCTTTTAACTGGAATCTTATTGTTTTTGGCAGATAAAGCAAAGAACACAAATAAGGATGTTGGTTTTTTTAATTCTGTTTTAATTGGAATTTCACAAGCAATCGCCATTTTACCAGGTATTTCACGATCAGGAGCAACTATTTCTACATCTGTTTTATTAGGGATTGATCGTGAAAAGGCAGCTCGTTTTTCTTTCTTGATGGTTGTACCGTTAATTTTTGGAAAAATGGCGAAAGATATTTTAGAATTATCGAAAACTCCATCTGAACAGATCCAAATCGAATATGCGCCCATGGTCGTTGGTTTTTTTGCAGCTTTTTTAACTGGAATTTTGGCCTGTAAATGGATGATTTCACTTGTTAAAAAATCAAAATTAAGTTACTTTGCCATCTATTGCTTCGTTGTTGGCATCATTGCAATTTCTTATACCTTTTTTAAATAGAATGGATTTAGATTTTAAATTAGGAGAAGTTTTACTTGTCAATAAACCACTCCATTGGACATCATTTGATGTTGTAAATAAACTTCGATACGAAATCAAACGAAAACTGGGTGTAAAAAAAATAAAAGTAGGCCATGCGGGTACACTAGACCCTCTTGCTGATGGTCTTTTGATACTCTGTACAGGAAAAAAAACGAAAGAAATTGAGTCCTTCATGGGGCTCGAAAAAACATATTCTGGGGAAATAACATTAGGAAGTACGACTCCGTCTTACGATCTGGAAACAGAAATTAATTCCACCTTTCCTTTGGAAGGTATTACATTAAAAATGGTTTCAGAAGCAGCGGAAAAAATGGTTGGCGAATATGAGCAATATCCTCCAATATTTTCGGCGAAGAAAATTCAAGGAAAAAAAGCTTACGATCTAGCACGAGCAGGGGAAGAAGTGAAATTAAAACCAAAACTAGTTCGCATTTCATCATTTGAGTTAGATCAAATTACAATTCCAACAGTACAATTTAGAATTTCTTGTTCAAAAGGTACTTATATTCGCAGTATTGCACACGATTTAGGCCAATCTCTTAACAATGGTGCACATCTTTCAGCTCTTCGAAGAGAAGCTATTGGTGAATACAAACTAGAGGATGCTAAAAGTGTAGATGAGTGGATTACGATCATACAAGAATTAGACTTGGATAATAATTCCGTTATTTCATAAGAAATACTGTCTTATGTAAATCTTGAGTTGTATCTTTGTTAATATATGTTCAGCGTTGACAAAATAAAGGCAAACGTTTCGGAAGAAATGAAAGTCTTTGAACAAAAGTTTAAAGAGGCAATGAAATCGGATGTCGCTCTTTTGGATAAAATAACGCACTACATTATTAAACGGAAGGGGAAACAAATGCGGCCTATGTTTGTTTTTTTAACTGCTAAGGCAATTCATGGAAAGGTAGAAGAGTCAACATATACGGCTGCTTCATTAATTGAACTTTCTCATACCGCTTCATTAGTACATGATGATGTTGTGGATGATGCAAATGAGAGAAGAGGCGTTTTTTCAGTTAACGCACTTTGGAAAAATAAAATAGCTGTATTGGTAGGTGATTATTTACTTTCGCAGGGATTGCTTCTTTCAGTAAACACTTCGCAATTCACATTACTAAAAATTGTTTCGGATGCTGTCAAAGAGATGACAGAAGGTGAATTATTACAGTTCGAAAAGTCACGAAGATTGGATATTACTGAAGAAGTGTATTATGATATTATCCGACAAAAAACAGCTTCTTTAATTGCATCTTGCTGTGCAGCTGGAGCAGCCTCTGTTAGTAATGATGAAGCCTTGGTTGATACCATGAAAAAATTTGGAGAATTGGTTGGAATGTCATTTCAGATTAAGGATGATATTTTTGATTATGGAGATAGTCAAAAAATTGGGAAACCAACTGGAAACGATATCCGCGAAAGAAAAATAACTTTGCCACTGATTTATGCGCTTAATACATGTTCTCCTAAGGTTAGAAAAGAACTAATTAATATCGTTAAAAATCACAACGAAGAGCCAAAAGAAATACGAAAGGCCATTCGATATGTAATAGAATCAGGAGGTGTTAAATACGCCTACGATAAAATGATTGAGATCAAAGAAGAAGCACTTGATTTATTGAAAAACATTGCAGACTCTGATGCTAAAAGAGCATTGATCGGTCTTGTTGAATATACTGTTTATAGAGAAAAATAAAATTTTATGATGAAATTTAGCGCTGTTATATTTGTGGGTTTAATTGCAATTTCTTCATGTACTGAAAATTCTGAAAAAAAATCAGACCCAATTTCAATAGAAAGTAATTCTGCACCAATTCAAGAAACGAAACCTGAGGTATTGGATGAACCAGTAAGTAAAATTGAAAGCACAAAAGATTATCAAGAGTACTATGAAAGTGGAAGCCTTAAAATTGAAGGTGATTTTGACGCTGAGCAAAAACGAAATGGTATTTGGACTTCTTATTACGAAAATGGCATTAAATGGAGTGAGTCTTATTATACAAATGGGCTTAAAAATGGGCATTCAATCACATTTTACCCAAATGGGAAAGTTCGTTATATCGGCGAATATCGACAAGATAAAAAATTTGGTTTGTGGAAATTTCACAAAGAAGATGGTAGCTTAGATAAGGAAGAAACTTATTAACCCTCCTTTTTGCAATCCAATTATACATCATTTTTTAAACGAATTATTTCCATTTTCAGGCAATCTTTCGCCTTATCACTCGTCTTAATTGAGCTAAACAATAAATAATAACTACCGTATACCATTATAAGTTATTGTTATTTGGTTGTTTTTTAATAAATTTAATGTTCTGTTGTTAAATAATTTTAGGCATTTTTTGGTACAAATTTTGCATGAAGTATCGTACAGTTAGAACCACCCACTATTGAACCTTTTGAATAGGATTCAACATATGAATAAATTAGTTGCATTAGTTCTCTTATATTTCAGCGCGTTTGGGCTTATGGCTCAGAATGAAATTTGGATGCGGCCAAATAAAGGACAATGGCACGAAAATATTTCTTATAAAGTTGGAATTCCTGGAGGGAATCTTTTTTTAGAGAAGACAGGTTTTACTTATGCTTTAACCTCTGAAGGAGAGCATTACGATCATGGCCACGGTCATGAAGATGAGCCCGAATTAATCAAAAATCATGTTGTTAGAACTACTTTTGTTGGTGCAAATCCTAATCCAGTCTTTCAAGAAAATAACCCTTCAAGTTTTTACGAAAATTACTTCTTAGGAAATGATCCAAGTAAATGGGTTAAGCATAGTTTTGCTTACAATGAAATTGTTTATTCTGAACTTTATAAAAATATTGACCTCCAACTTTATGAGAACAAGTCAACACTCAAGTATGATGTAATTGTAAGGCCAGACGGAAATCCAAGTGATTTTAAAGTACATTATGATGGGCAAGACAATTTAAGTATTGTTGATGGTACATTGAAAATACAAACCTCACTTGGTTCTATTATTGAAGGTAAACCGTTTGCTTACCAAACAATTGCTGGAATAAAAAAAGAAGTTACCTGTCACTATCAGCTTATAGGAAATGAAATGACATTTGTTTTTCCAAATGGTTATGACGAGTCTGTTGAGTTGATAATTGATCCTGATCTAACGTTTTCTACATTTACCGGAGCTACTTCTGATAATTGGGGAATGACAGCTTGTCCTGATGCAGACGGGAAATTAATTGGAGCAGGTGTTGTTTTTTCTTCAGGGTATCCACTATCTACTGGAGCGTTTGACAATACTTTCAATGGTGGTTCAGTTGATATTGGTTTAACCAAATTTAATGATACCGGTGGTGATATAATCTACTCTACCTTTATTGGTGGATCAGGAGGAGAAACTCCGAATAGTATAATTACAAGTGAAACAACAAACGAGCTTTACATGATGGGGGCAACTTCTTCATCAGATTTCCCCGTAGGTTCTAGTCCGTATCAAGGTTCAAATAATGGAGGATCTACTGCAAGTGTGAATGGTATCGGATTTACTGGAGGCTCTGATATTTTTATTCTAAAGATAGCACCAAATGGAGACGCGGTTCTTGGAGGGACATATCTTGGAGGGAGCGAAATTGATGGAATTTCAGAAGGCGGAACACCAGGCTTTTTACTTAGTTTAGTCCACAATTATGGTGATCAGTTACGAGGAGAAATTATCTTAGATGATGACGATAATGTTTTTATTACCTCGTCAACACAATCTACAGATTTCCCTGTTGTTGGCGGATTTGATGCTACCCTTGGGGGTGATCAGGATGCCATTGCAGCAAAATTCAATACAAACCTTACGAACTTACTTTGGAGTACCTACATTGGAGGGGATGATTTAGAATCTGGAAATTCTTTGAAGGTTTCTTCAACAGGAGATTTATTTGTCGCAGGTGGAACAAAAAGTATCAATCTCCCTGCAACAGGAGGAAAGTTGCATTCTACATACAGAGGAGGAGAAGTAGATGGCTTTGTTATGAAATTTCCAGGTCCCACATACGCAGGTCCTGAAGCTACTTATTTAGGCACAACTGATTATGATCAAGCTTATTTTATCGAATTAGATATTGATGACTTTGTATACGTTTACGGACAATCTAGTGGCAATTACCAAACTGATGGTGATAATTACATTAACCCAAATAGTGGTCAGTTTATTCATAAAATATCAAATGACTTAACAACAACTGGATGGTCTTCGGTTTTTGGAGCGGGCACTGGTGAAGCAGAAATTTCTCCTACAGCATTCTTAGTTAGTGATTGTTATGAAATTTATATTGCTGGCTGGGGAGGAAATACAAACATTGCGGATGCAAGTACAACAAGTGGTTTTCCTACAACTTCTGATGCTTATTTACCTACTACAAGTGGTAGTAACTTTTATTTAGCAGTATTTGATCAGGACATGCAAGAATTAAAGTATGGAACTTTTATGGGGGATCCATCACTAGAAAGAGATCATGTTGATGGAGGTACTAGTAGATTTGATAAATCGGGGACCATTTACCACGCTGTTTGTGCTGCTTGTGGAGGAAATGATAATGGTTTTCCTACAACTCCGGGAAGTTTCTCTCCTACAAACCCTAGCCCTAACTGTAATATGGCTGTATTTCAATTTGAATTATCTCAAATTGAAGCTGTTTTGGGAACTGGTGCACCAGTAATTTGTATTCCAGATCCAGTAATTTTTGAAAATGAAAGTGAAAATGGGAATTCTTTTGAATGGGATTTTGGTGATGGAAGCCCTACATCTACTGAATTTGAGCCAACTCATTTTTATGAAGACCCCGGAGATTATACAGTAACGTTAATTGTCTCTGATATAAATGGTTGTTATACACCAGATACTGCCGAGATAAGTGTAACAATAGCGTTATTTGAAGGAGAAGCAGGAAGTTTAAGTGATACAATATGTCCTGGAAGTTCAGTTGAATTATTTGCCATTGGTGGAGATTCATATTCATGGGGTCCTTCTGAATTTCTTGATGACCCGTTTAGTGCTGAACCAATTGCAACAATTACTGAAGCCACTACATTTACAGTAATCATTTCCAGTGTTTGTGGAATGAGTGAAGTTGACGTCACGGTACACGTATTTGGTACAGATGCCAGTAGTGGTTTGGATACAGCAATATGCGTAGGCGGCGAAGCCCAGCTTTCAGCCAGTGGTGGAGAAACCTATCTCTGGGAACCTGCAGAAACCTTGGATGATCCCACCAGCGATATGCCTAATGCTTCACCACCAATAACAACTGTTTATACCGTTGAAATAACAACTCCAGAAGGTTGTTTAATTGAAGATTCAATTAAAGTAATTGTAGATCAAGATTTACCATTTCCTAATTTGATAAATGAAGTTAGTATCTGTTTTGGCGATAGCATTCGAATTACCGCAGGCGGTGCAACTAGTTATCTTTGGACCCCTGATTATAATATAAGTGACGTTAATCTACATGATCCATTTGTATATCCTGAAGTGGACACATCATATGCTGTTACTTTTACTAATGCATGTGGATCATCATTCGATACTGTTGATGTTAATGTTATTCGAATTATTGCAGAAATAGCTGCTGACACGACTATTTGCCCCACTGATAGTGCTTTTCTTTGGGCATCAGGAGGAGAATTTTATGATTGGTCACCAGGTGCTTTTTTAACAAATGATGATCAAGCTACAACTATTTCTATCCCTCCTCACGATATTACTTATTCAGTTATTGTTTCAGATGAATTTGGTTGTTTCGATTCTGCAAGTGTCACAGTTAGTCTTTACGATTTACCTTCTATTGTCGTTTCACCATCAGTGTTTGCTATTGTTGGTGATACTGTTGAAATCTCAGCTGATGGAATTGGTAGTATAGCATGGTCTCCACCAACATTTATTGATTGTATAACCTGTCCTACAACTTTCGTTTATCCTGAATCTGAAACGACATATAAGGCTACTATAACTGATAGTAGAGGATGTAGAAATATAGGATTTGTTCCTATCTTATTTGATCCATTAATTTATGTCCCGAATACGTTTACACCTGACGGAGATGGATTTAATAATACTTTCAAAGCTATTGCACATAACATTGATGAATTTCAAATGCAAATATTTAATCGCTGGGGTGAATTAATTTATACTATGATTGATTTAGAGGATGCATGGGATGCTACTTATAAAGGGTATTTAGTTACGGATGAAGTCTATGTATGGCAAATTGCTTATACCGACTTAAAAGGAATCCCTCACCAATTAAAAGGTCACGTTGTTGTCCTTAAATAATTCTCTTTTATTCTATCTGATTTTTATTCTGAATTGATAATCTCTAAAAGCACCCTTACTTTCTTTTTCAAATGAGTACCATGTTAGTTTACTATTGAACTGATTATTAATTGAAATGAGGTTTTATGCGATAGAATGAAAAAGTCCTTTTCCTTAATAGAAACTTCACCCTATTTATATCACTCTTTAAATCTATACAGTGATTTTCAATCAATCTATAAAACGTTCATCTATAGGCATTACATGACTACAATTATTACACGTTCTTAGGTCTTTTGAGTTATAAAACTCTTTAAATCGTGGTTGAAAATCTTTCTCAACATTCTTTAATTCAAAGTAAGTATCATGTAGTTTATTGTTACAGTTATCACAAAACCACATAAGGCCATCCTTTAGGTTTGTTCCTTTTCTTACTCTTTCTATAACCAACCCTACTGAATTTGCAGGCCTAACAGGGTTGTGTGGTGTATTTGCTGGAAGTAGAAACATGTCTCCTTCTTTTATTTCAACTTTACGGGCCTTTCCTTCTTCTTGAATAGTTACAACAATATCTCCTTCTAACTGATAGAAAAGCTCTTCTGTTTCATTATAATGATAATCCTTCCTAGCATTTGGTCCACCCACAATCATTACAATATAATCTCCAGACTGTGTGTACAAATTTTTATTGGATACAGGTGGCCTCAACAAATTTCTATTCTCTTCTATCCAATTATTCAAATTAAATGGTGCTGCTATGGCCATAATACTCGTTTAAATTCTAAAATAGGTTGTTCTAAAGTTATCTAAATTACCTAAACAAGGTAGTAAAATTGTTTTAAAGATATATTTACAAGAATTCTATCCAATAAAAAAGGGGCGAACTCAATGAGTTCACCCCTTTTTTAAATATATTATCGATTACTGTTTTACCACACGTACTTTCTGTACAGTGTTTTCTCCAGTAACTTTCACGAAGTAAACTCCGGTTTCGATTTCTGACATATCAATTGTGTAATTTCCAACGATATTTGATACTTGATCAGAGTAAATTACTCTTCCTTCAATATCTAATACTTCAATTACAGCGTTTCCATTGATTGCAATGTCTTGAACTGTTAACACATCAACAACTGGGTTAGGGTAAACAACTAGGTTATTCAACTCTTCGTCGTCAATTCCTAAACAATCATTTAATGTAATTATTACAGTAGCAGAATCTGCAGGACAGAATTCATTTGCAACAGTATATAAGAATTCGTATTCTCCTGGATCATTTCCAAGTGGATCAAAGAAACCACCAGATAAAGAAATACTATCTAATACATCATCACCAACATAACTCCAAATTCCTCCACCATCACTTGGTCCTACAATATGATCAGAAAGAATTATTCCGAATGTATTACAAGTAACGAAAGCTCCGTCTCCACCAGCGTTTGCAGGTGCTTCAGTTGAAATCGTAGACATTACAGTATCTGCGAAACATCCATTGTCTATTACATAGAAGAATGAGAATGATCCACCAGGGATAGTAATTAAGTTAGGAAGTTCATTTCCAGGCCCAACAACTGGGTTAAACCATTGTCCTTCTGTTCCAGAGAATCCAGCAATTGCATCAAATAAATCAACTGTAGAGCCTTCACAAACTGTAGGATTTAAACCTAAACCAGCAGTAACCTCCTCAACAGAGTTTAATTGAATTCCAAAGTGAACATCAGCTTGAATAGCAGAGATTGGATTTACTAATACATAGTAGGTTTGTCCAGGTGTTAATCCACACGCAGTAACTTCAGATCCAAATCCTCCATCTCCAGGTGCTTGCGTATTTGCAGCTTCAAGAACGTAGTTATCAAAGATATTACAATCTCCAGTTGAATAAACTGCAACCTCAGTCCTGTTATTTGTAATACAATCACTTTCGTCAAAAGTACTTACTACAACTTGTCCTGAAGCAGGTGCTACAAATTGGAACCATACAGAACGATCTAAAGGATCACCTGAACACCATCCGTCAGAAGCAAAACAATCAGCTATTAATTCTGGAGTTAATACATCTTCTCCAGGCAAAGTAGTTGCTTCAAAGTTGTGTCTTAAAATTTGAGGTCCATCTAATACTAACATTTCAGCATCACAAGGATCATCATTGTTAATATCTGTTCCGAACAATAATGGTAAAGTCCAAGCAGAAACTGAATCAACTCCACAAGTTGCTCTTACATATACCCAATAAGGAGTAGATTCTTCTAAACCATCAATATAGAATGGATCATCAGGAGTGCTAGCAACAGCATCAACTTCGTCAGCATCTCCAGGAGCAAAACAAGGTGGTCCCCAAGATAATTCGAATGTTTCTGCACCCGGTGAAGTATAGTTAATAAATGCAGCTGTATTTGTAATGTTTATTGCTTCAACAGCAAATGGCGTTGCACAATCTTCTGGCTGTGTCCAACAGAATGGTCCAGCCCAAATAGAAGCAGAATCAAGATCCATTGTAGTGCCACAATTAGCTCTTGCAATGAAACAATAAGTTTCACCAGCATCTAACCCAGTAACAGAAACTCCTGGCATTCCAGTAACTTCTTCTACAATACCGTCAGTAAGTAAATCACTTCCTTCTTCACCATAAATGATTGTCCAAGAAGTTGCTGTTCCACCTTCAGTCCAACTAATGTCAGCATCTGTTCCACTAGATCCAGAAGCAAATAAGCCACTAGGAGCAGTACAGAAAACGTCAGTAGTAAAGCAAACAGGTCCAACCCAGTTAGAAAGAGAATCTTCTCCTTCACCACAAACAGTTTGAACATAGAAGCAATATTCAGTATCACCTTCTAAACCAGGAATTGTAAATGGATTAGAAGAAACATTTGTAATCGTAACTCCAGATCCTAAACTAAATCCAGGTTCTCCATATTGAATATTCCATTCAGTAGCAGCTGGTGCATTATTTTCAGTCCAAGTAACTGTTGCAGTTAAACCAGGAGCAGAAATTACACTAAGATCACTTGGATCTAAACAATTTTTATTTGTACAAAATTCGATTGGTCCAACCCATAAAGAGTTAACCGTCTCTAGTCCAGAACCTAAATCAACTTCACAAACAGCTCTTACATACCAATCATAGCACATATCAGCTTCTAACATTCCTGTTAAATCAACAGTTGTAAATGGTGTAGCATCAATTGACGTTCCAGAACCTAAAGTAAATCCTTCAGGACCCCATTGTACATCCCACATTGTTTCAGAAGAACCAGGAGACCAATTTAACATGGCATCAAGGTTTGTAATTCCAGATACATTAGGCGATGTCGGATCAGGGCAAATTGCTGGTGTACAGAATGTAAACGGTCCTTCAAAGAAGCAACTCGTTACACCTCCACCACAAACTGCTTGAACATAATAATCATAACAAGTTAATTCTTCTAAACCAGTAATTGTAACACTTGGTGTACCTGTTACTGCAACTGAAGAACCAGATGCTTCTGGATCAAAACCTGTTGGACCGTAAGTTACAACCCAATCAGTTTCAGAACCTCCTGCAAACCATGCTAAGTTAGCTACATCAAATGAAGGAGTAAATCCATCTAAAGAAGTTACTTGAGGACATGCTGGGTTTTCATATAAAAGATCAAATGAAGCACTAGCAACATTCGCTTGCCAATCATCATTGATTTCAATGAAATACTCTTCTCCTGCAACCATAGTTACTGGCGGAGTATTAGCAGTTGTCCAAGTAGAAGTATGTTCTACAACAAGACTTCCACAAACTCCTGAATGAATACGTTTATCTCCTCTTTGATTTGTTGGATATGCACTTTGAGAAACTATTAATTCTCCATCACATGGAGCAATAAAAGAATACCAATTATCGTGCACTACTGTAGCATCCCCAGGATGATCACCATCATTTGGAGTCATATATCCTGTACCAACGTTAATTGGCACCGCCTCTTCACAGGTCAAACCTCCGGCGAGTTCACCACCTTGACCATAAGAGACATTGGCGAAAGCCACTAAAAATAGCACTTTCAGCATCAAGTCAATTTTCTTCATAACTAGTTTTTAAATTATTATTTAGATTTAATTCCGCTAATGTAGGAAAACATCATTGATTAATCAAACATTTTTAGAAATTTCGTAGAATATTAATCGTTTGAATTTGAAAGCAATTAGTTCAACAAGAACGTTTTTGCTTTTGCTTTATTCGAAACGGAAATTAGAACATCTTTCGCTCCGTATTTAATAAGCGTCATATCTTTGCAATCGTCATTTTCAAAAAATCCTGATTCCATTGGAGTTAATTGATCGAAATTACCTGCTCCATCACCAAGAAGAACGACACCTCTTCCGCCATCATATCGAATTGTTTCAACTTCAGCGGCATAATTGTTTCCAGCCGCAACAACATCTAAATTTCCATCTTTATTTACATCCATTAGTATGGATTTGTTAATTGGCCCTAATTGGGCAAAAACAGGAAGTTCTTCGTAAGAATAACCCCCGTTATTACTTAAAACAATTTTTGAATGGAATTCTGTAGCGGAAAAGTGTAATGCTTTTTTCAATTGCTCTTCACCATAAATGCTTTTCACATCTGCTGTTGCAAATTCAGAATATGTAGGGAATTTTTCTTGAATAAATGGCATTTGTTCAGAAGAGCATTGTCTTCCTCTTACTGGATAACAGATGTTATCTTGGTATTTCGCTAAAACAATATCATAGGTTCCGCTTTCATCAAAATCATGACAATAGATTTCCAACGGTTTTTCTTTAGTTGGATGAAACTTATTATTTGCCCCTAGATTACCAGCAATGTAGTCATTTACGCCATCTCCATTAAAGTCCCCTTTAGCAATTGAATACCACCACCCTATTTCTTCTTCAGGATTATATTTTTTGTTTACGTTAGAAAATGTTCCGTTTTCATTTTCAAAGAAACAAATTGGCATCCATTCTCCCACAGCAATTAAATCCAAATCTTGGTCACCATCAAAATCATCAAAAATTACATCCGTAATCATTCCTGGCCCCATAATACTCAACCCTTCTTTTTCTTGATTAGCACCGACAGATTCTTTTGTAACATCTTTAAAGATTCCATTTCCATCATTGTTTAACAGAAAGCTTCTCGGAGCAAACGGATAATAACCCGGAGTTTGACGTCCTCCGACATAAATATCTTCATCTCCATCATTATCATAATCTCCAACCGCTATTCTTTGTCCAGAAGTTTCTAATTTAGGTAGTCGCGTTGAAGTCTCATTTTTAAAGTTTCCTTTTCCATCATTTACGTACAATTGATCATAATTAACAGGAGAATTAAAATTGTATTCATTTCCTCCAGAGACAACATACAAATCCAAATCGCCATCATTATCAATGTCAATGAATTCAGAACCTAACTCTTCGCGAATAGTCTCTTTTTCCCACGGTCCCTTTTTCTCAGTAAAGCCATTATCCCCTTGAAGAAAAAGTGTGCCTGAAACATCTGATGCTCCTGATACATATAAATCTTCTAACCCATCTCCATTAACATCACCATTTGAAATAAAAGGTCCTAATTGCGACATTTTGTTTGGTAAAAGTACTTCGCTTTCGAAATCATTTACAAGCGCTTCTTCATGTTGAAAATTGAATATATCTTCGGAAACATTTGAAAAATATGTTTTTTCTTCGGCATTTTTCTGAAATGTTTTAGTCGCATCTTTTGGCCCAAATTGATGGGTTGTATTTGCAGCAATATTTGTTTTGCTTAACATTTTTCCATTTGGCCAAATGATTTCAACTTTATCAATGGTTTCATTTTTACCAATACCAAAATGTGCTATATTTTCTATGCCTGATTCATATCCTCTTGAAATTTGCATCTCCTGAAATTGAATCTCATCACCTACGGTGATTTTTACCTTTGCACCAATTGCATTTAAATTATTTTCAAAACCATCAATCTTAAATCGAACATAATTATTTGCACTATTTAATTTATTCTCCATAATGAAAGATGTCTCTTCCATATTATTAACGACTAAATCTAAATCACCGTCATTGTCAAAATCAGCAAATGCTGCTCCATTTGAATTTACGGGAGAATCAAAATTCCACTCTTTTGTTTTCTTTTCGAAGCCTATCTCTTCGGTATTTTTAAACACATAATTATAAATTTTTGCTGTAGGCATTAAAGCTAACCCTTCTTCAAAATCTATTTCTTGTCCAAGTTCCTTTTGCGCATTATATCGTGCTGTGTAGTCATTATCTCTTGCCTCTCGTTTATATCCGTTGGTTATAAAAAGGTCTTTTCTACCGTCATTATCAAAATCAGCAAAAAGAGGTGCCCAACTCCAATCTGTTTGCGAAACTCCAGCCACTTGACCAACTTCGGAGAATGTTCCATTTCCATTATTCATTTGAAGGCCATTAAACATATACTGGTAGTGGAATCCCACGAAAACTAGGTCCCAGAAGTTTTTTGTACTCATTCCACCCATGTTTCGTTTTGATCTTACATGGTCTTCAGCAGCCATATCAACGGACATAACATCAATATAACCATCATTATTGAAGTCAGCCATGTCATTTCCCATAGAGAAATTTGAAATATGTTTTGTTCTTTTAGTAATCTCTTCTGTAAACGTCCCATCTCCATTATTCATGTACATGAAATCTGGATCTTGATAATCGTTTGACACGTACACATCAGCATATCCATTCCCATCTAGATCTCCTACAGAAATACCCAATCCAAAACAGTTATTTTCTATCCCTGCTTGTTTAGAAATGTCTACAAAATGTCCATCTTGATTTTCAAGAAATACATCTGCATCTTCTCCATATTTTTTTAATCTCTTAAATTCTTTTACGGTAACAAATCGATCTCTCGGTTTTTTGATTGGATGATTCAATACATATAAGTCAAGATCACCATCATTATCATAATCAAAAAATGCTGCATGTGTTGACCTTGCTAAAACATCTACCCCATATTCTTCGGACTTTTCTGTAAAAGTGTTATCTTGATTATTAATAAACAGCATATTTCGAAGTAACTCTTTATCTTCTGGATCTCCTGATCTACAAACATAAATATCTAACCAACCATCTGCGTTGATATCAACCATACTCACACCAGTATGCCATCCAATATTTGCTGTTTCATCAAATGCATTTGCTGTGATATCTTCAAATTGCATTTCTCCTTTGTTCAGGTATAATTTATCCTGTACCTGATTCCCTGTAAAATACACATCCGTTAAGCCATCATTGTTAATATCTCCTACCGCCACTCCAGCTCCGTTGTATATATATTCGTATGTATAAAAGTTATAATCTTCAGATTCGGTGATTTTATTATAAAAATCAATTCCCGTTTTCTCTGCCCCAAGTGTCTCAAATGACATTGATTCCTGAACTTCTTCAATTACTTCTAATTCTTGCTTTGCTTCTTCGTTTCCACAAGCAAATAAAAAAACTACAGGAAGTACTCTACTTAGGGCCTTTTTCATTTCTCTTCTTTTTTCCATTCAATAACTAACAAATATACTAACTTTATCCGAAATATTTTTCAATGGATTTACGTATAAATGATAAGACGGCTATCGTTTGCGGTAGTACGCAAGGTATTGGTTTAGCTGCTGCAAAAGAACTTGCATCTTTGGGCGCAAATATAATTTTAATTGCGCGTAACGAAGAAAAATTAAAAACGGCCTGTTCGACACTTTTTTCTGAAGGAAATCAAAAACATTCTTACCTCGTTGCTGACTTTTCTAATCCAGATCAATTAAAATCGCGAATCAATACTTTTCTTGAGCAAAAGTCTGTGGAAATTTTAGTCAATAATACAGGTGGACCTGCTGGTGGTCCAGTTAATCAGGCCGAAACTGAAGAGTTTTTAAATGCATTTAACCAACATTTAGTTTGTAACCATATCCTTGTGCAAGCGGTTAAAGAGAAAATGAAAGCTTCTGGTTACGGTAGGATTATTAATGTTATTTCTACATCTGTTAAACAGCCCCTTCCCAATTTAGGTGTTTCAAACACCATTCGTGGAGCAGTTGCTAACTGGAGCAAAACACTTGCCAATGAATTGGGGCAATTCAATATAACCGTTAATAATGTACTTCCTGGCGCAACAAATACAGTACGCTTAAAATCAATTATTGAAAATAAAGCAACTAAAACTGGTAAAGATTTTGACACAGTGCTCGCTGAAATGTCAGCAGCATCTCCAATGGGAAGGATTGCTAAGCCAGAAGAGGTGGCAAATGCAATTGCGTTTTTGGCTTCACCAGCTGCAAGTTATATTAATGGAATAAATGTTCCTGTTGATGGGGGACGAACGAAAAGTCTTTAGATCAATCGTAGTTTATTGAAGTAGATTGCCGCTGTAGAAGTATTGATGTGTTCTGCGTCTAATCCCATAATTATATATTCTGTTATTGACCGTTGGATGTACTCGATTGGATAAGAATATATATGTCAATTCATTTTCTGGATCAATCCAAATACATGTTCCTGTAAACCCAGTATGTCCGAATGTTTTTAACGAAGCTGAATCTGCACAACCGAATGCTCCTGTATTCATTGATGGTTTATTAAACCCTAACCCTCTGTGTGAGCTTGGCTGGGTCTGAATAAATTGATTAACTGTCTCTTCTCTAAGAAACTGCTTTCCTCTATAAGTCCCTTTATTAAGCCACATTTCAGCCAAAATTGCAAGATCATTTGTAGTTGAGAAGATTCCCGCATTTCCAGCAACGCCTCCGTGCAATGCCGCATTTGGATCGTGTACATACCCATGTAATAATTGTTTTCTCCAATACCGTTCATTTTCAGTTGGAACAATTTCATTTTTGCTAAATTGATTATTTAGGTTATATCCGGTTCGCGTCATTTCTAATTTCTTATAGAATTCATCATACAGATAATCTTTGAATAAGTTTCGCAATTTCAATTCTTCTTCACTCAATTGATAATTAAACTTTTTTGGGTTTTTATGAAGTATACTTTTGAAGATAAAATAGAGTGTATTCATATTTACGTCACTATATTTATAGGGCTTACTTTGATCGAGCCAAATTTGATTAAGGCGTAACCACATTGAATCTTGATAGGCGATATCTAAATAAAAATTTTCTGCAACCTGTGTTTTAAAGATTGTATCATCAGGTAAATCACAAAAATATTTATCAAATCGCGTAATTTCATCTGATGTATATTGAATGTAGTCAATGATTGGGAATCCTGCTGGTAAGCCACTTTTATGTATAAATAACTCTTGGAATGATATATTTCTAATTGTACTTGGATAATCAAGGTGATCTTTTAGACTGTCGGGAAGGTAGTTTGAAAGACTATCTGTTAAACGGTATGCCTCTTGTTCATATAACTTCATCCCAACCAATGTTGTTGAAACAATTTTTGTAAGCGAAGCCAAATCATAAATAGATTCAGCAGTTACGGGATGTATTCTGTCATAGGTATGATGCCCAAATGATTTATCATAAATAATACATCCTTCTTTTGCAACTAAAATTTGACAGCCAGGAAATGCTCTTCCGTTTATAGCGGATTGAACAGCGTATTGAATGTTTTTTAACGTATCTGAACTAATCCCGCAATATTCCGGGCTCGTTCGACCTAACTTCATTTGCTTTATATCTTCTCCTAAATAAATTGTGTCTTTTGAAACAAAATCACCAGTTAAATCTAATTGACCTGTAAGTTGCTGTACAAAAAGAGAATAATCATTAACAAAATAAACAAGGTTATTTGCTCTGTTCAATTTTTCATACATTTCTGAGTTACTAAAACAAACAAGTATATCTTCTAACTCAGGGTTATTCAAGAGATTCAAAACTTCTGGCTTCGTGCTATCAGACACAATGAAAACTTTTTTCTCATTTGTTTTTAGCAGTTGATTTATTTTATCTTCAGTGAAGTTTTTAGTGTAAACTTTAATGTTGTTTTCCATTCTAATTTTCTTTTCGATTTTGATGGTGCTTTCGGAATAAATTGAAAATTTAGGTTCTATTGGAATGAATTTATCTTTGTTACTAATTAATGCGGTGGTTTTTGACAATAAATTTAATCGTGTATATTCTATTTGTTCATCCAGACTAACTGGTTTATCAGGATGATGTTTTGCATTTTTCAATTGTATTATTCGTTTTGTACTTTCTCTGAATGAGTTTTTATTTCCGTTGTTATCTATCCACTGTTTGTATGGGACTGAATTTTGCAATTTATGCGCAAGGTTTATGCGCACAAAATCAACGCCATTATTAATTTGATGATTTATCGCTTTCTCATCAACCTCTAATAAAAATAATCCTTTATACCCAGCTGATTTTCTATAAGACTCAAGATTTATAGTATCAAATTGTGCTAACTTTATTTGAATAATATCAGAATTGGTTCGAATTTCTCGTTGAAACGTTTCAATTTCTTTTTTGATGTTTTCATCTGAGAATTGCGCATTTACAAAATTAATACTGGATTGAGATTTCCATTTTTCTAACCATGATTTAGCTGAATCGGACCATTCAATTTTTTTCCCAAAATCTATGATACTATAATCGCCGTTTTCAAATACCCTGGTTCTTAATAAATTTCGGTTTTCACTATTTGCATCCCAATACGGATAATCTGGTAAGGCGAGGAAATCAAAGTAATTTGCACAATAGAATGGTTGTATTATATCTATAGTATCTAACCTTTTTTTCAAGATGTAAACGCTATCTTCAACCCAATTATCGAACTGTAAAGCCCCAGGTTCGTATTCTATAATCCATGCTGCAAGACTATCGATATCTTGTTGGAATAATGCTGGAATTTCGAAAATAAAATGCTGATAATATTGTTGTCGTTCATTTAACTTATCCAATAGAGTATCGCTAATAAAACTTGGATCAATTGTTGAGACCTTATCAAGATTTTCCTTTTCTTCATTACATGATAGTATAAATAAGAATAATACGAGAACTAATTTTGAAAAGTCTTTACTGGGCATTCGATCTCATTTTGAAACAAATGTAATCGAAACAGTTCAATTTTAACGTAAGATGGTTATAAATCCTTCATACTCATGGACAATCGTTTCACGATCTGTTACTCTTGCCTTGTAGACTAGTATGTTATCCGGAACAATGTATCCATTATAATTCCCTGTCCATCTAAAATATTGATCAGTTGTTTCATAAATCAACTCCCCGTATCTATTGAAGATTTGGAATTCAAAATCTGTAGCTCCAATAACACTAACACCATATTCATTATTAAACCTTCCATCATCTGGCGTAAACGCATTTGGTGCATAAAAGAAGAATTCTGGTTTAACAAAAATTCGTTTTTGCGCAGTATCAGGGCATCCTATTTCATTGAAGGCAATCAAAGTAACTTCGTACCATCCGTAAGGATTATATACTGTACTTGGAGAATTTAATGTTGATGTTTCACCATTTCCTAAATCCCATTCCCATGTTTCTGCACCAATAGATGTATTGTCAAATGATACAAGTAGTCCTTCTGTTGGATCACTTGAAAGTACTTCAAAATCTGCAATAGGTTGTACTACTTCAATTGTTGTTGACCCTTTAATGTCATAAGTTGCACAAGCATCCATTACGGAGACTGTGTATGTTGTTGTTTCCGTCGGAGCAACAAATACATTTGACGTTGTTTCTCCAGAGTGAAGCCAATAATATGTGTAATCTCCTAATCCTTCGGTAGCTATTGTGAAAATTTCAGCAGTATCTCCAGGGCAAATCAATTGATCTGGGCTCATTTCTAATTCAAGAACTGAAGCCGTAACAGTAATTGTAACATTTTTTGATACGACATTTCCACAACCATCTGTGATTGTAACAGTATAGGTTGTTGTAACGAAAGGAGAAACATCTATAAAGGATGAAGAAGATATTGTTAATCCACCTGAAGTCCATTCGTAAGAGTATGTTCCTTCTCCCCCAAACGGCTCTGCTGCCAAAGTATTTGGCGTATTTGGACATAATACTGTGATGTCATCCGTTGTATTTACACCGAGTGGAGGATAAACTGGGACAATTACTGTTCCAGAAGTTGTAACAGGTATTCCTATGCAAATATCATTAACAGTAACATCATAAGTTGTTGTGACATCAGGATTAACTGTAATTGTTGGTGATGTACTTCCTGTATCCCAATTGTATGAATATTCTGGCAAACCTCCTGAGACAGTAACAGTCAAGTCGACTTCTTCTCCTGGACAATGCACTTCAACATCCTCAACAGTAGCAACCAATGGGTCTACATCTCTAATTTGTAATTCGACCCTCACAAAATTATCCATTCCGCACGGGTCAGGATGATTCAATTCTATAATTAAATCTTCTGTTCCTTCTATAATCGCATCATTAAACACATCAAAGTCAAAGGATACAGACGTTTGTCCTGGAGCAAAAGAAACTTGGTCTGGTACATTTTCGTAATCAACACCTTCTGTTGCATCTCCAAGCAAAACCACTGGGATTACTAATGCTTCATCTGCATCAGTTCGAGAGACTGTTATCGTTGCTGTTTCACAACCTTCGGCAAGTGTTTTTCCATCTCCAAAACCGTCTAATGCCAAATCAGCTTCAATCGATATTGGTGTAAAACTCTCTAAACTATTTGCTTCTAAAAAAATTCCTGAATCATAGGCTTGATCACCTGCATCTGCTATGGCGATTTGTAAATGATACGTTTCTCCGCACTCTACTTCTGCCGTTGCTTCCATAACAACTGTGAATCCGTCATATTGAATAAAGAAATCGCTATCAGCCATAGGCGACGTTGTTCCGGTCCCATTCGCTGTGTAAAAAGCACAATTTTGACATGGTCCTGAGTTTGTAGGTCCATTGTTAATATTATCAATTGAGACAGGCCCACCAGTACCAGGGATTTGAGCCATATTAAACGTTCCTGAAAAGCCTGGTCCTGAAATAAAGAATGCAAATACATCATTAAACCCTTCATCAATGAATTCAGGATATTCTTCTGACCCAAAAACGTATCTAAAGGAAACCGAATTACTTAACGGGACAAAATCAAATTCCAATACTGCGGCATTTTCAGTTGCTACGCCAGCAAGTGCAGTCAAGGGACCATAACCGGGTTGTCCATTTGCTTTTCCTGCAGAAGCTGTATTATTTGGTCCAAAAGGACCTCTTTGCTCTCCACTCAATCCACCTACTTCATTTTTTACAGTTCCTGTTGTTAAGATGATACCACTATTGAGGCCTAAGTTTGTACTTGCTCCATTAAAAGAACCTATTGCTTCGAAATCTCCAGTATATGTAACACCTGAAACCTCAACACCTTCTCCAACAAGGACATCTTGAACTAATTCCGTTGGGGACATAGCAGTAGATGTAGTCAATTGACCTTGTAATTTATTTACAAAAATTAGCAAGCCAAAAAGGAGTGATATTTTAAGTGTTTTCTTCAAGTACTTTTATCGTTTATATTTATAGTCGCGTGATATTCTATTATTCTTACATATTCAATCGTCTTTCTCTTCAATCTCCCCTACTCAAATATAATAAATTTACTTATTGATAATAACGTTTATTTTACTTAAATAGTTGTTGGAGATGCAAAAAAACGAGTTAAGTGTATAATTCATTGATTTAAATTAAAATTTCTTATCAAAAAGAGAGTTTAAGCAACAATACTTTTAAATTTGTTTGATTGTGTCATTCAGAAAAAAAATAACTGCTTTTTATACTCAAATAAGGGAAAAAAATAAATTAACCTTTATTGATGATCGCGATTATCGTGAAAAATGGAGTTTTAATGTTTCAACATTAAATTTATTCACTTTACTTGCTTTGTACACCATCATTATTTTGGTTTTGTTGTTTTTCATGATCAGGTACACTCCACTTAAATCATTATTTATTGAAAATTCAACTTTGGACAGTAAAGTTCAAATTGAAAACAATGCGCAATTGATCGATTCATTGTATGAAAAAACGAATTCTACGCAATTATATTTGAATGATTTAAAGACGATTTTAAGTGATGGTTCTTTTGTTGATAGTACAGAAAATGGTTTAAATGATGGTTTAGAAAACTACGCACCTGATTTTTCAAAAGATGTTTCGGACTCAGTACTTCGATATAAAATTGAGAACAATGATCTTTCTGGAAATAATGGCGAAACGGATTATGCATTTTTTTTCAGCCCAGTCGAGGGTGTGATTTCTCGCTCATTCTCTCC
>CAYPZN010000004.1:0-94110 GCA_964415335.1 uncultured Crocinitomix sp.
ATCTTGGTTTAATTCTTTTAGAATCAATGAGCGATCAATTTTCGGAATGATATAATCTGTATTAATACTAGCCATTTTTCTATACTTGGGTTAATCGTTAAGCGCGTAAACTTTTTCTTTCATCCATTGGGCCCATTCAATATCTTTTTTAGATTGATCAAATGTATCAAACGATACAGGCTCTCCAAATTTAATGTTTAGTGTTTTATTTTTTTGTTTAAATAATTCATCCACTAAATAAAGCATTTCAATGTTTGTTTTTAGTCCTATTCCTGTTCTGAAATTTGCTAATCGATAAAAGAAACGTGTTAATTCTCCATCTATATGAACGGGGATTACAGGACGTTTATATTTTTTTGAACGCGTTATAAACGTTTTTTTCCATTCTAAATCCATTACCTTTCCTCTTTTTTTTCGACTTACCAGACCAGCTGGAAATACGAAAATTGCTCTTTCAGAAGCAAACAAATTGTTTAATGTTGTCAATGAAGCTTTTGTATTTGTACCATGTTTATTTACACCTACAAATAAGTCTTTTAAATTAGGGAGATGGAGTAGAAGGTCATTAACCACAAACTTCAGATCATTTCTAATTGGAAATACTTCTTTAATAATAGCAAGAGCGTCCATGCCTCCTAATGGATGATTTACAGCAAAAATAATTCCGCCTTCGGTTGGAATGTTTTCAACTCCTTCAACCTTAACATCAATATTGAGTCGTTCAATCACATTCGTTGAAAATGCATAACCACTTGCTCCTTTATTTTTAGCAATTACTTCGTTTGATTCATCTTGATGAATTGTTCGTTTTAAATAATGAACAATGAAATTAGGAAGCCACTTGTATAAACGTGGATTCTTATCCTTAATTAAGGCATCAATATCAATAAATTTATCCTCCAATGGATTACTAATTAGTATTGTTTAGCTCAAATTTAATTTGAAAAAAGAAATAAGACACTTTTGTATTATAAAATATTCAACGGTGTTTTGTTCAATATTTATACAATAAATTCAAAGAAAAACGAGACGTATAGTACTATACATCTCGTTTTTTTATTTTTTTACCCTAAGAACGGATATTTGTAATCTGTTGCTGGTACAAATGTTTCTTTGATTGTTCTAGGCGAAACCCATCTGATTAGATTTAAGTATGATCCCGCTTTATCATTTGTTCCTGAAGCTCTTGCTCCTCCAAAAGGTTGCTGTCCTACAACTGCACCTGTTGGTTTATCATTAATATAAAAGTTTCCTGCTGAATGCTGTAATTTTTTACTTGCAAAATCAATTGCATAGCGATCTGTAGAAAAAATTGCTCCAGTTAATGCATACTCTGAAGTTCGATCTAAAATATCTAGTGTTTCTTCAAATTTATTTTCATCATAAACGTGAATTGTCATCACTGGTCCAAAAATCTCTTCACACATTGTTCTGAAAGAAGCGTTAGTTGTAACAACAACAGTAGGTTCTATAAAATACCCTTTTGATTTGTCATAATTACCACCCACTATGATTTCAGCATCATCTTGTGTCTTGATGTAATCGATATAAGAAGCTATTTTGTCAAATGAACGTTCATCAATAACTGCATTAATGAAGTTTCCAAAATCTTCTGGACTACCCATTTTGAAGTTTTCTACATCTGCTTTAACAAATGCAATAACCTCATCAGAAATATTAGAAGGTAAATAAGCACGAGATGCAGCAGAACATTTTTGTCCTTGATATTCAAAAGCACCTCTTGAAATACCAGTAGCTACTTCCTTTGCAACGGCAGATTTGTGTGCAATAATAAAATCTTTTCCTCCAGTTTCTCCTACAATTCTTGGATAAGAACGATACAAATCAATGTTGGCTCCAATTTCTTTCCATAAATGCTTAAACACAGCAGAAGAACCTGTAAAATGTAATCCTGCAAAATCTTTATGTTTAAATACGATATCACCTGCTACTGGTCCGTCTACAGTAATCATATTAATTACACCATCAGGTAAGCCAGCTGCTTTAAACAATTCCATGATCACTTGAGCAGAATAAACTTGCGATTCAGCAGGTTTCCAAACTACAACATTTCCCATCATAGCAGGTGCCGCACATAAATTTGCACAAATTGACGTAAAGTTGAAAGGAGTAATTGCAAAAACAAATCCCTCTAAAGGTCTATATTCTAATCTATTCCACATGCTTGGATTAGACTCAGGCTGTTCATTGTAAACTTGAGTAACGTAAGCAGCGTTAAATTTAAAAAAGTCAATTAATTCGCAAGCGGCGTCAATTTCGGCTTGCATACAATTTTTTGACTGAGCAAGCATAGTTGATGCATTTACTTTGTCTCTAAATGGTCCTGCTAATAAGTCAGCTGCTTTTAAAAAGATAGCAACACGTTGTTCCCATGCTAAATTAGCCCAAGCATCCTTAGCCTCAAGAGCTGCATCAATTGCAGCATTTACATGCGAAGCATCTCCATAATTGAAATGTCCTAAAACATGTTGATGATCATGAGGAGGAGACATTGGTCTTTTATCTGAAGTACGTACCTCATCAGATCCAATATACATTGGAACATCAATAGGACTTTGGTTGTACATTTCAAGATATTTATTCTTTAAACTAATAGCCTCAGGACTACCAGGTGTAAACGGAGTTACCGATTCGTTTGTTGGACGCGGTACATGATAAATTGCTTCTGGCATAAATAATTTTTTACAAATTTTATGCTACAAAATTAAGCAATTTTTATTGGATTTTTGATGGGTATTGATTCGGAGATAGAGAAAGTTTTTTACTTTATTTGACTCCTGACAACAATTCGTCTACTTATCGGAAAAATTAATTCAATTTTAACTTGGCAATCAAATTGAATTTAGGAACATTAACTCTAAATTTTTCTTTTGTGTCGGGCCGTTCAAAAACATAATAACCACGCATATATCCAACTTCACTGTGTAAATCAGAACCACTCACATAAACATGTTTTTGACCAGGTTCTAAAAGAGGTTGTTCACCAACGACTCCTTCTCCAGAAATTTCCTTTGCAGGATTTAAGGAATCAAATACAAACCAATAGCGCGAGATTAATTGAACCTCAAATGCGTTTGTATTTTCAATAACAATACGATAATTGAAAAAGTACATGTTGTTTTCAATATTAGAAAGATCCTTTCTGTATAGACTTTCAACACTTATTTTTACACCACACGTTAAACCTGTTATCATCTTAATCAAAGATAAGGATTTAGACTTAAAAATCCTAGTAAATAAATATCTACTTTATCTCATACAACGGAGAAAATAAGCAATTGGTTGGTAGTTTAATCAATTTAGGTGGATATAAGCCATATATTCCATCCCCCAAGCTACACCTAAGTGAGCGATTAAACCACCATAGATATTTCGTGAAGAATACGCCAATATTCCTAAAATATATCCACCAAAAATAGAACTTATTGCTTCTCCTGCAGGTTTTCCAAAATGTAAAAAACAATAGATAACTACCATAGGGAGAATTGCATCTTTTCCTACAAATCGAGATAAAGCGATAACCATGAAACCCCTAAAAAATAATTCAACAGATAAAAAATCAAATCCATAGCACAATTCATAAATACCAACAGTAATCCATTTGCCAAGACCAAGGTATTCATATTCCGTATTATCTGTGTAAGTAGGATAGGCGGCTAAAAAATCAGTTTGTAAAGAAGCGGTATAAATTAAAGGAATCATAAATAAGATTAACCAGAAGTATGGAAGTACTTTAGCTCCGTTTAAACGAAGGCCATAATACTCTGGTTTGAAATGTTTGACTGAAAAGTAGATAATATAAAGTGGGATGATAACTGTTGTTAAGCTTCCTAAATTACTGATGCAACTTCTTGTCCAACGTGCAATAAAATGATTGTCAGGGTATAAGATATCGGTGTGCTTTAACAGGTAATAACTACAATCCAGTGCTAATAAAAAAAGTCCTATAATTCCGAAGATCATAAATTTTTTATTCAAAATAGGTTTACTCCTTTTTTGTGCAAAAAGCGAGATTATGGCAACTGAAACAATAAACGGAACAATATATAAGAGAAATAAAAAGAGTACTGATTTAAAATCGTTGTAATAAGTTGAAGTAATTGAATCGTATAGATCTACCTGATAATTATAGTAAAGTGAAATTGTCAAAAAGATACCGATCAAAAGATGTGATTTCCAGTCAAAATCAACCTTGAAATAATCAAAGATATAACGAACAAAAATTTTCACGCCGCAAATGTAGAAGAATTTAAATTATGGAATACTTTTGTTTTAAGCATCTATTGATTAAAATGTGTTGTATATGGTGAAGTGTGTTGTTTTTTTTCTTTTTTCTTTATTTACGTATGTTGGTTGGTCGCAAATGGTCACACTGCATGGAAAAGTGATTGATGAAGAAGGAAGACCTATTTTGCATGCACGCTATTACTTTTTAGATACGCCTCAAAAGAAATTCAAAACCGATAAGAATGGAGCTTATACGGTAAATTATAAACTCGGATCCAATAGAGTCGTTTTATTTGATAGCTATAGTTTTGATAGTGTTTTGGTAACGGTAACAAAACGAATGGAACGAAAACTTAAAGGAAGTGACTCGTTAAAATTAGATATTGTCTTACCGTATAGAACTTTTAACCCTATTATTGTCCGACCAACTGAACCAGATACATTATTTGGAACCCAAGAATATAGTGTAGCCGACTTCGAATTTGACCAAGAAGGAAATGTGGTATTACTCACCTATGAAAAGACAATTGAAAAGGGGAGTGTTTTAAGGTTGTTAGATACTAATAATAAAGTTGTTGATAGTTATTATGTTCAAGGAGAAGCAGTAGAGTTAAAAACGGATTTTCGGAAAAATATACATCTTACAACCGAAGAGAGAGTGTTTTTAGTTAAAATTATTGAAAACGAATTATTTGTTTATCTCGAAGATCGGGATTACTATTTTAAATATGTTGATCCTATTATTGATTCGATTGGTTCTAAAATATATTTTTCAAATTATTCTGAAGTTTATCCAGCATTTGATTACCTCGAATTTGACCGCGAAGATTCTACTTACAATACTATCCTCAAAGTAGAGGATACAACCCTAATGGAATTTTATAGGGCTGAGTATAAATATGTTGATGTGAGAACAAAATTATGGGCTGCAAATAAAGAAATCCAAACAGGGATTGATAAAGAAATTTGGGTTGGAGCTACCGTATTTGTAAACTCAATTTATTACCAACCGGTGTACGCGCCATTGTTCAAAGTTGGAGCAGATAGTATTTTTGTTTTTGATCATTACAAAGATTTGATGTTTAAGTATACAATAGAAGATGGATTTGTAGATAGCCTAAGGATTGATCATCATAGAGACGCACGAAAGTCAGGGTGGGAGCAACCACTTATTCAGGATAAGGGAAATGGTAAAATATATAGCTTGTTCTTAAGACATGGATATTCTTATTTAAGCGAAATAGACAGTAAGACGGGGCAAGTTTTAAAATCGTTTAAACTACATTTTAAATATGTAGATAAAATACAGATTATTGATGACGAAGTGTTCTATGTATATCGACCGTATGAGTCAATTCAAAGGAAATACATCTACAGAGAAAAGTTAAGCTCAGAAATAAATTAGCCCGTTATAGCAGAAATTGGACGTTCTGATTTACGTTTGAAAAGACGTTTTTTGTGCTTTTTTGGTCGATTACTATTCTTTCTTTTTTTACTATCAACACTGATTTCTTCTAATGGGGCTATTGCATTTGATCCTCCTCCAAGTGGATTTCCATCAACAGGATCAATCCATTCGTCTCTCTCTTCAATATAACTTTCATCCTTGTCTTCTGTATCAGGTCTATAACGTTTTGTTTTTCGATTTTCTTGATTAACAGCAACTAAATCTTCTTTATACTTCCAAACATTATCTTCCCATCTATATGCATCATATGTCATGTCTGGGACATAATAATCATATAAACCAGTTAATTCTTCTGTTTCAGGAACAAGGTGATCAAATACAATGGCTTGAAGTTGGTCATTCATGTTAACACCTACAGTTACTTTTTCTGAATATTCGAAGAAAACTCTTCTTGCTAATCGTTTTGACGAAGCACCATCTTGGAAAATAGGATAACCCATTCGTAGTTTCTTTCCTTTAAAGTAAAAGACATCAATAATTTTTTTATTCGTGCTTCGACTTCCTCCATTATATCCTAAAATAGTATACAAAGTTTTACTTCCTTTTTTTATAGGAATAATATTATAGTATAGTGCACCATACCAACGATTTGGAGTTAACGTTGTTTCTGGCCTTGGAGGAATTGTGACACGATCTTCTTTAAACGAAATAACATTATTTGGTTTTTCTCGATTTCTCGAAGGGATTATCATGTAGCAAAAATGTGAATTAAGTCCATTATCATCTTCTATGTTCCAATTAAACAATCTAAAAGCACCATCTGGTGAAGCAATTGTTGACATTGTCTGAAATGATGCAAAGGGATAATCAAATGTTTTAGGATAAGCCAATACTGACTCAACAAGGTTTTTTAAACTTTCATTTTCTAATATGCGCGATTGATCAGATGTTGCCGCTCTCAATTTATTTAATTGAGCATTAATCTCCGCTTCCTTCTTTACTAAAAAAGTATCAACTTCAATTTCTTTTGCAAAAATTGAGTTCCCAATTAGGCTAACAAAAATGAATAAAAACAACTTCTTCATATTTCTTTAACGAATTCTAGTGTAAAGGTAACAATAATTAACATTACAATTTCTTAAACGAGATTTAAAGCATTTAGTTATAACTATAGCAATTAGCACACCAATCTAAACTAAAAATAAACCAATCTTCAAAATTCCTCTCATTTTTATCCTGTTAATATATTCCTAACTTTGCAGGTTATGGAAAATGTGAAAATACGATTGGGAGGAGTTCCTGAACATTTTAATTTACCAATTCACTTGGCAAAAGAACAAGGAATCTTTAGTGGTAGAGGAGTTGATTTAGAGTGGGTTGATTTTGGTGGAGGAACAGGTCAAATGACAAAAGCATTGCGTGATGGAGAAGTAGATGCGTGTATCCTGCTTACTGAAGGTATGATTACAGACATTATAAGAGGAAACCCAAGCAAAATTATTAGTGAGTATGTAACTACACCATTAACTTGGGGGATTCATACCGGGATTAATAATAAATTACAGAATTATCGTGATATTTTTGATAAGAACTATGCAATCAGCAGATTTGGCTCAGGTTCACATTTAATGGCCATTGTAGATGCAGATAGTAAAGGACACCGATTATCGAAAGAACAGTTTACCATAATTAAAGATATTAATGGTGCACTTCCGTCACTAGATCAATTAGATACAGATGTTTTTTATTGGGAAAAATATACGACAAAACCGTATGTTGATGCCGGAAAATTAAAGCGTATTGGTGAGTATCATACACCTTGGCCTTGTTTTGTAATTGCAGCAACGGACAAAATTTTAGGAGAACATCCAGATAGCGTTATTCGAATGTTGAGAACAATACATGATGAATGCGATAAATTTATGCAGGACGAGAGCGTTGTTAAATTAGTAAGCGAACGATACGATCAAAAATTAAAAGACGTAGAGCGTTGGTATAATAGCACAGAATGGGCCATTCATGGTTGGGTGAGTGAAAAGATGATGAAAAGTGTAATTTACCACTTACACACAGCAGATATCATTCCAGAAGATCAGGTCATTCCAGAATTAGTTTGGAAACGTTAGATTTATCATCAGAAAGAAAAAATGACAACGCCTTTTCATATCATAGAACCAAAAGGTAAAACTGTACCTTTAATTATAAGTATTCCACATTGCGGAACTTCTTTTCCAGATGAGGTTAAGGAAAATTATTTACAGGAGCAATTAAATGAAATTGATGATACGGATTGGTTTCTACATCTCCTATATAATTTTGCTTCGGAAATGGGAATTACTATAGTTCATGCAAAATATAGCCGTTGGTTAATTGACTTAAATAGAGATCCCGAAAGTAAACCACTTTATAATGATGGGAGAATAATTACGGGCTTAACTACAACAACAGATTTTTTAGGAAATCCAATTTATAAAAAAGGAAAAGAACCCAACCTGATTGAAATCGAAAGAAGGCTAAAATTATATTATTGGCCCTATTATCAAAAAGTACAAGAACTCTTAGAAACAAGGAGAACAGAATTTGGAAACGTTGTATTATGGGATGCGCATTCAATTCGAGAATCTGTTCCAACAATTCGAACTGAAAATTTTCCTGAAATGATTTTGGGAAACGCAGACGAAACGTCCGCCGATAAGAAATTAATCGAAATTACTTTGCAAAATTTAAAAGAAGGATATCAAGTAAATCATAATAATCCATTTAAGGGAGGGCATATAACACGTTATTTCGGAAATCCTGAAAAAGGAATTCATGCATTGCAATTAGAAAGAAATAAAAACTTGTATATGGATGATTCAGAAAGAAATTTTGATGAGAAAAGAGCTGACAAAATGCGAATTATTTTAAGAAAGACGTTAGCTTCATTAATTGAAACAGTTCAAAATTTATAGAGATTACTCAATGTAATTTGAGTATAAAAATTTAAGTTCATTAGCTTTGTTAATAGAAAATGCGCCTAATTCGATTCATATTTTTTCCGTTTGGGATAATTTACTGGTTAATTACAACCATTAGAAACGGATTTTATCAATTAAAAATTTTCAAAGCTTCGCGGTTCAGTATTCCAATCATTAATGTTGGTAACCTTAGTATGGGAGGTACAGGAAAAACACCCCATACTGAATACCTTATTCGTTTGCTAAAAACTGAGTATAAATTAGTTACATTAAGCAGAGGTTTTGGGCGAAAAGAAAGAGGGTTTATTTTGGCTAAAGAAGGAACAAATGCCAATCAAATAGGAGACGAGCCGTTACAGTACTTTACAAAATTTGGGGAAGAAATTAATGTTGCTGTAGACGCAAATCGTGTAACAGGAGTTATGGATATTTGCAGAGCATTGCCAGAAACAAATTTAATTCTTTTAGATGATGCGTTTCAGCATAGAGCAATTTCTGCTGGATTAAATATTCTTATAACAACGTATGAAAATCCATTTTTTAATGATTTTATTCTACCTGTAGGAAACTTAAGAGAATCTCGAACTGGAAGTAGAAGAGCAGATCTTATTATCGTAAGTAAATGCCCAGATTTCGAATTAATTGATAAGGAAAAGTATGTAAAGAGAATCAATCCAAACAAAGGACAGCATGTCTTCTTTTCAAAAATAAATTATGGAAATGTATTTTCTTTAAATAATTTTAAAGCAATTTTGCTACCAAATAGTTCAAAGGTCATATTAGTAACAGGAATAGCTAAATCAGATTTACTAAAAAACGAACTAGAAAAGAATAATACAATTTTACATCATTTTAACTTTAATGACCACTATAATTTTAAGGAGAAAGACCTGGATGAAATTCATAATTTATTTGGTAAATTTGCAAGTGAAAATCCTGTCATTATGACAACGGAAAAAGATGCAATGCGGCTTTTAAATGAAAAGTTTCAAAAGCAAATTGAACAATTTCCTTGGTTTTTTCAGAGTATTGAAATAGAAATAGATAAAGAAGAAACATTTAATAAAATTGTAAAAGGATATGTGGAAAAAAATAGTTGAGGCGACAGAATACATTCATCAGCAATTTAATCAACAACCTGAGATAGGGATAGTTCTAGGAACAGGATTAGGAGGGTTAGTTAATGAAATGGATGTAAAAGCAACACTTGAATACAAAAATATTCCACATTTTCCGCTTTCAACTGTTGAAACGCATTCTGGAAAATTAATTTTTGGTTTGTTAGGAGATAAAATGGTTGTTGCTATGCAAGGACGTTTTCATTATTATGAAGGATACTCTCTAGAAGAAGTTACTTTCCCTATTCGTGTAATGAAAATGCTTGGAATAAAACATTTGTTGCTGAGTAACGCATCAGGGGGAGTGAATCCAGGTTTTGAAGTTGGAGAAATCATGTTTGTAAATGATCACATAGACTTGTTTCCTGAAAATCCACTGCGCGGTAAAAATATAGATGAATTAGGCCCAAGATTCCCAGACATGAGTGAGCCTTATGATAAGAAAATGCTATCCATTGCAAAAACAATTGCTGAAGAAAATGATATTAAGGTGAGTGAAGGGATATATGCTGGTTTAACTGGTCCATCTTTAGAAACACCCGCAGAATATAAATACATCAGAACAATTGGTGCAGATACAATTGGAATGTCTACAGTACCAGAAGTTATTGTTGCAAGGCATATGGAAATTCCAGTTTTTGCCGTTTCTATTGTTACAGATCTTGGAGTTCCAGGGAAAATAAAGAAAATCAATGTTGCTGAAATCATTGAAGTTGCTATGCGACAAGAGCCGAAAATGACATTGATTATGAAAGAACTAGTTAAACGAATTTAAAGCCATTGCAATAAAATGGAATTAAGTAAAGAAATAAGAGCAAAATATCAACCCGTTATTGGGCTGGAAATTCATGCTCAAATGCTGACGAATACAAAAGCATATTCAAACGATAAAAATGAATATGGAGCATCACCGAATACGAATGTAAGTGCAATTACATTGGGGCATCCAGGAACATTGCCTAGAATGAATGCAAAAACAATTGATTACGCAATCAAAATGGGGTTGGCGTGTGATTGTGATATTTCAGGGAAGCAATACTTTGCACGAAAAAATTACTTTTACCCAGATCTTCCAAAAGGGTATCAAATTACACAAGATACAACTCCAATATGTACAGGTGGTAATGTTGTAATCAAAGATGATAATGGAAATGATAAATCCATAGCTTTAACGAGAATACATATGGAGGAAGATGCTGGAAAAAGTATTCATGATATCGATCCATTTAATACGTTAATTGATTTAAACAGAGCCGGAGTTCCTTTAATTGAAATTGTATCAGAACCAGAAATAAGAAGTTCTCAAGAAGCATATAACTATGTTACTGAAGTCCGGAAACTAGTTCGTTACCTTGAGATTTGTGATGGAAACATGGAAGAAGGTAGTTTGCGTTGTGATGCGAACATCTCTGTCATGTTAAAAGGAGCAGATAAATTTGGTGTCCGTGTTGAGGTAAAAAACATGAACTCTATTCGGAATGTACAACGCGCTATTGAGCATGAAATCGAGCGACACATTCTCGCAATTGAAAATGGGGAAGAATTAAGACAAGAAACACGGAATTTTAACGCACTGAAAGGAACAACAACTACTATGCGTTCTAAAGAAGCGGCGAATGATTATCGCTTTTTCCCAGAACCAGACCTTCAACCAATTAACGTAACTGAAGAGAAAATAAATGAATTGAAAGCAGAAATGCCACCATTACCGGCAATGCTTTTTGCAAAGTATACGAATGAATTAAAATTGTCCGAATATGATGCACAAATTCTTACAGACCAAAAAGAGATTGCTCTTTATTTTGAAGAAATAATAAAGAAGACTAAAAATTATAAATCGGCGGCAAACTGGTTAATGGGAGATATTAAGTCTTATTTAAATACGAATGCCGTTGAAATTAAAGATTTTCCGATTAGCCCTGAAAAAATAGCAGATTTAATCCAATTGATTGATGAAGGAAAAATTTCCAATAACTTAGCAAGTCAGAAAGTGTTTCCTGAGATGCTAAAAACAAATGATTCAGCAGTGTCAATTGCAGAATCAAATGATTGGATTCAAAATTCGGATCAAGATGCAATTAAAGGAATCATTCGAGAAGTTTTTAGCGAAAACCCCAACGAATTTGAACGATTCAAAAATGGTGAAAAGAAGTTGATGGGCTTTTTGATGGGACAGATAATGAAAAAGAGTAAAGGAAAAGCTGATCCTAAATCAGCAAGCAAATTAATAAATGAAATAATAAAAGAATGAATAAATTTATAATTCCAATCATATCACTTGTGTTTTTAATTGCAAGTTGTGGAAATAATGGAGAAGAAAGTACAGAAAAACTAGGTGGACACATTATTACTGGAGAGGTAACCGGAGCAGATGGTCAAAATGCAGTTTTAGTTGTTTTTGAAGATCAAAAAGAACGTGTTTTGGATACGGTTGTTGTTGCTGATGGCAAATTTCAATTTGAAACAGATACCAGAGAATTAAGAGAATATATTTTGCTTGTCGGAGAAAATGAAATGCCAGTTATTCTATTTTTGGATGAAAGCTCAGAAGATGTTACAGTTAAAGGAGCCTTACCTGGTATTGGTGAAAATTACACTGTTTCAGGGTCTGATGAAAGTCAATACATTAAAGATTATTTAGTTTTCCTAAAGCCGTTTTTTCAAGTTGAGCAAGGAATTTATCTTGAATTGAATCAGACAATTCCTGATGATACTGTAACAATTAAAAAATTAATTGGCCAATTAGATAGTGTTTCTTTAATTCAACGTGATTATGCGTTAAAACAAATTGAAGCACATCCTAATTCTGCAACAAATTGGATTATGTTAAGAGAATTAATTCCGGCGAGCGGTTTAATTGCGTTTGATGAATCTGATTTAAGTTATTTTACAAAAGTTGAAAATGGAATTAGAGAAAAATACCCGTACTCTGAGTATCCTGATATGATTCAGTCTGATGTAGAAGGAATTAAAGCGCAGATTGAAGAAATGAAAAACCCAACTAAAATTGCAGAAGGGCCAAGTTTTGAATATGCACCAGAGATTACATTGAATGATGCAAATGGAAAAGAACTTGCTTTATCCTCACTAAGAGGAAAAACGGTTTTAATTGACTTTTGGGCATCTTGGTGTGGTCCTTGTAGAAAAGAAAATCCAAATGTAGTTCGTGTCTACAATGAATATAAAGATAAAGGGTTTGAAATCTATAGTATTTCGTTAGATGAAGATAGAGATGCATGGCTAGAAGCCATTGCAGCGGATAACCTTTCATGGCCAAATCACGTATCTGATTTAAATGGTTGGCAAAATGCAGCAGCAGTTGCGTATGGAGTAAATGCTATTCCGGCAACATTTTTGATTGATGGAGAAGGAAAGGTGATTGGAACAAATTTACGAGGACCTCAATTGGAACAAAAATTGAAAGAGGTTCTTGGTTAAAAACAAGAATTATATGCAAATAAGACAGTCTTTATTCGTTTTTTTAAGTTTATTTTGTTTTGCTAGTTTTGGACAAAACATTATTGTTTCTGGCCCCATTCACATAGAAGGCCAAATAACTGGTGCTGAAAATCAAAATATTACGTTAGTAAATCAAGTATTAGGAGGTGTTTCAAATCCTTTTATGACCGTAAAGGCTGATAAAGAAGGTAAATTTGAAATGGACACGTTACTTTCTTTAAATGATTACTTTGTCATTTCACTTGAAAACAAACAATACTTGAATTTGGTTTTAGCACCGCATGTTGAAATGAATATCAATGGGAGTGCAAAAACATTTACAAAAGAAGCGACAATAACCGGAGATAATAATTCATTACTCGTAAATCAATTTTTAAGAGAAACGAATGTATTTAAAACATTCGAAGATTCATTGAAAAAAGCAGTGCAAGCAAATCCCGCATTGAGAGATTTAGCGAATGAAAAATATCAAACATTAGCAAACAAATATTACGAGTACAGAAATGCGTTTATCAATAAAAATCAAAGATCTCCTGCGATTATTAGTACATTAAATTCAATCAATCAAGATCAAGAGTGGGATTTGTACAAGCAGGTTGTTAGCTTGCTAGGAAGGTCTTATGGGAATTCTCCTACAGTTAAGAGCGTTACAGATTATGTTCAACAAAAAGAAGTTAAAATTCAAAAAGAAAAAGCAATTAAAGCAGAGTTTGATGCTAAGTTTAAACCTGGAACTCCAGTACAAGAAATAGCATTGCCAGATACTTCTGGAAATGAGCTGAAACTATCTTCTTTAAAAGGAAAAGTTGTTTTGATTGATTTTTGGGCATCTTGGTGTGGTCCTTGCCGTAGAGAAAACCCTAATGTTGTAGCAGCTTATAAAAAATATAATAAAGATGGGTTTGAAGTTTTTAGTGTTTCACTAGATAAAGAAGGCGCTAGAAATAAATGGATTGGTGCGATTAAGCAAGATAAATTGATTTGGCCTTCACATGTGAGTGATCTTAAAGGATGGGGTTCTCAAGCCGCAAAAGCTTACGGAGTAAGAAGTATTCCTTTTACTGTATTAGTTGATGAAGAAGGGAAGGTAATAGGAACCAATTTAAGAGGGCCTAAACTAGAAGCAGAATTAAAACGTATCTTTGGTCATTAAATGACAAAAAAGAAAATTTTCTTTGCTTCCGATTTCCATTTGGGAACACCTGATTATGAGAGTAGTCTTGAAAGGGAGAAAAAAATTGTTCGTTGGCTTGATTCAATTAAAGAAGAAGCTGAAGAAATTTATTTGCTTGGAGATGTTTTCGATTTTTGGTTTGAATATAAAAGAGTTATCCCTAAAGGATTTGTAAGATTGCAAGGTAAAATTGCAGAAATAACTGATAGCGGAATTCCCGTTCATTGGTTTATTGGAAATCACGATATGTGGATTTTTGATTATATCCCGAAAGAGTTAGGTGTTAATATTATCCGAACGGAAATAGAAAAAACATTTAACGGTAAACACTTTTTTATTGGACATGGAGATGGATTAGGGCCTGGAGATCGCGGATACAAATTTTTGAAAAAAGTATTTCGAAACCCAATTTGCCAGTGGCTTTTTGCTCGGTTTCATCCAAACTTTGGAATAGGATTAGCCAATATGTCTTCTAAAAAAAGTCGTGCTGCAAAGATTGATGCAGATGCAAAATTTTACGGAGAAAAAGAAATGTTAATTCAGTATTGTAGAAGAAAGTTGACAGAAAAAGAATATGATTATTTCATTTTCGGACACCGTCATTATGCTATGACAATTGAGCTTAATGAAAAATCTACATACATCAATTTAGGCGATTGGATTAAAGACTTTACTTATGGCGTCTTTGATGGCGAAGAATTCTTACTAAAGGCATTTGAGAAGAAAGTGTAAAATCAACGTACTTTTGGAAGTATATAATCTCTCTTTTCAATAAGAGATTCATTTTTTTTATCTAAACCGAGCCCTTTTTCAATCCATTCGATAGATTCAGCATATTTTTTTTCACGATAATAATAGGCACCAACATCTCCATACATTTCTGCAATTTCAACGATTAATTCCTGATCGTCCATTACTTCTGTACGTTTTAAGAATAGATTTAATTGTTCTAGTAATCGATCTCCAGTAATTTTATTGTCATCAAAAAAAGCATCTGAAATGCCGTAAGTGTAGTAGAGGATAGCAAATTTATTAAAGTTATTATCCTCCTTAAGAAAAGGATAATTTGTTTCAAAAAGTGCTAAAGAATCTTTAAAACTTTCTTCACTTGGCTCTTCATTAATTGTTTTATTGATGAGCAAAGAACTTAAAAGGTCATGAAACTGGAAGTTCTTAGGATTATGAGAATAACCTGATTTTACTTTAATAAGTGCATTTTTTGGATCGTTTTGTGTCAAATACCAATTGGCGTACAGAAGTTCCAAATTACTTAAAAATAGGTTTTTGTCAGTTTGGTCGGTCAAATTATGGTCAATCAATGTCATAGATAATTGAACAAATTCAAAATCCCTCCGAGTAAATAACGCTTCTTGCAGTACATATTTAAAAACACTTTCCATTCGATCACGCTCAGATTTTTTTTGAGTCAATTCGTAATATTGCGTTATATAGTCGACAATAATAACGTCTTCAAAATCTGAGTTAGCAATAGATTCTTGTAATAAACCTCCTAATAAATATGTATTACGATCATTTGGATAAAAATCACGCGCTGATTGAGCAGCTTCTAACGCTTCTACGTTTGCTTTGCTTTTATTGTGGTAAAGCGCTCGGTTGAAAAAATGAATTCCAATTAAGTCATCAAATGTCAATTCATTATAAGAATAATAAAAATGATTGATGATTTCATCAGCACCACGCACTTTTACTTCATCTTCGGTTACTTTACCAATTGCAATAAGATATGAAACAGCACGAATCTTACTGTATTCTGACCACTGATAAATTCCATCTTTAAGGTTAGTAGATTCAACACCAATTCTAAGGTCATTTGGATAAGCTACAATATAAACATGTTGTGGAATTTCTACAACTGCGTAAGGAATTGCTAATTCTTCAAATATAATCGCAAATAGGGCAGACCCTGTTACGCAATTATAATAACCAGTTTCTGATAAATCAGGAAAAAAAGAATAGAGAGAATAGTCCTTTAAAAATCGTTTCTTCGTTTCAATAAAAATCTTTTTAACCCGTTTTTTCTCTGAAAATTTATCATATTTAGAAAGTTCTTTACAGTAATTTTCCAATTCAATAGTTAATTTTTCTTGCAAGACTTTGTTTGGGGCAACCTCAAATAGAATTGCTACTTTCTCTTGAAGTGTTCGCTGTCCAAAAATAGGAGTAGTGATCAAAAAAAGGAGACAGATGAAGAGTCTAAACATAAGTAAGGTTCAATGGAAAATAAAAGTACAAAATTAGTCTTAAAGTGAAACCTTTTAATAGAAAAGCCGTTCATAAGGATGTAAAACGGATTTTTATAATCTCGATTACGGACTAAATAAGGGTAAGAGGATATGAGAGTATCCTCTTTTTTTATGGCCTGAAAAACAACTTTTTGAAAATAATTTTTACTTTTACCCTAAAATTAACAAATAATGAATACAGGTAAAGTAAAATTTTTCAATGAATCCAAAGGTTTTGGTTTTATTGTTGATAATGAATCAGGAAAAGAAATTTTTGTTCACATTTCTGGATTAATAGATGAAATCAGAGAAGATGATGAAGTTTCTTTTGAAGTTCAAGACGGTAGAAAAGGACTTAACGCAGTAAACGTGAAAGTTTCCTAAGTAAAGAAATTTAGAATTAAATAGAGCCTTATCCGCCATAGTGGATAAGGCTTTTTTTGATTATGATTGAAAGAAAATGTCTTAATTGTGGTACATGGAATAAAGCAGAGAAATTCTGCGTGAACTGTCAAAACGCAATTGATCCAGCGGAAATTTTGAAAATTGAAGACGAACGAAAACGAATAGAAGAAGCAAATAAGCCAAAAGATCAATTTGACATTTTAATGGAGAGAATGAGAGAACACCGTTATTTTCTTGTTCGAATCATATATAAAACAATTTATTCTGTAGGGTTAGTTTTTGCAGCAATTGGAGCATTCTTAGCCTGGATTGTAGCATTGTCAAATGGTTAATGTCAACCCTCTAATAAAAGAAAAGTACTTTATCTTAAGTATAATGCTTTATGTAATAGTACAGCTATCCAGATATTACGATTTTTATTTACCAGAATTTCTAAATAATTACTTGACCGATTTTTTGTGCATGCCAATCGTTTTAACACTCTGTTTATTCGGTATTCGTGTAATTCATAAAAAAGAACATCTTGAACTGAATGGTTTTATGATAATTTCTATGACCCTATTTTATGCCGTTTTATTCGAATTGATTTTACCAAAATATAGTACAAATTACACAGCAGATCTGTTGGATGTAATGATGTATTTTTTTGGAACGTTGTTCTTTTGGGTAATGAGAATCAAATTTAAACTTAATTTATCTAGTAAAGCTTAGTTTAAATGACATATTCATCCTGAGCGGCCAATACGTGGTACCTCGGATCATCTATTCCTTTTTCAATTGATTTATCTAATTCAGGGTTTGCTTTTGTCAGCAATACAACACATTGGGGGCTCAAATGCTTTAGTTTGACTTTTTTACCTAATGCTTCATAACGATCAACTAAATTTTTCACAGCCTCAATTCCTGAATGATCGGTTACTTTTGACTCTATAAAGTCAATCTCAACGGAATCCGGATCTTCTGAAACTGAAAATTTGTTATTAAATGCCAATACAGATCCGAAAAATAATGGTCCCCATATTTCGTAAACTTTAGTTCCATCCTCTTTAACACTTTTTCTTGCCCGAATACGTTTCGCATTTTCCCATGAAAAAACCAAAGCAGAAACAATTACGCCACAGATGACTGCAATAGCTAGGTCAAAGAAAACAGTCATACTTGAAACTAGAAGTAAAACGAAAGCATCTGACCGTGGAATTTTTCGAATAATTCTAAAACTAGACCAGGCAAAAGTTCCAATAACTACCATAAACATAACTCCGACAAGAGCAGCAATAGGGACCTTTTCGATATAAGAAGCGCCAAAAAGAATAAATATAAGTAAAGTTACTGCTGCTACAATTCCAGATAATCTTCCACGCCCTCCTGAATTAATATTTATAATTGACTGGCCAATCATTGCACAACCACCCATTCCTCCAAATAATCCGTTAACTAAGTTAGCTCCTCCCTGAGCAATGCACTCGCGATTACCATTTCCTCTTGTTTCCGTTAACTCATCAACTAAGTTGAGCGTCATTAATGATTCAATGAGTCCTATTGCTGCTAGTATTAAAGCAAAAGGGAAAATTGTTTTAAATGTTTCAAATGTCATTGGGACTTTAGTGAATGTTTCACTATGAAATGTAGGAAGACTTCCTTCAATTCCATTTCCTCCACCATCTACGATAAACGACCCTACAGTACTCACATTCATACCTCCAAAAATAGTGATTCCAGCCACCACTAAAATAGCTACAAGTGCTGCTGGAATTTTTTTTGTCAACTTTGGTAATAGTATCATTATTCCCATAGTTAATGCCACTAGTAGAAGCATAACAATTAAACGAGGAGTTTCAATGAAAGATTTTGATAAGCCTGTTTTTTCAATTCCATAGATTCCAGTTTCATCCATATTATAAACAACTTCTTTTGTTTTGGTATCAAAAAGTTGTCCTTCACTTAAAACAAATACAGGGTTACCGCTTTGTTGATCAAATAATTGCTCATTTTTATAAGTGAATAATTTAAGGCCACTATTTGGATCGTTGACATTGGCTCCGTTAACTTCATAAAGTAATTCCTTAGAGTTACTGGTGATTTTATTATTGCCAAAAATGTCTTTATCTGTCTCTTTAAACATGTTTAATTGCGAAAGAAAGATAACGATTGCCAAACCGTTCACAAATCCCATCATTACAGGGTGTGGTATCAATCGAACAAATTTCCCTAATTTCAATAAACCAGCACTTATTTGTATCACACCAACAAGAAGAAGGGTGATAAGTAAATATTCTAACCCTAAGCCTCCCTGATCTTCGCCAATTTTGACCAAGGCCACCATTACAACAGCCATTGCACCTGTGGCACCTGAAATCATTCCTGGTCTCCCTCCAAAAATAGAAGTGATTAACCCCATCATAAATGCGCCATATAAACCTACCAAAGGATCTACTCCGGCAACAAATGCAAAGGCAACCGCTTCTGGAACAAGTGCAAGGGCTACTGTTAGCCCAGATAGGATATCATTTTTAGCGTTATGGGTTGTATTTCGAATGAGTTTAAACATGCGTCTAGGAAAAGCCGCAAAGGTAATTCAATTCTAATGCTAGAAAAGAAAAATCATGAAATTAAGTAAGAATTTTTATACAATCAATAGTTAATATTGCGTACAATAGTTTCAAATGGTGTAGCAAAAATAGAATCCATTTTAGAAAAACCTCCAGAAACGTACACTTCTATAAACTTGACATATTCACCTCCAGTAGTAACAAAAGTAAACGAAGTATCAACGGAACCAGTAAAAGTTGTTGACTTATTCTCAGCACATCCATTACAATCTTCTCTAAATGTTTGTGTAATTAAACGAAACTCATCAGAGGGCAGAGGAGCACTATTCGTAATGTTAAATGTAATCCATGATTTTGCATCAAGTGTCCGATCAATGGTATTCGTTCCTTCAGTTGTTATTTCTGAAGAACTGATAATCTCTTCATGATCAAAATAATTATCTTGTTCAATAGTAATTAAAAACTCAGTTGTTTTTTCGCGATCAAAACCAATTGCAAATTCTCCATTAGAATCTGTGGAAGTTTCTCCTGCAAAAGTATGTCCAACTGAAGTAATTCCACTTTGAACAATTTTTTGCGAAATTTGAACAGTTGCTCCAGCAAGCCCAACTCCGCTGACAGATTCAGATACCTTACCAGAAAAATTAAATTGAATAGGGCCCTTATTACAGCCAGATAGTAATAATATGAAACATGATAAAATCAAGAAAAATGGTTTCAAAAAGACCTTCATAATATTTTATTTTCTAAAGCATTAAAATCTGAGCTAATCAAAGATAATGAGATTTCAAAAAAAACACAAATCAATAAAGTAAACCAACTCTATTTTTATTTATTTGGCTTGCTAGAATTTAAGAAAAAGAGGATGAAATGATACAACAAATTATTTATTTTGTTTTACATTATTCAATTTATAAAGACAATTTTGTTTTCCCAATAACCTTGATAATGAAGTGTTTTTTGCGTTTAAAAAAGAAATTAAAAGACGAGCCTAGAAAAAAAAATTGCATAAATCATAGCATACCTAGTTGATTTTATTAAATTAGGGAATCATTTAAATCGCTACTGTAATGAAGAGAATTTTGATTTTGTGCTTGTTTTTAGTTTGTAGCCCTATTGTTTTTTCAAGTGGATTGACTATTGTAACAGTTCAGGATACTGCGGTATATGATTTTCCTGAAAAAATGGCTAAATACCCAGGAGGTGGAGATGCCATGGAGTCTTTCATTAGAAAAAATTTAGTTTATCCTGATCGATTAAAAAAAGCGGGTGTTCAAGGTAAAGTTTATATCCAATTCATTGTCGAAAAGGATGGAAGAATTACAAACGTAAAGGTTAGGAGAGGAACAAATCCAGAACTTGATAAGGAAGCTAAAAAAGTAATAGAAAAAATGCCGGATTGGTTACCAGGTTCAGTAAGAGGGAAAAAAGTAAGAGTGAAACAAACTGTTCCGATCACATTTTCGCTTTAATTTGATAGGTCAGGACGTCTTTCTTTTGTCCTTAAAACACTTTGTTTATTTCTCCAAGCTTCAATGTTAGCTGCATGACCGGATAATAGTACGTCTGGTACACTAAGTCCTTTGTATTCTTCAGGTCGCGTATAAACGGGTGGAGCTAATAATCCATCTTGAAAAGAATCAGTTAAAGCAGAGGTTTCGTCGTTTAAGACACCAGGAACTAAACGCACAATGGCATCAGTTAAAACGGCTGCACCCAATTCACCTCCAGATAATACATACGAACCTATTGATATTTCTTTTGTGATAAATAAATCCCGGACACGTTGATCAACACCTTTATAATGCCCGCATAAAATGATTATATTTTCTTTTAATGAGAGTGCGTTACAAAGTGACTGTTCCAATATTTCACCATCTGGAGTCATATAAATGACTTCGTCATAATCGCGTTCACTTTTCAATTTCTCAATGCAGTCGGCGATTGGTTGAATGGTCATTACCATTCCAGCTCCTCCGCCATATTGATAGTCATCAACGCTTTTTTGGCGGTGTGTTGAATAATCTCGAATATTATGTATATGAATTTCAACATGTCCTTTTTCCTGTGCTCTTTTCATGATCGAATCATTTAAAGGACTTTCAAGTAATTGAGGTAATACAGTTAAAATATCAATACGCATACTGTAAAATTAATGAAAGAAATAGAGAGTTAAAAAGAATAAAAGCGAGAATAAAAACGCAGAGAGTGCAATTTTCTTTAGTTCTGTATCAAAATCTTTAGGAGACTGAATTGAAATTACTTTTCTAATATGAATGAAGTGAATAACGGTTATAAGCAAAGTCGGAATAAAACGAATTGGCCATTCAATTGAGCTGAAAAGAAGTGGAATAGGGAAGCTTACATAAGCGACAATAAATAAAAAGTAATGGTACAGTTTACTTTTTTTAAAACCTAGCTTTACAGCAAGTGTATTTTTTCCTACTTTTTGATCATTCTCTCTATCACGCATGTTGTTTAGGTTTAAAACAGCAGTGCTAAAACAACCCATAGCTATAGCAGGTAAAAAAATTGCCCAATTAATAAAATGCGTGTGAAGATAAAAAGTACCCGCTACACCAACAATACCAAAAAATAAGAATACAAAAACATCACCAAGTCCAGAATAACCGTAAGCTTTTTTACCAACCGTATATTTAATTGCGGCGGCAATTGAGGCAATGCCTAATAAGAAGAAAGAGATAAAAATGAAATTAACTTCATTTTCAAAAGCAGTTAATAAAAGTAATGTGCCTGAAATTAATGTTAAAACAGAGGTGATTATAATTGCTCTTAACATGGCTTTAGGACTAATCGCTCCACTTTGAATTGCGCGTTCAGGTCCAATTCTACCTTCGTTATCAGCTCCCTTTTTAGCATCTCCATAATCATTGGCAAGATTAGAGAGTATTTGTAGTAAGAGTGTCGTAACCAAAGTTAAAACAAGGATACTCCAACTGTATCTACCAAAGATATGTACATCACTAATTTTTGTCTGCTGAAATAAAAAAGCAAAAGAACTACCCAATAAAATATTGCTAAAAGAGAGGGGTAATGTTCTTAATCGAAATGCTTTAATCCAATGTCTCATGCTCAATTTAATGCTTGTATTTATCGCCCCATAAGTTCATAATGGTCTTTTCTATATCCTTTTCTCTATTAGAGCTTCCGGCTTCATAAAAATTTGTTCCACTGAGTTCTTCAGGAAAGAACTCTTGATCAACAAAATTGTTCGAATAGTTATGAGAATATTTATAATCTTCTCCATAACCAAGGTCCTTCATTAATTTGGTCGGAGCATTTCTTAAGGGTAATGGAACACTCAAATTTCCTGTCTTTTTAACTAAATCTTGTGCTTTATTAATGGCCATATACGAACCGTTTCCTTTCGGAGAAGTTGCCAAATAAATAACACACTGGGATAAAACTAAACGTCCTTCGGGCCATCCAATAACATTAACTGCTTGAAAAGCATTATTTGCCATTATCAATGCATTAGGATTAGCAAGGCCAATGTCTTCTACAGCAGAAATAACCAACCTTCTGGCTATGAACTTAGGGTCTTCACCACCTTCAATCATTCGAGCCAACCAGTAAATGGCAGCGTTCGGATCACTTCCCCTTATCGATTTTATAAAAGCCGAAATAATATCATAATGTTGTTCTCCATCTTTATCGTAAATGGCAACATTTGCCTGAATTGTGCTTGTAACAATATCATTGGTAATGGTAAGCTCATCCTTATATGTTTGCTCGACAACCATTTCAAGCGCATTTAATAACTTTCTGGCGTCGCCACCTGAGATTTTCATGAGTGCCGCAGTCTCAGCCAATTTGATTTGCTTTGACTTTAGAAAATCGTCTTTTTTCAAAGCCCTTTCCATTAGTGCAATAAGCTCGTCTTTTGTATGGTGCTTAAGCACATATACTTGACTTCGTGATAATAATGCAGAAATAACTTCGAAAGAAGGGTTTTCTGTTGTTGCTCCAATCAAGGTAATAATTCCCTTCTCTACAGCACCCAATAATGAGTCTTGTTGTGATTTACTAAAACGGTGAATCTCATCAATAAATAATATTGCATTCTGATTTCCAAAGAGGCCAGTATTACTTACTTTATTAATAATTTCGCGAATATCTTTAACACCCGAATTAATTGCACTCAGGGAATGAAATGGTCGATCCACGGTATTGGCAATAATTTGAGCTAATGTCGTTTTACCAACACCAGGTGGCCCCCAAAATATCATTGAAGGAATATGTCCGGATTCAATTGCTTTCCGAAGACCCGAATTTTCTCCAAGAATGTGCTCTTGCCCAATATAATCGGCAAGCGTATTTGGCCGCATTCGTTCCGCTAAAGGGGTAGTGTTCATGAAGAGTGAAGATAATTATTTATTTGCAGAAGGCCTGTCGTGTTTCCATCTTTTATGTGACCATAACCAATATTGTGGTTTCTCTTGGATTAATTTTTCAATTAGAGAAGCATAAATATCAGTGATTTCACCTTGAGCTAAACTCTCTGTAGAATCGCATATTGTTGTAAATTCCACTTCGTAATGTCCGCGACTTACTTTTTTTGAATGGCCGAAAAGCACAGCATATTCAAATTTACGAGCCAATTTTTCAGGACCAATATTCCATCCTGTTTCTTGATTCAAGAATGTGTTCCAATGCGCTTTTTCTTTGTTAGAAGGAGATTGATCATTTACGATAATAACCAATTTTTTTTCCTTAGTTGAGTTGGCAAAGAAAGGAATTATGTCTTTCGTACGAATTAAGCTCATTCCGCTCCTTGTACGAGAGTCAAACAAAATTTTATCGTAAAATTTATTTTTTAAAGGTTGATAAATCGAATACGTATCGTATTGCGTCATCTTTGGAAGGCTTAAAGAATAAAATTCCCAATTGTTATAATGCCCACAAGTAACAATAACATTTTGATTTTTTTTGTAGAATTCTTCAAGTAATTCAGGGTTTTTAATTGAAGTTCTCTTTTGAACCTCTTTTTCCGAAATGCTAACTGATTTTATACTTTCAAAAATAAAATCAACAAAATGTTTATAAAATTCGCGTTCAATTTTTTTAATCTCATCAGCTGATTTTTCAGGAAAAGCATTTTTTAAGTTCATTTGGACAACTTTACGTCGGTACCGAACAAAATTAAAGGCAAGAAAATAGACGATATTCGAAAAGAAATACAAAATCCCTAGAGGAAAGTATGACAGGGGTTTCAGGATGATGTAAAACAATATTCGATCAGCAATCTTTACCATTGACAATGAAAAATAGGATGCAAAGTTAAAAGTATAGTGTAATTGTGTGTAATTATTCTCTCCTTTTTATTTAATTAAATGATTAAAGTTTTCTTTTGTGTGACGAAAGTTGGTAAATATGGTTATAATAATATCGCGAAATGTGTAATTTTGCACGGCATAAAAATGACTAAAAAGACTTGTATATTCATCCTGTTAATTTGTTTTAGCATTAATCTTTCCGCAGGAAGGATTAAGAAAGGAATGAATGCACTAGACATTTACAATTATTTTGATGCAAAAAAGCATTTTGAAAAAGCACTAAAAAGAGACCTTGTTGCGGGTTCATATGGATTGAGTGTGATCTACCTTAGAAAAGACAATCCATTTTATAATATTGATAGTGCTTATAATTGTATTCTCAGAGCAACAAATAACTATTCCAGTTTAACAGATAAAAAAAAGATCAAATACCGTCAATTAAGAATTGATAGTGTGCGCATTTTTGAACAAAGGAATAGTATTAGTGATGCACATTATACAAGGGCGAAATCCATTCATACACTGGAAAAGTATGATGACTTTTTAGTTCGTCATCCTTGGAGTAAATGGCGTGATTCTTCAATCTATTTTAGAGATTATTTAGCATTACAAACGGCAGAAAGTATTGGTAACTCAGCAGCGTATGCAGATTTTATTAAAACCTATCCTGCATCAGAATTTACACGAGATGCACAGTCTACTTTTGATCGTCTAGCATATCAGGAACGAACGAAGGATAATAATTTTATCGATTATGTTTCTTTTATTAAAGATTATCCTGAAAGCCCATATAGAGCAGATGCAGAAGATCAGGTGTATAAAATTTATACAAAAACAGGAAGCTTAAAAGCGTATCAAAAATTCATTGAATCCTATCCAGAGAATAGAAACGTAAAAAATGCTTGGAAAAAGATGTTCAATACTTACCTGCAAAATGACTATTCGACGAATAGTATTAAGTCTTTTATGAAAGAGTTTTCGGATTATCCTTTTCAAGAAGACTTAAAAAGACAGTTGGAATTTGCAGCAGTAGAATTGTTGCCGATTAAAGAGAGGAATAAATGGGGGTACATTGCTAAAGAAGGTACAATTCAGATAAAACCAACATTTGACGGAGCAGAAGAATTTTATGAAGGAATGGCAATTATTAGTTTAGAAGGTAAATATGGATTCATTAATAAAATGGGAGAAATCGTAATCGACCCTATTTTTGATGACGCCTACCAAATTAATGAAGGACATGCGGTTGTAGAAATACAAGATCATCTTGGAATTATTAATAGAAGTGGAGAATTTGTGATTCAACCAGATTACGAAGATCTTGGTAATTTAACAGAAGGGTTATCCTATTTTTCTCAGGGAGAATTTTATGGCTATTTTGATGAGAAAGGAATTATTAGACTAAAAGAACAATATACTTCAGCGTCTGATTTTAAGAACGGCAAAGCAATTGTTAGTAAACAAGAAAATTACGGTTTGATTGATCGGTTTGGAACAACTGCAATTCCTTTCAAATATGAGCGATTAAAAGAATATGTGAATGGAGTTTATACTGCTAGATTAGATGATAAATGGGGATTATTATCCGAAACGGGAGATACCATAACCAGTTTCAAGTACGATTTTATTGGGCCTTTACGGAGTAAAAGAGCAATTGTTGAACTTGATGGGAAATTTAATTATATCGACTTAAATGGGAATGAAATTTTACCGGAATGGATTGATGTATATGCCGAGTCAAGGCAACGAGCATTTTTTTCTGAATACTATGCAAAAATTCAATTTGAGGATGGTTTCAACCTAATTGATACTACTGGAAAAAAAATCTTCTCGCAAAATAAAGAAGATCTTGATGCTTACGGTGAATTAATAGCTGTTAAAAAAGGAGATAAATGGGGGTATTTTAGTAAGGGAGGAAATCAGATTATTGGTTATAACTTTACAAGCGCAGAGTCATTTAAAAATGGCTTGGCGAAAGCAGGTGGAGCTCCGTTAGTAGGATTGATAAACAAAAAAGGTGATTATATTATTTCTCCGTACTATGAAAAAATTGAATCTCTTAATGATAGCTTATTTTTAGCAAAGAGTAGAGGGAATTATGGTGTTTTGACCATTCAAGGAGATACGTTAATTAACTTTCAATACCTTTCTATAGAACCTTTTGCTGAAAATATTGTACAATTAGAAACAAGGAAAGCGGTTTATTACTACAATCTTAAGCAAAGTAGATTTTTGAAAAGAGAAGAATAGTGGATAATTTTTTAACCTATATCGAGAAATACAAGTTTGCCATTTTGGGAACTGTTTTGTTTCATGTAGTCTTCTTTTTGTCAACAAATTTTGTAACCATCCAGCGCCCTTTTAGAATAGTGAATGAAGTTACTGAAATTGAAATTGAGTCAGATGAAATTGAATTGGATGAAGAGCTTTTAAAACAGTTGAGTGAGCAAAATAAACTGAATAGTAGCGAAGAAATTCTTAACCTGGCAAATGATCAAAATGATTCTCGAGAACGGTCTTATGAAAATTACTCCTCACAAGATATTGATCAGCAGGTTTTAGATGATGCTAAAAAATTAGAAAGCCAATATTTTGAAGAGTGGGCGAATACACATGATGAAAGTGAATTGGAAAATTTAAGGAGAGATCCTAATGAGAGTGAAAATAAGTCCAATTCAGAATCAAATGGCCCCAATAATACATTGGATAATGAAGGAGATAAGGCATTTGCAGGTCAAGTACTCGTTTCATTCAATTTAAAAAACAGAGATGCGCACGCATTAGAAGTTCCTGGTTATACTTGTCGAGGGTCAGGGACTGTTGTCATAACCATAAAGGTAGATAAAAGCGGAAATGTGAAAGATGCACAATACAATGCCGGATTTTCGCAAGGAGCAACTTCTTGTATGATAGATAAGGCAAAGCGTTATGCCAAACGTGCGAGGTTCAGTTATAATGGAGATGGTGGATTACAAACAGGGACCATTACCTATAAATTTGTTGGGCAATGAGTTTAAAAGATTTCGTACGGAAAATTGTTCCTGAAGCAATATTAGAATGGAATAGAAGACGAAAGAAAGAACAAAGAAATTCGTATTTGTCAGAACAGAAAGACAAAGGAAAAGCGCGCTCAAAATCTGATTTGATTCGAGATTTCAAAAATGCTGGAATTATTGAAGGAGACACAGTTCTAGTCCATTCTAGCCTTAGTCGAATTGGGTATTTAGAAGAAGGACCAAAAACATTCGTTGATGCTTTACTTGAAATTGTAGGTAAAAAAGGAAATGTATTGATGCCAACTTCTCCAAATAGTGTTTATCAGTTAAATTACATTAGAAATACACCTTTTTTTGATGTGGTAAACTCTCCCTCTAAAACTGGGGCCATTACAGAATATTTTAGGAAACATCCTGATTCTAAACGTAGCTTACATCCAACTGAACCTGTTTCTGCAATTGGTCCTGAAGCCCATTATTTTACGAAAGATCATTTTAATCAATTGACTCCTTACAATGATAAAAGTCCTTTTTATCGCGTTTCAGAAAAAGGAGGTAAAATTTTATATGTCGGAGTCACTTTGTCTATGGCAGGTACAAATTTGCATACTTTAGAAGATGCTGTGGATTTTAAATTTCCAGTTTATTATGATGAGATTTTTGAAATCGATATTATTGATGAAAAAGGGAATAGAAACAAAGTGAAAACGAAAGTCCACAACCCTGTTTTTTCGAAAAAAAGAAAGTGTGATGATTTGATACCGCTCTTTATTGAAAAAGGAGTAATGAAAAAACAAAGAGTGGGGGAAGCAGAAACTTTAGTAGTTGACGCAAAACCTTTTTTTGATTTAATGTGTCAAGAGTATTTGGAAAACGGAGTAACTATGTACACTCCAAATGGAAGTTAATCAGGTTGTATGTTAGAAAAATTGAATTTACCATCTCCTTTAGAGCCTGTAAATTATAAGTTGTTTCAGGAAAAAAAGATTAATGTTTCTATTAAACGTGATGACTTAATTCATTCACAAATTTCTGGAAATAAATGGCGCAAACTTAAATTGAATATTGAAAAATTTAAGTTTGGCAAATATGATCGAATTTTAACTTTTGGAGGTGCTTATTCAAATCATATTAGTGCACTTGCTGCAGTGGGGAAAGAGCTCGGGATTTCAACCATTGGAATTATTAGGGGAGATGAACTGAATGAAAATTCAAATGAAACATTGAAGAATGCCGCAAATTCGAGGATGGAACTTATCTTTGTAAATCGGCAAGAGTATACATTACGTTATGAAAAGGACTATAAACATCAATTAAGAAATCGTTTTGGAAATACGCTAATTATTGAAGAGGGCGGTGCTAATTATTATGGCGTCTTGGGTTGTACCGAAATTGTCGCGGAAATTGGAGAAGAACCAGATTATTATATTCTTCCTTCTGGAACAGGTACTACTGCAGCAGGAATCTTGTTTGGTGTTGAAAAGTCAAAAGTAATAAGTGTACCTGTTTTTAAAAACGGTGATTTTATAGCAAATGAAATCAAAGAATTACTCTATTATACAGGATTGCTGGATGAAGAACTTGATGCTAAAATGAAGTTACTGCACTTGGAGACAAATTTTCACTTTGGAGGATATGGAAAGTACAATGGATCGTTGATCAATTTTATTAATCAAGTTTATGAAGAAACTAAAATTCCATTGGATCAAATTTATACCGGAAAAATGTTCTATTCCCTTTGCGAAATGATCAAATCAGGAAAGATTCCAGAAGAAAGCAATGTTGTAGTCGTCCATACAGGAGGCTTACAAGGCCTACATTCAATTAAAGAAAAACTTATTTTCGATCCGATAAATCCTTAAGATGAAATATCGGTTTATACTTTTTTTCATTAAAGAAAGTTTCGAAAAGCAACAGATAAGATTTGTGTTTTTTTCGAATAACGAATTGATTTTCGCCTGTAATGTCTCTAAGAATATAGAAAAGTAATTCAGAGCAATATATTTTATCCTTTGAGAAAAGATTAAATGCATGATCAAATGGTGTTCCGCGATCTAAAAAATCATAAGCATGTTCAGCAATTTTAGGTCCAATCGAGTCTTGAAATGTTGCTCTACAAATAAATAACATTGAATCTGCAGCAAAACGAATAAATTCATCTAAATCTGAAATTTGGACACCGTCTTTACCATTTTCACCACTTACAGAACCGCCAATAGAATGAATTACGCGCCATTTTTCATCTTCTTTAACAATTACACCGCAGTGTGAGTAATCTTCTTTTGTAGCGTTCATTATTTGAAATGAAAGTGGCCCTGTTCCTTTCCTTAGAATAATGTCTCCATCTGCTAACTTATTGTAAACAGAATCAGGCATACTTGGTGGAATGTGCACGTATTTTGTAACAGGTTTATCTTCATCACAACTTAAAACAAATAATCCGAATAAGGCAAAGATGAAAAATATTCTAAATTTCATTTTAAAAGATAAATAGGGTGAAAAGCTAAAATTTATAACTAAAAAAACTCGTTCCGAAAATTCGAAACGAGTTTTAAAATACTCAATTCATTCAGTGATTACTCGCCACCGAAATCCATATCTCCCATGTCCATATCCATATCTTTTTCATAGTTAGATACTTTCCAAGTACCTTCAACCATTTTAAGATCATATTTGTATGTCATTTCCATACTTTCTCTAGTTTCAGCACAAGTACAAGCAGCTGTTTCTCCCATAACTTCGCACTCAACTGAAGTAATTTCAGTATCATAAGGTTGACAATCAGTATCAATTGCTCCTTGAACTGTTTCTTTAGCGCTTTCAACAGCCATTTCCATAGCTTTATCGCAATTTCCATCTGCTAAAGATTGTACAAAAGATCTTGTCGCATCCTCAGGTGATGAACCTCCACCACAAGCTGTTAAGAATAAACCAGCAACTGCTCCTAATAATAATGTTTTCAATTTCATAATCTACTTTTTCTTACTTATAAATATTATATGGATGCAAATATAGATTAGTTTTGAAGAAAACAAAATTTTTTTATTTAAAAGATGTTTTTTTGAGCGCTAAGATTTTAAATTTGCGGTCAAAACAAAAAAAAAAATGATTCAGGTAAATAATCTATCGCTACAGTTTGGTAAAAAGGTTCTTTTTGAGGACGTTAACTTAAAATTTGTAGAAGGCAATTGCTATGGTGTTATAGGTGCAAATGGAGCAGGAAAATCAACTTTTTTGAAAGTTTTAACCGGTGATCAGGACCCGAATAAAGGAAACATTAGCATTGAGCCAGGTAAACGAATGGCTGTTCTAAAACAAAATCATTATGAGTTTGATGAATTTACTGTTTTAAATACTGTTATGATGGGGCATAAGGAGTTGTGGAAAATAATGGAGGAAAAGGATGCAATTTACGCAAAACCAGATTTTTCAGAGGCAGATGGAATGAGAGCTTCAGAACTTGAAGGGCAATTCGCAGAAATGGACGGTTGGAATGCAGAGACAGATGCGGCGACAATTCTTAGTAACCTTGGTATTAAAGAGGATCAGCATTATAATTTAATGCAAGATATGCCAGGAGAATTAAAAGTTCGAATTTTATTGGCACAAGCTTTATTTGGAAACCCGGATATTTTGGTGTTGGATGAGCCAACAAATGATTTGGATATAAAAACAATCAGTTGGTTAGAAGATTTCTTGCTAGATTTTAAAAATACGGTAATCGTAGTGTCTCATGATAGACACTTTTTAGATACAGTTTGTTCGCATATTTGTGACATTGATTTTGGGAAAATTAACCTGTTCACCGGAAATTATACGTTTTGGTATAAATCTTCACAATTGGTTTCACGTCAGATGGCTGACAAGAATAAGAAAATGGAAGATAAACGTAAAGAATTGCAAGAATTTATTTCACGCTTTAGTGCTAACGCCTCTAAGTCTAAACAAGCAACGAGCCGTCGTAAATTACTTGATAAATTACAACTTGAAGATATAAAGCCTTCAAGCCGAAAGTACCCTGGTATTATTTATGAACAAGAGCGTGAAGCGGGAGATCAAATCCTTCATATCGAGGGTCTTTCTAAAAGTTTGGATGGAGAAGTTTTATTTGATAAGCTGGATTTGAACGTTTCGAAAGGAGATAAAATAGCTTTTTTATCAAAAAATAGCATTGCAATATCACGTTTGTTCGATATTCTAACTGGCGAAGTAGATGCTGATGCTGGTTCATTCAACTTTGGAACAACAATTAAAACAACTTATTTACCAAATGATAATTCTACTTTTTTTCAAGATGATCTTAATTTGATTGATTGGTTGAGACAATATGCTACCACTGATGAAGAAAGAGATGAAGTATATTTACGTGGATTCCTAGGGCGAATGCTTTTCTCTGGAGAAGAAGCTTTAAAAAGTTCTAAGGTACTATCAGGAGGAGAGAAGGTGCGTTGTATGATTTCAAGAATGTTATTTGGAAGAGGAAATCTTTTAATTTTGGACGAACCAACTAATCATCTTGACTTAGAGTCGATTACCGCATTCAATAATGCATTGATAAATTTCCCTGGAACGGTTCTTTTCACTTCTCATGATCATGAATTTGTACAAACGGTAGCAACTCGAATTGTAGAATTAACACCAAATGGTCATACAGACAAATTAATGACGTATGATGATTATTTAAATGATGGTAAGGTTCAAGCGCAGGTAGAAGGACTTTATGCCTAATTTTTAGTTTCAATTTTAATAGGATATGCATTTTGTCTTAGTTGTTTCAAGGAAGGTGTAGTTTCCATTTTGCTATTAAAAATTTAAAATACCACAAAAAAGGTATTGCTTAGAATCATTCTAAATAAGTATATTTGTATCGTGAAAAACGAAATTCAAAATATACCACCCATTTCAATATTTGATTTTAGCTGTTGTTCAGCAAAGAAAAAATGTTGTAAAAAGTATAAGAAAAAGGGCCGTCACTGTGGAGGTTGCCCTAAAAAATAAACAACGTCTTGTATAATTAATCTTCCTTTTCGTCAATTTCTTCTTTTTTATTAAAAAATGAACTTTTCATTTATTTGTTTGTAGTATTGTTTAAATGTAAATTTTAAAACATGAAAAACAAATCTTTTTTTATTCTAAGTTTAGTATTGATTTCAATCCTACAAATTAACTCTGCAAATGCAATGCAAGTCAATGAAAATAGTGAGTTTGAGGAATCGGTTCGTATTATCGCAGATAAAAATGAGGTGCACACAAGTGCTGTTGGATTTGTGGGAGAGAAAACGGCTGTGTATAAGGCATATGAGTACCTACTTGAAATTGGAACTTTATCGGACCTTGTCAAATTAACAAAACATTCATCTCCAGCAGTTCGCGTTTATGCTTACAAAGGATTGGTCAAAAAACATTATAAAAAATTAGATGAAATAAAAAACATGCTTTTAAAGGATCAAACCGAAGTGAGGTACTTCTCTGGATGCCTTTTGATGAAATGTACAGTAGAGGAATTAATAAAAGATAGTTTCCTTAGCTAAGAAAGAATTTTTTCTCAGTTTCGGTTGGTAAAACACAGAAACCATTATTAATTTTATGCCTTCTTTTTGCAACAAAAAGGTAAACAATGTCACGTAAAAATTTTGGAATAATATAAAGTCCAAAAGAAAGAGGGTAAAAGTGCTTTAAATCCCTTGAAACCTGAAGAGCTGCACTTGATTTATCAAACAACCTTTTCCCTTTCAGATAATAAAACGTATCCAATTGAATTTCTATATCAAATTGACCTAGTACTTTTTTTGCTTTATCTGATTGTAGTGGAATGAAATAAATATCTTTTTTCCTTTTTTTGAGAATAAATTGAACTGAAGCGTTGCAAAAACCGCAATCACCATCATAAAAAACAATATTTTTTGATTCAAATTCCGAATTCATTACTTCAAATTTAATTAAATTTAAGCAACTAAAATTTAAATTTACTGAAGATGAATATTGGTGTTTTACTTTCTGGCTGCGGTGTTTATGATGGATCTGAAATTCAAGAAGCCGTATTAAGCATGCTAGCTATAAAAGAAGCAGGTCATAATTATATATGTATTGGTGTCGATAAAGAACAACATCATGTGATTAATCACGGGACAGGGGAAGAGCAACCTGAAAGTAGAAATATGCTGACTGAAGCTGCTCGAATTGCTAGAGGAGAAATTCAAGAGATTAATTCAATTAGTCCTGCGGATATAGATGCTGTTATTATTCCAGGGGGCTTTGGAGCAGCTAAAAATTTTTCAAAATGGGCATTCGAAGGCCCAAATGGATCAATATTGCCTGAAGTAAAGTTATTTTTGGTGAATATGGTAAATGTAGGTAAGCCTATTTGTGCTTTATGCGTTAGTCCTGTAGTCGTTGCAAAAGCATTTGAAGGTTCATCCATCAATACAACATTGACTTTGGGGACTGATAAAGAAGCTTCTTTGTATGACATTTCCGAGTTTCATAGTGGGATTGAACAGGTAGGTGCAAATGCTACAACGAAAGGAATTAATGAAGTGCAAATTGATACTAAAAATAGAATTGTGTCAGCACCTTGTTATATGATGGATACTGATATTTTATCCGTTCGAAACAACATAAAACAAGCGTTAGAACAAACTTTAAAACTGTGTGTTTAATAAAATAAGCGTTAACACGTTTATAAGGTAACACTCAAACCTTGAATATGTGTTATATTTGCTGTTGCAATAGCAATTGAGAAATGAAAAAAATATACAAGTGGTTATTAAATACATTGCCGAGGCCTTTATTAATTCGGTTGAGTTATGTGTTTAAATTTTTTGCTCCACTCATTTATAAAGGAAATCAGGTTGAATGCCCCGTTTGTGAGCGATCTTTCAGAAAATTTCTATCGTATGGCTATAAAGATGTTCAGCGTCAAAATGTACTCTGCCCATATGACCTAACTCTTGAGCGTCATAGGTTGATGTGGTTGTATTTAAAAGGAAAATCAGATTTCTTTACAAAAGCAGATTTAAAAGTAATGCATATCGCACCTGAACAATGCTTTCATAAAGGGTTTAAGGCGCAAAAAAACCTAGATTATACAACAGGCGATTTATTATCTCCCATAGCAGATTTACATTTTGATTTACACGATATTCCACTGGATGATAATCAGTATGAAGTCATTTTTTGTAACCATGTTATGGAGCACGTTACAGATGATTTGAAATGCATGAAAGAATTGTATCGTATTATGAAGCCTGGAGGGTGGGGGATCATGCAAGTTCCAATTGATTCTTCAAGAGATACGACATATGAAGATGCTTCAATAACTACTCCTGAGGAAAGAGAAAAGCACTTTTGGCAATACGATCACGTTCGTTTATATGGTACAAATTACCCTAAACGGCTTGAAGAAGCAGGTTTTGTAGTTGATACAATTGATTATAAAGAAGAACTATCCAAAGAGCAGTTTGAAAAATATCGCCTTCAATCTGATGAGTTGCTTTACATTGTTCGTAAACAAACGAATTAGTCAAGAAAATCTAATCTGCTAAATAGTGTAATAAAACAAGTTCTTAAAACTTGAAAATCACGTTTGAATAGCGCCTACATTATAGCGTTGTTCACTTTTCTTGTGATTTGCCATTTCAATTCCCATAGAAATAACTTTGCGTGTTTCTAATGGATTAATAATAGCATCTACCCAAAGTCTAGAAGCAGCGTAATAGGGAGAAATTTGCTCATCATAACGTGCTTTTATTTTGTTGTAAATTTCTTGTTGTTTTGTTTCGTCAACTTCTTCACCTTTTGATTTTAGTGAGGCAACTTCAATCTGCATTAATGTTTTAGCAGCAGAAGCACCACTCATTACTGCGAGTTCAGCAGTAGGCCAAGAAACAATCAATCTTGGATCATATGCTTTTCCACACATTGCATAATTACCCGCTCCATATGAATTACCCAGTACAATAGTGAATTTAGGAACAACAGAATTAGACATAGCATTAACCATCTTAGCACCATCCTTAATAATTCCTGCGTGCTCGGATTTTGAACCAACCATAAATCCACTTACATCCTGTAAGAAAATCAATGGAATATTTTTTTGATTACAAACCATTATAAAACGAGCTGCTTTATCTGCTGAGTCGGTATAGATAACTCCACCAAACTGCATTTCTCCTTTTGCGTTTTTTATAACTTGTCTTTGATTGGCAATTATTCCTACACTCCATCCATCAATTCGTGCATAACCACAGAGTATTGTTTTTCCGTAATCTTCTTTGTATTCAGTAAATTCAGAATTATCAACAACACGATCGATAATGTCACGCATATTGTATTGCTTCGCTCTATCTTCTGGGAAAAGGCCAAAAATTTCTTTTTCGTTTTTTCTAGGAGAAGCTGACTCAATGCGATCAAATCCAGCTTTATCTTTAGCTCCAATTTTATCCATTAAAGTACGAATGGTAGCAAGGCATTCTTCATCATTTTCTGATTTATAGTCACAAACACCACTGATTGAGGTGTGAGTAGTTGCTCCCCCAAGTGTTTCATTGTCTATTGATTCACCTATTGCAGCTTTAACCAAATAAGACCCTGCTAAAAAGATTGTTCCTGTTTTATTTACGATCAAAGATTCATCAGACATGATTGGTAAATACGCTCCGCCAGCAACACAGCTTCCCATTACTGCAGCAATTTGAGTTATTCCTTGAGAAGACATGACAGCATTGTTTCTAAAAATCCTTCCAAAATGCTCTTTGTCTGGGAATATTTCATCCTGTAGTGGTAAAAAAACGCCTGCACTATCTACTAAGTAAATAATTGGTAAGTGATTTTCCATAGCAATTTCTTGCGCTCGAAGGTTTTTTTTACCTGTAATTGGGAACCAAGCCCCAGCTTTTACAGTTGCATCATTGGCAACGATTATGCATTGTCGTCCAGAAACGTAACCGATTTTTATAACCACTCCTCCAGAAGGGCAGCCACCATACTCTTTGTACATTCCTTCACCTACAAAAGCTCCAATTTCTATTGTTTCAGTATCCGGATCAATTAATTTTTCTATTCTTTCACGTGCAGTTAGTTTTCCCTTAGCATGATGTTTATCAATTTTCTTTTTTCCACCTCCTAAGTATATATCTTCAAGTTTGCTTTCCATTTCAGAAATACGCATTCGCATGGTATCTTCATTTTTATTGAATTCAAGCTCTTTTTTACTAACTGCCATAATTATGTCAAATAAAATTTAATCCTCAAATATACTGAATTAAGTGTGTTTTTTTTATCAATTTTGATGCATTTATTTCGAACAAAGAAGTGTTTAATGAATCCGTAGAATGCTGTTAAAATCTGTGATCGTTTATTAAAACGATTATATCTTTGGAAAAATTAAATCTATTTGAAATGGAAACAACGGTAAAAACATTTAATTTAAGAGTGTACGGACTGTTGATTAATAAAGGGGCGTTATTAGTTACGGACGAATGTAGAGGGAACGTTCAAATGACCAAATTTCCTGGAGGAGGTCTTGAAAAAGGCGAAGGATTGGCAGCTGGGTTGATTCGTGAGTTTGATGAGGAGTTAGGGATTAAAGTAAAAGTTTCTGATTTCTTTTATGTCAATGATTTCCTCCAATTATCTGCTTTTAACCCGACTGATCAATTAATTAGTTTTTATTTTTTTGTAGAAACCGAAGATTTAAATAAAATTAAAATATCTTCATTTAATGATCATTTAAAGGAGGATGAGCAAATTTTTCGGTGGGTTAAAATACCATTGTTAGAGAGTGAATTATTCAATTTCCCAATTGATAAAATTGTTGTTGAAAAAATGAAAGCTAAATTCAGTTAAATCAATCGTTTCTGAACAAAAGTATTGATTTTGGAAAAAAACTGTGAAGGCGTTGAAGTTCTCCAGTTGACGTCTTCTAATTCTCCACCTAGCAAAAAATAATAATCCAAATCATGATTTTTTAATTCGTCAAGAACATGTGGCCTTAAGTTGATTAAAGCAATCCAGCCGCCAGAGTCTTCAACTTCTTCAAACCATTCTTCGTAATAATCTTCTTCATTGCCATGAAAATTCAATAGGTTTTCAGCAATTAGAATAAATTTATCAATCCCATTTTCCATTAAAATTTCTACAACATCCCGTTTAAAAGTCATGATATCATTTTGAATAACATCATTCCATTCTCCAAAAAGTTCGATCACTACAAACCCTAAATCATAATCAGCATACAAAATTTTTAAAAATAATGTAGGCGAACCAATATTATCCCATTGAGGGTGGATACAATAATTATAAATAGAATCAGTAAATTCAAATTCACTGTATTCTCTTTCAAAAAAAGGCGATTGAATATCTTCAGACGCAATGTATAAGCCTCTCCAATTATAATGTGGTTCTATCGTGTGCACATGCAAAGTTACCGCTCATTTTTATAGATTCAAAGAACTTTTAATTAACTTTGGCGAATAATCTAGAAAACCTAAAAGATGAGAATGATAATTAAGTATTTACTAGTAATTACAGTGATGATTTCTTTTCTGGCAAGTTGTTCAGCAGAACGCTCAAGAGAAGAAAAAGTTTCAGCTATGATCAATAAAGTTGATTCACCGTTTGTTTTATTCAATGTTTCACCTGGTGATTTAATTGAAAAATCTGGAGCAATGGATGGTGCGCTTCCATTTACATATGAAATGCTTTTTGGTTTCTTTATTGATGATCAAACGACTGGAATTGACTATGACGTAAATATTCAACTTATTGTCGGTAAAGGGGCTGCATTTGTTCCAAACATGTACGGTGTTTTTAAAATTAAAAATCAGGAGGCATTTGCAGAATTAATGAAAACTGAGGGAAACGCAGAGGTTGAAGAAAAGGAAGGGTTTAAATACGTTATCAAATCAAATGATCGATATATTATTGCTTGGAATGATGAGTTCGCTGTTGCTTCAAATATAGAGATTGATTTTTCAGATTTGTTTTCTGGAAGTGGAGGAAATCAAGGGGTTAAAGCGGTTGATAATGCAATTGCAATGATTAAGGCAGGTGAAGAGGGTGATACACATACTGAACACACTGCTTTTCTTCAAAAAGAATCTGATATAGCATGCAGAATAATAGGAGAAGGCTTTTCAGCGTTTATGGATGAGATGGCTGTTTTGGAAGATGAAATTCTTGAAAAAAATCAAGATTTAATGAAAGGAACAGTTGCAGATTTCTCTATTAACTTTAATAATGGAAGTATTGACCTTCAAATACTATCTGAAATTTCTGAAGATGTAGCGGAAATGGTAAAGTTTTTTAATGAGGGGAGCGTTGATAGTAAACTTTTGTCTTATGGAAATTCTGCAAACCCAATTATGGTAGTAGCGTTGAACGCAAATACTTCTACAATTCTTGATTATAATGAAATGCAGATGAGTCCTTCAGATTATGAAGATTTTGAGCGAGAATTAGGTAATTTTGGAATTAGTATTGACGAAATAAAAAATGCCTTAAGTGGAGAGTTTGCAATTGTTCTTGATCATATAGAAATGAAAGAAACAATAATAGATTGGGGTTATGGAGAACCGTATGTGAGCAAAGATCCAAGTCCTGTATTTGCTCTTGTTGCTGGTGTTTCAGATAAATCAGTTTTTTCGAACTTATTGGTTGATTCTCTTCAAGTTTCAAATGGGATATATAAAAATGGGGATGTTTACCTTGTACTTTCTGAGGATATTTTATTCAGTTCTAGTGATAGTCTTTGGGCTATGAAAATAGCTGGAGGGCAAGGTGTTCAAATAGAAGATAAAAAAGGAATTCTAGCAAAGAATTCTTTTGGAATGTTCGCTAACTTTGGTTCATTAATGGAGATGCAAGGAATGCAAGCAGATGATTTATCGTTATACATTTCTATTTTCGACGAACTTGTTGGAGAAGGGAATATTGGAGAATCAAATATCTCTTTATTGTTAAAAGATAATTCAAAGAATTCGCTTCGTATTATTACTGAGGCTATTGCAGATGCAATGAGCTTTTCTGGCGCAGATCAACAGCAAGATTTACAAGTTGAACTCGAAGAGGCATCAGAAGCAATGCCAGAAGAAGAGTAATCGGATTTATAAAGAGCAAAAAACGCGGTCAATTTTTGACCGCGTTTTTTTATTTAAATCTAAATCAAACTATAAAAAAATTATTTAAGAAATTTCAATCTTTTTTGTAATTGGTTTTTTGTCTTCTCTTTTTGCGATCCTTACTTCTAAAATACCATCAAAATAATTTGCTGTTATCTTTTCTTTATTTGCTGCTTCTGGAAGGTTGAAAGAACGACTGAAGTTCCCATAATTAAATTCCTTACGTGTGAATTTAATTGTTGCATTATCTTTTTTTTCTTCCTTAACTTTTGAAGAAATAATTAGTAAATCTTCGTTTAAGTCGATATCAAAAGAATCTTTTTGCATTCCTGGAACTGCTAATTGAATAGAATATCCATTTTCATCTTCTGAAATATTAACTGCAGGTATATTGTTGTTGTGTATTTTTTTTAAAGGTTTAAAAAAGGAATCATCAAACAAATTGGTCATCATGTCTCCAAATACAGGAAATTCGTTACGTTGTTTTTTTATAAGTGTCATAATTTTATTTTTAATATTAATTCTGAATTCTCTAGGACAAAAAGAAGGCCAATTGAATTTTTTGGACAAAAAGTCAGTCTCTGTTAAATGAAAATGACTTTTTGTCACTATTATTTATTTTTCTAACCAAGTTTGTCAAATTTTGAAGATCCTATTTTTTTAATTTTTATTGTTTTTAATGAAAATAATAGGGGGTTGTTGATAAAAAAATACTTTTTAAGTCAATTGACCCCATATAAAAACATTAGATTTGTCAAAAAAACAACAAATTTATATCAAATGTCGAATTCCAGAAAAAATGCGTTAGAAGAAGTCTTAAATCGAGAAGCTAGTCATATTGAAAATTCAAATCGAAGAGTTTCTGAATATTTTGGGGAAAATACGTTCCATTTAGATAAAATGCGTGAGTGTTTAACAGAGCATGCATATAAAGTTGTTAAATCTTCGATAGAACATGGAACTGTTGTGGATCGTGTTCATGCTGATCAGATTGCTACTGCAATGAAAGATTGGGCTATTTCTAAAGGAGCAACACATTATACACATTGGTTTCAGCCTTTGACAGGTTCTACTGCGGAAAAGCATGATGGTTTTTTTAAACCAATTGGACCAGGAAAGGCAATAGAACGTTTTGAGGGTGATTTATTAGTACAGCAAGAACCAGATGCGTCATCTTTTCCTAATGGAGGAATAAGAAATACGTTTGAGGCAAGAGGTTATACAGCTTGGGATCCTTCTTCTCCAGCATTTGTAATTGGAAAAACATTATGTATTCCGACTATATTTATTGCATATACAGGCGAAGCTTTGGACTATAAAATGCCATTACTCAAAGCACTGAATACTGTGGAGAATATTGCAAAAGACGTTTGTCAATATTTTGATAAGAATGTAAATAACGTAAAGGCAACTTTAGGTTGGGAACAAGAATACTTTTTAGTCGATACGGCATTGTATAATGCTCGCCCTGATTTAATGTTGGCTGGAAGAGCTGTTTTTGGCCACGCACCAGCAAAAGGACAGCAATTGGATGATCATTATTTTGGGTCCATTCCTGAGCGTGTTACTGCTTTTATGCGTGATTTTGAGTATGAATCGCATTTATTGGGAATTCCAGTAACTACACGGCATAATGAGGTTGCGCCAAATCAGTTTGAGTGTGCACCAATGTTTGAAGAAGTTAATATTGCAAATGACCATAACCTCTTATTAATGGATGTTATGGAAAAAACAGCAGCAAAGCATAATTTTAGGGTGTTGCTACACGAAAAACCTTTTGCTGGAATAAATGGTTCTGGAAAACACAACAACTGGTCATTAGGAACAGATAACGGAATTAATCTATTGTCTCCAGGAAAAAACCCGAAGTCGAACCTTCGCTTTTTGACATTTTTTGTCAATACAATAAAGGCTATTCATGATAATGCAGATTTGTTGCGTGCTTCAATTGCCTCGGCAGGAAATGATCATAGATTGGGGGCAAACGAAGCTCCGCCAGCAATTATCTCAGTTTTTATTGGGTCACAATTGACAAAAATGTTAGATGATTTAGAAAAAAGCATTTCTGCGGGAAAAATGACTCCTGAAGCAAAGACTGAGTTAAAATTAAATATTGGTAAAATTCCTCAAATTCTCTTGGATAACACGGATCGTAATCGAACTTCACCATTTGCTTTTACAGGGAATAAATTTGAATTTAGAGCAGTAGGATCTACAGCAAATTGCGCACAAGCAATGACTATTTTAAATACAATCGTTGCTAATCAATTGCAAAAATTTAAGAAATCCGTTGATACTCGAATTAGTGGAGGGGATAAGAAAGATGAGGCTATTTTGAGAGAGTTGCAGCAATTGATTATTGCTTCGAAGAAAATCAGATTTGAAGGAAATGGATACGGAGATGAATGGGTAAAAGAAGCTGAAAAAAGAGGCCTTTCTAATTTGAAGGATACACCAAGAGCACTTGATGTGCTTGGAAGGGATGAAGTAAAAGAATTATTTAATAATTTAGGAATTTTAAGCCCGGTAGAGCTTGAGGCAAGACATGAAATTGAACTCGAAAATTATATTCTTAAAATTCAAATTGAAGCAAGAATAATGGGGGATTTAGCGAAAAATCACATCATGCCTGCAGCTGTTGAATATCAAAATATTTTGATAAATAATGCAAAAGGCTTGATGGATGTTTTGGGGGAAAAAGAAGGGAAAGAGGCTGGAAGGACACAGATAAATTTCATAAAATCAATTTCTAAACACGTTAATGGGCTTAATGATAAAGTCAATTTGATGATAGATGAACGCAAGAAGGCAAATGCAATGGAAGATGCGCGCGATAAGGCATACGCGTATTGTGATAATGTAAAGTCTATGTTTGATGATATCCGATATCATGCGGATAAATTAGAGATTATGGTTGATGATGAATTATGGCCATTACCTAAGTTAAGAGAGCTACTTTTTACGAAATAAATGATCCCTCTTGTCAGTTAAATTGATGAGAGGGTTTCTTATTTGATGAATAATGACTAATTTTGTCAATATTAAATTGAATTATTTTGTCATGAGTCATGTAGGACAAATCTTAAAACAAAAAAGGTTAGATTTAAATCTAACTATCGCAACCGTTGCCATTGATTTGTCAATGGATACTGGGTTACTAAGTAAGATAGAAAGAGGAGTAAGGTTGTGTACTAGGAAACAAATTAATCTGTTTGTTAATTACTATAAACTTGAAGAAAAAGAGTTGATTACTAACTGGCTAAGTGATAAGGTTCTTTACGAATTGAAGGATGAAGAATATGGTTTGGAAGCACTACGTGTTGCTGAAGCACATATTTCGTATGGAAAACATAATGAAGCTCCAAATGGATATTCTCCTGAAATTGATGAATTGATTTATGAAGTTGATGAATTGAAAAAAAAATGGTTAGCTCAAAAACCACTTAATCAGCTCCAGTTAAAAAAAATGCAGGAACATTTTAATTTATCGTATGCCTATGAAAGTAATCGTATTGAAGGAAACACCTTGACATTGCAGGAAACCTACCTTGTAGTTAATGATGGGCTAACAATTGGAGGGAAAACTGTTCAGGAACACTTAGAAGCGATAAATCATATTGAAGCAACTGACTTTATTGCTGATTTAATAAAAAACAAAGAAGCTTTTTCTGAAAAAATTCTTAACGAAATTCACTTTCTTATTTTAAAAGGAATTGATAAGTCAAATGCAGGTGTATATCGCAAAGTCCCTGTTACTATCGGAGGAAGTAATCATCTACCTCCTCAACCGTATTTAATAAAGAAGAAGATGGAAGAAGTGTTCGAGTACTATTATTTGAACAAGCCCCAGTTACATCCAGTTATTTTAGCTGCCGAAATGCATCAAAAGATTGTTACAGTGCATCCATACATTGATGGGAACGGGAGAACTTCAAGATTAATCATGAATTTAATCTTATTGATGAATGGCTATACGATTGCTATTTTAAAAGGAGGGGCTGTTTCTAGACAGGCATATTATGACGCATTAGAATCTTCGAGAACTGAAAATTCTGCTTCAAAATTTTATCAATTAATACTCAAAGCTACTATAACCTCGTTAAAAGAACATTTATCGCTTGCAAAATAGTTTAAGTTTTAGTTAGAATCATAAATATATTGATTAGCTTTGATCATTCAATTACAGTTCTTGTAGAAATGTGATTGATTTATAAAGAAGAGGGTAGAGATCAGGCTCTGAGATCCTCTGGCAACCATTCGTATAGAACCGGTGCCAATTCCTGCTCAAACAAAGTGTTTGAGAGCTATGAATTAAGTCATGTTTGGATGCATAATAATACCATCATCAAATTTATTTTAGTTTAAGATACTGAAAAGTACTCCAAAAAATAATGCCTAAAAAATGAAAAAAGAAACAAAATTAATTCGAAATCAAATAGACCGATCTAAATATCAAGAACATTCAGTGCCATTGTATTTTACATCAAGTTATACTTTTAACGATTCTGATCAAATGGCGGCATTATTTAATGATGAAGAAGAAGGATATATTTATAGTCGCTATTCCAATCCTAATGTTACTGAATTTATTGAAAAAGTTGCTTACCTGGAAGGAGCAGAAACTGGATGGGCGACTGCGTCTGGAATGGCTGCTGTATTTTCTACTTTTGGTGCACTTTTGGAAAATGGAGATCGAATTTTGTCGGCAAGGTCCGTTTTTGGATCAACTCATAGGCTTTTTACAGAAATTTTCCCTAAGTGGGGAATAGAAACTGATTATGTCCCATTTGATAATGTTGACGAATGGGAAAATTCTATCACTTCTGAAACGAAAGTAATTTATCTCGAAACACCAACAAATCCAGGTGTAGATATTATTGACTTGAAAAAAGTGAGTGATCTTGCTAGGAAGCATGAGTTAATATTTATTGTTGATAATTGTTTTGCGACTTCAATTAATCAAAAACCATTAGATTTTGGTGCTGATCTAAGTATTCATTCTGCTACAAAATATATTGACGGGCAAGGAAGGGGAGTTGGGGGAATAATATTAGGTTCTCAAGAATTAATTGATAAAATTCAAGGTTTTGCTAGGCATACAGGACCTTCATTATCTCCTTTTAATGCATGGATTTTTTCAAAATCACTTGAAACATTACCTTTAAGAATCGAAAAACACAATCAAAATGCACTAGAAATTGCTAGAAGACTTGAAGAGAATGATCGTGTAGAATGGGTTAAGTACCCGTTTTTAAAAAGCCATCCACAGTATGAAATTGCAAAAGCTCAAATGCTAGGTGGCGGTGGAATTGTCACCTTTGAGATTAAAGGAGGTTTATCTTATGGAAAACAATTTTTGGATAGTTTAAAAATACTTAGCTTAACTGCAAATCTAGGAGATACGAGATCAATAGCAACACACCCAGCAAGCACTACTCATTCAAAATTAACAGAAGAAGAGCGTTTAAATGTTGGTATTACTCCAGGGTTAATTCGAATTTCCGTTGGATTAGAAAATGTTGAAGATATTTGGGCCGACTTAAATCAAGCTCTTAAAAGCAGAGACTAATTTTTAACGATTTTATAGCGTTGTTTGATTTCTCCATTTCGCAGAGCGACAAAGTAAACACCCGGAGCTAATCCTTGCGTTAAAATTTGCTTTTTTTCATTTAGTTTGATTGTTTGTTCTGAAATAACAGTTCTTCCAGTTGCGTCTTCTATTGCAAAAAAGACTTCACCGAGGCATTTCTTTTTTAGTTCAATGGAGAACTCATCTTTAAATGGATTTGGATATGTTTCTGCAATTATACAAATATCTTCATTGTCGTTGCCTATGCTGTCTGCACTAACTCTGAATTCTGAAATACCGCTGCATTCACCACCATAATTGTCTAAAACAGTAATTAGCAAATGTTGTGCTTCAATTCCATTTAAATTCGTGATCAAATCACCTTCATAAGTACTAATTCCATTGGCCTTTGGAAATGTTTCCTGACCATACTCAATCCAGTTTTTACCATCCGTTGAATAGTCAATAATTACATTTTTAGCACCAAAGGATAGTAAGTCAGGGTCATTTACATTCCAAATTTTTAACTCATTTAACGCGTAAATTTGACCAAAATCATAAGAAATCCAATGCGAAAAACCTCTTTCTGAATTAGGGTTTTCACTTGTTTCGCACGAAATCCAACCTTCAAACCAAGATGTGTTGTGCCGGTCTGGATAACATTGAGCGCTGGACTTTAAAGTTATAAGCAAAGCAAATATTATAAGATAAAAAGAAGCTTTTTTCATAAGTTATTTATGTATTCATGAATCCGATTGGTAAAGAACTTGTTGATAAATCTGATACTGTATGGAAATTACCTAGGTTAGGAAAAATAGTGTTTAAATCACTTGGTTCAATCCCATACCATAAAGCTAACTCAGCAAACATTGAATCAATTGAGGTGGTAGGAACCATAATTCCTCCATTTAAGTATTGAGGACCATTAATTTCAAGTGTTGGATACGTACCATAAATATTTCCTCCATTCACATTACCACCCATAACGATAGAATTTCCTCCCCAACCATGATCACTTCCATTTCCATTTGAAAGTAATTTACGTGCAAATTCTGATCCAACAAATGTTGTTACATCATCAAATACACCTAACTCCATCAATGCTGACTTAAATTCTACTAATGCATCATTTACAACTTTGAGTTTGCTGGCGTGTTCCGTAATCAATTGGTCATGATGATCCCATCCTCCAAAACGAACAAAAAATATTTGACGTTCAAAGCCTAAAGTATCTCTTACAGCAATTGTTTTAGCGATAATCTTTAACTCTTGAGAGAGTCTCTCATCTGAGAATGCAGTTGTGAATTCAGGAACTTCATCAATAGCTTCCTTAAATTCTGCACCGGCTGTAATTGAACTGTTTAAAGTATTTGCATAAGTATTCTGAAACGGATCTCCAAAATCAAAATCTAAAAGTTTTTCAACTGCTGCTCTTCTGTCAGGATGATGTCCAAATTCTGAGTAATAATTAAGCGGTAGAGTAGGTCCATTTTGATTCATTGAAAATGGTGTGGTATTGACCCCATTTTGAAATATATTCGTCCCTGAAAGAGAGACATTCATTGATATTTTATCATTGGTATTTACGTCTGCTAACAAATCTGCCATAAATCCACCCCAACCTTTACCAACTCTCTCATGGGCACGTGCAGATTGCCAGTGTTTAAACTGATCCAGATGAGAAAATAATCCTAATGGTAAATTTGCTGTTCCTGCGTTATATTGTGCAATAGTTGTAGGCTCTACAAGCGTTCCTATATTTGCCAAGAAAGCAAGGTCTCCATCATTATACATACTTTGAACATCAGTTAAACTTGGATTTAAGCCATAGTTCCCCGAATCAATTGGTAACAAGTCAGGTTTTAACAAGGCCAAGTTAGATCGAGTGTCGAAGTAGTGATTATATTCTGTGGTAGTATTTGGAACCAACATATTGTACGAATCATTTCCGCCCTGAAGAAATACACATACAATTGCTTTGTAATTTCCAAAAGGAGGTGGAGGAGGAGCGCTCATCATTGCATTGATGCTTTTGAATTTAGCTAAAGAAGACAACGGTGACGCAAACCCCATTGCTCCAGCAATACTCAGTTGTCTCAGAAATTTTCTCCTTGAATTTTCGTAATTATCGTTCATTGAGTATTTTATTTTTGAATGTTATAATCAGGACTAATTAGTATAAGGTAAGTTGCGAGTTGTACCCTAGAGGTTAATCCAGATGCTGTTAATGGTTGATCATTTAACGTTTCTTTAATGATATCTCTTGTCCTTTGTGATAATTGTCCATGACAAAGGAAAGAATCTAGTTCGTCTAGTAATACATCTGCGTCTTTAGCATAATCAAATAACCGAGTCAAATCTGTAGCAATTACATTATCAACATCTTCAGGTAAATCTTGAGATCTTGCTGCAAGTAAGTATTCAAATTCTACCCAAAAATAAACCCAGTTAGCATAATTAATACTTGTCCCAGAGTTTAAAATTTCAAATTCTGGTGCGATTAGACCGGCATCCGAAATTTCTCCATTAGGGCTATAATCAGGACTATAAAAATTAAATACGGTGGGGGCATGTAATGGATGTTGATCAACTGATGATAGAAAACTATTTGACAAATTCCAAAAATGATCATTGTAATTTGAATTGGCGCCAAAATGCCTTGCAATTGTTGTATAACGCAAAATAGGTTCTCTTAACTTGCCCTGAGTATGATGAGAAATCCATTCACATTCTCTTGCTTCTGGATGAAGCAAGATTGCTTTTAAAACTGCGCTCAAATCTCCCCTAACATTATCTCCATTATTGTTAAAAACCATAGCAATATCTTCAACATAACTAGGAGTAGGATTAGATTTAATGAAGTATTGAATTAATCGAGTTGCCAAAAAAGGCCCAACGTTTTCATGATTAAATAATAAGTCTAGAGCATCAGAAACATCTTTTTCTCCTGTCTGTCCTGCCGGAATAGTAACTCCATTTATAAGATGTTTTTCACCTGGTTCGTGAAATTCGTCATACATTTTCATTGGAACATTGACTTCAGAAATAAAAAGGCTGTTTCCAAAAACAGGATCAACTGAGTCTCTTCTTGCGCCAACACTATAACCTGTAAATATTTTTGCAAATTCTTTTATATCTTCATTGTCATAGGTATCAATTGTATTACCATCTTCATCCAATTTAAAACTACCATCTTGATTTAGTTCATACAGGCCAATTGTGAAGAGTTGCATTATTTCTCGAGCGTAATTTTCGTCCGGGTTTGTATTTTCAACCGTATCAGTTTTAGCATTGTTAAAATGACTTAAATAGTTCCCCATGGCAATGCTTTCGGTAACTTCTTGTATAACATCTCGATAATTCCCAAATGCATTTCGTGTTAGTATGTCATAATAAGAGGCCAATGCATTTCCATATCCTGCAAGATTAGATTCGACGGAAATTACTAAGATTTGGCTAAGTGCATAAGCCATTCTTTGCCTTAAAAGATCATTTCCTTTAATTGTATTGTCCCACCATGCATAATCCAAATGAATCCAATGAGGGCGGAAAAAATAGTCTACAGAGTCGCCCCCCTTATCAAGGAATATTTGAAAGATTTCATCATAAGTTTCCTCAATTGAATTTTCTAAGTAATTAGGAGAAATAACAAGTTGCTGATCAATCCATTTTTCAATTCCTATTTCTGCAACATGATCAGTTAAATCTCTATTTGCCCCAAATGTAGCTTGTGAGAGAAATCGGGCAGCTTCAATTCTTTTAGCATCCAAACCATCACCATTAATTGTTTTTTCACCAGAAGCAATAAACCCACCCTCATACAATTTACTGTCATTGCTTGTTGAAACTGAAATACCATTTGAATTACCTGCTCCTAGGATTACTTCTTGAGCAACTTGAGAAAGAGGAATAAATAAAAAGCAAAATAATAAGGTCAACTGAACTTGTTTCATAGCCGAATATAGAATATACTCTTACAATTTACAAAAAATTATTAGGCAATGAAATTCAATTGCTTATAATATTTTCATTAAAACTTTATAGAGTTCTATCATTGCAGCAATATCACTTTTATGAACTGTTTCATCTGGAGAGTGAACATTGTTTTCTGGTGCACCAATGAAACACCAATCAAAAGGTAAATCACTTCTTTGGAGCATTGTTCCATCACTACCTCCAGCGCTCTCGACTTCTAATTGAAAGGGTATTTTTTCCTGTTTAGCGATTTCTATAATTCTGTTGAGATAAGATTTGCGTGGAATACCTTGGTCGCGCATAGAAATTGCGACGCCTTCTCCGTGTTTTACACCATCAGTTACCCACGTTATATCAGATATTAATGCTTGAGTAAGATTAAATTTATCGTATAAAAATCGACCAATAAAACCAACAGACCCTCCTCCGTGTTCTTCATAAGTTGAAAAAGCAATGGCACCGTTTTCAAGTGTTTTTGCTATTTGCAATGCATTCCAAACACCAAGTCGATTATCAAGATAAGGCGAAGAGATATACTCTTCTGTTTCCCTAAAATTAGGCTTAAATGTTAAGTTAGTTCCTCTGTCAATTGTTCTTTCCGAAATGCATTGAATTTGTGAATGACCATCTTCACTTTCAATAAGCATTAATTCAGCTTCAATTTCTCCATTGCTGTCATTTCCGACTAGGGTTGTTCCATCAATGATTCTTGGGCCTCCAATTCGAATTAAATTGTTCTCATAACCAACTGTAAAACCAATTGAATCAACATGAGCAAATATTGCCGTTTTAGGTTTTCCAAAAACAAGAATTATTGCATCTTGAAAACCATCTCCATGGTAAATTTCTGGTACTACCTTCCAATTCTTTTTCTCTTTTTCAATATGATTTAAGAGGTAGTTTTTGATTGGTGCTTCATCACCACTGGCACTTCTAATTGAAATTAATTCTTTAAGCAATTCCATTCAATTCTTTTTTTCAATTAATGTTATGTTATTATATTTTTCAAAAGCTGTTTTTACATGCTGTTCATAGCTTGCTCTTACATGAAATTCAATTAATGGAAGATCATTTTCAAAAGATTGTTTCAAAATTTGAGCATTTAGTTTGTTTAATATTCCCATGACTATTCCTGTTTGATCATATTGATGCTGTAATTTGAAACTGGTAGAAACATACTTTTTTTGGAGGTTACTATTTTTTAGTGCTTCTTTAGCTGCTGTTCTATATGCATTGATTAAACCTCCGACACCTAAATTTGTTCCTCCATAATAACGAACTACAGCGATTAAAACATTTGTAAGGTCAAAAGATAGAATTTGACCAAAAATTGGTTTTCCAGCAGAGTTATTGGGTTCGCCATCATCAGAATAACGATCTTCGAAACGGTTTGTTCCAAACCGCCAAGCAAAGCAAACATGACAAGCATTATGATGTTCTTTTCTAAACGATTCAATATAAGTCTTTGCACTTTCTTTGTTATTGCAAGGAATGGCAAAAGCAAGAAATTTTGATCCTTTTTCTTTAAAAAAACCTTCGCTTATTGCACTAACCGTTAGATATTCATCCGAATTTTCATTCACGGAATAAAGATAATGCTTATTTCATTAGTTGAACTTTTTCTCGAATGATGTCTTGTATTTTCTTCCGAGCAATTTTACTCTCTAACCAAGATAGAATATCTAGGTATAGGAAAGAACGTTTTTCAAATGGATGATTTTCAAGTTGCTTTAATTTTTGGTAAAGCTCTTTAAAGGCTGTATTGATTTCAGAAGGATAGATATTGTTGAGTTTTCTTAAAAACACAATTATCTCTGCTTGAACTCTATGCATATCATTCATTTTAAGCAAAAATTTAAAAGTGATTTTAATTAGTGATTCTATTTTTTCATCTTTCCCTAATTCATAATGTGAAATGAGGTTCAGTATTCGTGCATAACATAGTAAATCTTCGCGCATTGCAAGCTCTTTATTGGATATGATTTTATTTAAGTAAAAAATGCAATTTTCATGATCATCAGCTCCAAATAAAGGTATAGTTGCTCTCTAAAACCTAATGAACTGACGTCGTATGTCGGAATGTGAGAAGGAAAATAACGCTGTGTTCTTTTAAAATTATCCTCATCTTTTGCATATCCATTTTTTAGAAAAAAACTATATAATTGAAGAGAAAGATTTGATAATTTACTAGCCAAAACATTTTTTACACTCAAATCCTTTGCGGTAACTGCTAAATTTTCAGCTCTTGAAAAAAGGCTACGTGTTATGTATTGTGTTTCAAATGTTTTTTCAAACTCAACAATTTCAAAAGCGATATTATTTTCCTCATACAAGAAGGCTAAATTCTTTGCCTTTTCAAGTGTTTTAAGACTTTGTCGATATAGGTCTTTATTATAAAAGATAGTGGCAAAATCAAGTTGTTCTCTCAGTTGAATTTTTGAAGTTTGTTGCATTGGTGTCAACCTCAAACTAATTAGGATTTGTCGATATAAATTGGCTTTAGTATTAGACAGTTGTTTTTTTGAAATATTCATTTTCTTTAATATTTCATCTTCATCATAAACTTTCATTTTATCCAAGGCATTAAAGAGTGCCATGAAATTGGAGTTAATGTTCTTTTCAAATCGACCCGAAAAAAGTTTGAATTGTCTTTTTTCAGATTTGGTCATTGCTTTAATTAAATCGAATAAATTATTTTTTTGATCTAGGGACATTTAATAACAATAATAACTGAGTAAAGAAATGAATTTTAATAAAGTAAAATTAAGCTTGATTAACCTATTTTAAACCAATAATAGGCAAATATTTTTTTGTAATACTGATTGAATAATGTAAAATTTTTTTAGTTAAATTTCTGATTGTTAGTTGTTTATTTTAATTTGAGGATTTTTGGATAATGGACAACCTGAAACAATTGATTTACAAAATAATTTTAGGGTATTTAACTTTGTGCAAACATAAAAAACGGATTATTATGTCATATCAAGTAGGTGTTTTTGCAGTAGATGGGCTTTCGTCCGAAATTGTAAACGAAGCGCAAACTGCTTTAGGTAAAATTGCATCAAAATACAACTGTAAATTTGAGTTGAAATCGCAAGGAATACGAATTGATTCTACTCCGAATCAATTTATTGAGAATTTGAAAATAACTCAAGGAAAACAAAAAAGCACTTTTCTAAGTTTTGGAGGAGAGATTGAGTTGTAACAAAATTCATTTTGTACCTCCAATATTCTATTCGAATCATTTTCAGTTTCAACATTTAATTTTTAAATTTGCCTTAGGATGATTTCTCTCCGAAAAAAGGGTTTTCTCTTTTATTCAAACGAGGAAAGGATGGGCACTCTCCGTGATGAGCCTATTTATTAATCTTAAATTTTTAAAAAGATGGAAACGTTAGAAAATTTATCTTCGGAAGAACTTATACAATTAGAAGATAAGCACGGAGCGCATAATTATCACCCTTTACCAGTTGTTTTAGAAAGAGGAGAAGGTGTTCATGTTTGGGACGTTGAAGGAAAACAATATTATGATTTTTTATCAGCGTATTCAGCTGTAAATCAAGGGCATTGCCATCCTAAAATTGTTGGTGCAATGACTGAACAGTCTAAAACGTTGACACTTACATCAAGAGCTTTCTACAATAATGTTTTAGGTGTATATGAAAAATACGTAACCGATTACTTTGGTTTTGATAAAGTGCTTCCAATGAATACAGGAGCAGAAGCTGTTGAAACTGCAATTAAATTATGCCGTAAATGGGCTTATGAAAAAAAGGGAATTGCAGAAAATGAAGCAAAAATTATTGTTTGTGAAAACAACTTTCATGGAAGAACGACAACGATCATCTCTTTTTCAAATGATCCTGACGCAAGAAAGAATTTTGGACCTTATACAGCCGGATTTGTTAAAATCCCTTACAACGACATCAATGCACTTGAAGAAGCTTTGAAAGAAGATAACGTTGCAGGATTTATGGTAGAGCCAATTCAAGGCGAAGCTGGTGTTTATGTTCCTGACGAAGGATATTTATCTCGCGCAAAAGAATTATGTGAGGCAAATGGAACATTGTTTATTGCAGATGAAGTGCAAACTGGAATAGCAAGAACAGGACAACTTTTAGCTGTCGATCATGAAAATGTAAAACCTGATATTTTAATTTTAGGAAAAGCAATTTCTGGTGGAGCATACCCCGTTTCAGCTGTTTTAGCTAACAATACTATAATGGAGGTTATTAAACCTGGTCAACATGGATCAACATTTGGTGGTAATCCTGTTGCTGCAAAGGTCGCAATCGCGGCGTTAGATGTTGTTAAAGATGAAAAGTTAGCTGATAAGGCAGAAGAATTGGGAAAACTGTTTAGAGCAGAAGTTCAAAAATTGGTTGACAAATATGAATTATTGAAGCTAGTTAGAGGAAAAGGGTTATTAAATGCAGTCGTAATTAATGATACTGAAGATAGCTCAACAGCTTGGGATATTTGTATGAAATTAAGAGATAACGGAATGTTAGCAAAACCTACACATGGTAATATTATTCGTTTTGCTCCACCTTTGGTGATGACAAAAGAACAATTATTAGATTGTGTTTCAATTATTGATAAAACAGTTGGAGAGTTTTAATCTAACTTTTCTGAATACAAAATTTATAAACGATCGGTTACAATAGTAACTGATCGTTTTTTGTTAATTTAAGCGTACATTTTATTTGATTCGTGACAGCACAACGACCTTTATTTGAAAACCTTAATGGACTTCGTTTTTTTGCGGCGATAGCCGTTATTATATTCCATAGTGTTAGCCTGAATCGTGAAATTTGGGGGTCGTTTTATGAATCCTATGCTTTTCAAAAAATTGCTTTTTTAACGTCAAAAGGCCATTTAGGAATCATCTTTTTTTTCGTGTTGAGTGGTTTTCTGATTACTTATTTATTGCTTTGGGAAAATAAAAATAAAGGAAAGATAAATTTTATCTATTACTTAGTACGTCGTTTCTTAAGAGTTTGGCCGCTTTATTTTTTGATTATATTTTTTGGGTTCTTTATTTTTCCAAAATTGCCCTATGGAATAGAGACAGTTCATGAATTATGGCGCTTTTTAATTTTTTGTTCAAACTTTGATGAGATTATAGTTGGAGTAGGAGACCCCATTAATTTTTTAAGCGCAACATGGACAGTTTCGGTAGAGGAACAATTTTATTTTGTTTGGGGAATTTTAATCGGACTTTTTAATTTTAATAAAAAAGAAACTTACTACTTCTTTTTTAGTGCAATTATAGTAACATCTCTAGTATTTCGATACCTAAATATCGAAGATCATAGAATGCTTTATTTTCATACCCTTTCTGTAATGTCTGATTTGGCTTTTGGTGGAATAATTGGATTATACGCTTTTAGTGGAAAGGCAAAAAGATTTTTTGAAAAATTATCAAAAAGTCAAATTATCACAGTTTATGTTGTAACTGGAATAATCTTTTTGTTTGAGAGCCACATTTTTGGTGATTGGCGTTTTATTTTTGAACGTTTTGCTCCAGGTTTAATCTTCTCATTTGTTATCCTAGAACAAATTTATGCGAAGAACTCGTTTTACAAAGCGGATAAAATCAAAGGGTTCTTTTTCTCTGGTAAATTGACTTATGGTTTTTATATGTTCCACTGTATTTATATTTACTACTGGGCGATTTTTTTCGAAAACAATGGTTATGTTAATGAGTTATATCAATTTGTACTTTATACTATTGTTATCCTCATTTCAACCTATATTACAGCTTATTTAAGCTATCGTTTTTATGAAGCACCAATTCTAAGACTGAAACGTCATTTTAGATAAAGAACTATCCTTCTACAACTACTTTTTCCAACAAATCAACACGCATTATTCCGTCGGAATCAATAGCGTTATATTTTGCACGGACAGTTTGATTGATTAAAGCTGGATTGAAAGGTGTTTTTACTTTTACATAGTTTTCTGAGAAGCCGTGCATAACACCATTATTTTCATCTGCTTCAAAAAGAACATTTCCCGTACCATTAATTTGTGTTTCATAAAAAGCACGTCTTTTCTTTTCTGAAAGGATTTGTAGTTGTTTACTTCGCTCTCTTCTTACAGATATAGGAACTGCGTTAGCCATTTTTTTTGCAGTTGTATTTGCTCTTTCCGAATAGGTGAAAACATGTAAATAAGAAACGTCCAACTCTTTTAAAAAATTTACAGTTGTCATAAATTCTTCTTCGGTTTCTCCAGGAAAACCAACAATAACATCAACTCCAATACAAGCATTGGGCATTAACGTTTTTATTTTTGTAACTCTCTCACGGTATAAATCACTCAAATATTTTCGTCGCATTGCTTTGAGTAAATTATCTGAGCCTGATTGCAGTGGAATGTGAAAATGTGGAAGGAACCGTTTTGAATTTGCAACAAACGTTATGATTTCATTACTTAACAAATTAGGTTCAATAGAGGAAATTCTAAATCGTTCAACCCCTTCTACATTATCCAGTTGTTGAATTAATTGATGAAAATTCTCATCACTTCCTTGTCCAAAATCTCCAATATTAACACCTGTTAAAACAACTTCTTTTACAGCCGTTTTTGCAATTTTATTTGCCTCTTCTAACGTTTCTGTAATCGTTGCATTTCTACTATTTCCGCGGGCAAGTGGAATTGTGCAAAATGTACAAAAATAGTCACAACCGTCTTGTATTTTGAGAAACGATCGCGTGCGATCGCCAATGCTAAAAGAAGGAATAAAATCTTTGGTTTCTTTTATGTTTGTTGCTGATACTTTTGCAATTTCATTCTTTTCAAGTTGTTCAATATGTGATAAAATATTAAACTTTTCATTTGCACCTAAGACTAAATCAACACCAGGGATTTCACTGATTTGCTTAGGTTTAAGTTGGGCATAACAGCCAATCATTGTAATAAAAGCATTCGGATTGATTTTCAATGCTTTTTTGACTACTTGCCTACATTTTTTATCCGCATTTTCTGTAACAGAACATGTGTTAATAACCACAATGTCTGGTGTGTCATTTAAGTCAACCTTAGCATAGCCTTCATTTTCAAAATTTCTTGATATGGTAGAAGTTTCTGAAAAATTAAGCTTGCATCCAAGTGTATAGAATGCAACTTTTTTATACTGATTCATAATTCACCGCAAATGTAGTGAATACATTATAAAAAAACTCCCTTAATTTTCTAATTGAGGGAGTTTAAATTCGTTGTATTTATGTTTTATAGCTCTTCGAAGGATACTTCTCCGCTATTTTGATATTCTGGTCTTTCTTCAGGTTTTTTGTATTCACCCGTTTCCCAAAGTCTTTTTATTTCTCCTAAAGCTTCACCCATTCCATCAGAGAATTTCTCGAAATCTTCTTTGTAAAGAAATATCTTGTGCTTTTCATATTCAGGCTGCCCGTCGTAATCTCCGGTTCTTTTACTTTCAGTAATCGTTAAATATAAGTCTTTACCTCTAGTTGTTTTTACATCAAAGAAGTAAGTTCTTTTTCCTGCTTTAACTCTTTTAGAGAAAACTTCATCATTTCTATCATTCATCTTTACCCGTTTTTATATTAAATGCTATACAAATTTATAATTTAAAAGCAGAAAGCGAAATTTATTGTAAAAAATTTCTGTTTATTTCTTTTATAATTTCATTACCATCTTCAGGTTCAAACCATTTAATTAAATCATTTTTCTTGAACCAAGTAATTTGTCTTTTTGCATATTGTCTTGTATTTCTTTTCACCAATTCAATTGCTCTTTCTTTTGTGATTTCACCTTCGAAAAAACTAAAAAACTCACTATAGCCTACAGTTCTGAGTGCTTTATGATGTTTTTTAGGGAATAACATCTTTGCTTCGTTTTCTAAACCATGTTCTATCATTTGATCAACCCTTAAATTGATTCGATCAAAAAGTGATTGTCGTTCCATATTTAGTCCAATCCAATAGGTATCAAAAGAACGTTTCTTTGGTGTTTTTTTTCTAAGTTCAGTATACGTTTTTCCGGTAATTTGATAAGCTTCAAGCGCTCGTATTACACGCCTTGAATTCTTCATGTCTCCAATTTCATAGAAATCGGGGTCAATCAGACGCAGTTCTTCTTGCAAAACATCCAAACCTTCGGATTGCCATCTCAATTTTAGTGCTTCTCGAATATTTTCATCAGAAGGAATATCATCAATCCCAAAAGCTAATGCATCAATATATAAACCACTTCCTCCAACAGCAACACAATAGTCATTTTTAGCAAAAATTTCTGAAAGTAATTCTAAAGCTTCTTTCTCAAATATTCCTGCAGTATATCTTTCTTCAATTGATAAATTGCCAATAAAATGATGCTCTGCTTGTGAAAGTTCTTCCAAATTAGGTTTGGCAGTCCCAATGTTCATTTCTTCATAAAATTGTCGAGAATCAAACGAAATAATAGGACAATGATAGTTATTCGCTAGCTTTATACTCAAAGCAGTTTTTCCAACCGCTGTAGGTCCAGTAATGATAATTAATTTTTTACGATCCATTTAGGAAATTGATCCAATTGTTAAATCCAATCATCCAAAAATTCACGAACGCAACCTTTTCCTCCAGCTTTTGACAATACAATTGTTGCTACAGATTTAATACCATTAATCGCATCAGAAGGACAGGCAGATAAACCAACATTCTGCATAATTTCCAAATCATTAACATCATCTCCAATAAAAGCAACTTGTCTTTTCTCAATATTTAATTCATTGCACCAATTCGATAAAATTGAAGTTTTACTTTCTTGGCCTACGTAAACATGTTGAATTCCTAATAACTCGGCACGATCTTTAACCATATTTAGTTTGTGCCCATGAGAAATAATTCCGAATTGTATTCCATCTTTCGATTTACGTTTTATGGCCATACCATCTTTGGTGTTGTACTTCTTTATCTGGTCTCCATTTTCGGTAAAATACATGCCACCATCAGTCATTGTACCATCAACATCCAAAAGAACTAGCTTTATTTCTTTGTTCTCAGTTCGGTCATTCAAACGAAGTTCTTTTCTGAGTAAAATATCGATTGAAAGATTAAAATAATCAGCAATTCGAACCAATTCATCTGGTGTTGGTTCCATGATTTTAACCTTAGGAATGTAAATAACGTGCTCGAACTCAGTTACGGACATCTTTCGTTGTTCGCACAAGTAATCAAGGTTTTTATTATAGATATTCATTGCAAGTATTTTTATTTAGAACTACAATTAAGGTAATATAATCTTTTCAAGTACCAATTAACATTAGATAATTTTATGACCAATTGCTGAAGCTATTGGATCAAGTGTTTTCAATAAATCTGTAAACTCGGCGTGATTAAGTTGTTGTGAAGCATCTGATTTTGCAACTTTAGGGTTAGGATGTACCTCAATCAATAAACCGTCAATCCCCATTGCTAAACAAGCTCTTGTAAGATCAGGGACACCATAAGCATGTCCCATGGCATGACTTGGATCTAAAATGATTGGACAATTTGTATATTCTTTAAGGTAAGCAACTCCACATAAATCAAGAGTAAATCGTGTTTTTGTTTCAAAAGTTCTCAATCCTCTTTCACACAAAATTACATTTGAATTCCCTCCAGATAAAACAAATTCAGCACATTGCACAAATTCTTGTAAAGTTGTTCCAAATCCACGCTTAATTAGCACAGGTTTGTTTGTTTTAGCACATGCCCGTAAAATACCTTGATCGTACATTGCTTTAGCTCCAATTTGAATAACATCCGAATATTCAATTACTTCTTGAATGTGCGTAGCATCTCTTACTTCAGTAATGATATTTAAACCATGTTCATCCTTCATTTTTTTTAGAAGTTTCAATCCTTCTAAACCAAGGCCCTGAAAACTATATGGAGAAGTACGTGGTTTATAACAACCTCCACGTAAAGTGGTTAAATTCAATTGTTTTAATAACGCAGATGATTCTTGAATTTGCTCCTCAGATTCAACAGAACAAGGTCCAGCGATTATTAAAGTGTTTTTAGTGTTTCCGCCAATTGTTACATTTCCAATTGTTACTTCTCTAGTTTCATTTTTGTAATTCCTAGAAGCAAGTTGGATATCGTTTTCAAAAACAAAAGAAGCTTTAATGAATTCATCATATTTCGAATCAACTTCTTTTTTTCCAGAAGAAGTAATCAAAACAAATTGTTCTGATTCTTCAATAAGAAAAGCACTAATTTCGCTTGCAATATTATTTGCTTTTTCTAAACCAATCTCCTTTTTGAGGTGGATAATCATAATTCTCCTTTAATTAAATTCATAAAATTAACGGTTCCTACCGCTTTATTATTCTCATCGATAACCGGTAAATAGACAATTGTTTTCGTTTCTTTTTTTACAAAACGCAATAATTGATAAACTGAATAATGATCATAAATAACTAAAGGCGTCTTATTAATCATATTTGATACATCCAGTGTATTTAGGTTATCTAATTTTTCTAATAATCCTTTCCTTAAGTCGGCATTACCAATAATTCCTGCTAATGTTTGATCTTCTTCTAAAACTAGTGTAAAACCTAATTTACCATTATCAATCGAAGAAAGCACGTTTTCTAAGCTTAAGTCTTTTTTTGAAATTACAGGAGATTCTTTGATGCCTCGCATAAAATCTTTGACTAAAAAATTAGATTCAATCTCATTCAATTTTAAATTGAGCAAAGCTGTATTAATGTTCGCAGAATTGAAAAGGTAAGATCCTGATACAGAAGCGTAAGCTCCCATGTTTCTTAAGATAAAAGAAACTTCTGCGTTGACACCTCCATCAACGTGAATTTTTTTTGAGGGGTACTTATTCTGAAATTCACGAATCCTTCTAAAATTCATTTTATCAAATTTACCACCACTTTGCCCCGGTACGGTTGCCATAAAAAGAATGAAATCAAATTCATCCGCATAAGAATCAAATACTTCAATAGGCGTGTTTGATGTAATTGCTAATCCAAGTTGCCCTGAAAATTCTTCTGGAATTTTTAAGTTTTTATCAATTAAATCTTCATATTGAAAGGTAACATAGTCAATATCAAACTTAGCTAAGGCAGGATAATAGCGATCTGCACTAGGAGTAATAATGTGTAAGTCTATTGGAATGTGCGAATATTGTTGTATTATCTCTATGTCAGCAAATACACTTAAATCATCATTGCAATCAACGTGAATGAGGTCAACATGCGATTCATTTAATGCTTCGATTGTATCTAAAATGTCATTCTCCTTATCTGAATAGATAGATGCTGATATTTTCATTCTATTTGACTTTTTTTAATGGGATTGAAATTAATATCACAAACTTCAATCCTGAAATTTAAATCATTAAATACACTTTTTTTAATCTCATTCTCTAACAAAGAAAGGTTTTCGAATTGTTCTTCAGGGAGTGAAGCATAACTAGCATTAAGAACCATCTTTAAAATAAAACTCTTTGAATCACTTGTTAATTGCAGTGAATGTTTTTTTGGTTGGATGAGATCATTCTGCTCAAAGTAATCTCCAAGTTTGATTACATAGTGCTCACCAACATTTTGAGTATAATAAATTTCTAAATTACCTTTGGTATATTTTTCACCAAAACTTGCGCCACAATTTCCCAGAATAAAAGGGAGAATAAGGATAAGAAAATATTTAGTTAGTTTCAAAATAGCTTGATCTTTCAACTTTCATTAACTTCACGGTAAAGATAAAAAGTTATCGTATTAGGGGCATAGAATGTTAATAGAATTTAAAAATAAAATTTATCAAGGAAGTAATAATCGACCTAGTTTGTTTGATTGTGCGATTCCCGAAAATGCAAAAGCTGTAGTCATTTTTGCACATGGTTATAAAGGTTACAAAGATTGGGGAGCTTGGCATTTGGTGGAAACCTTTTTTTTGAAAAGCCAATATGGTTTTGTTAAATTTAATATGTCACACAATGGCGGGACTATTGAAAATGCAATTGATTTTCCAGATTTAGAAGCGTTTGGAAAAAATACATATAGTTTTGAAATTAATGACTTAAATACAGTTATAGATGAAACCGTTCGAATTATTGAAACAGAATGTAATTTAGATATCCCATTGTATTTATTGGGACATAGTAGAGGCGGAGGGGTTTCAATTTTAACATCAATTCATAATGATAATGTCAAAAAAATAATCTCATTAGCAGGCATAAGTGATATTGCTTCTCGATTTAAAACAGGCAAAGAATTGGACGAATGGAAAGAACAAGGTGTTTATTTTGTTCAGAACAGTCGTACTTTACAAGAAATGCCACACTATTATTCTTTCTACGAAGATTTTCTAAATTTCAAGAAAGATTTAAATATAGAGCGAGTTTCTGAATTACTTGAAGTGCCTTTTCTCCAAATTCACGGAGATATGGATTTGGCAGTGAGTATTTCAGAAGGGCAAATGGTAGCGCGTTGGACGAATACGGCATTAGAAATTATTAAAGGTGCCGGTCATACTTTTGGTGCACAACACCCATGGAACTCAGACAAGCTTCCAGAAGATTTAGAAAAAGCAATTGAAAAAGCGCTAGCATTTTTTGATAATTAGTAAGAAAGAACTTTATAAAACGACTTTTATAAACAACCTAAGACTTAATTTGTTAGTCTTTAAGTATACACAAAGTATTAAATGAAATCACTGTTTGCATTTATTTTCTTGATTGGAATAGCCATTGGAGGTTATGGACAAGAAATATGCGATAATGCGATAGATGATGATGCTGATGGTTTAGTTGATTTAAATGATCCTGACTGTGACTGTGAAAGTTTAATAAGCGCTAGTTTAATCCCTAATGCGTCATTTGAGGATACATCTTGTTGTCCAATTGAAGAAGGTATGGTTAGCTGCGCAAATGATTGGCTTCAAGCCTCAAATGCTACAACTGATTTTTACCATGTTTGTGGTCTTTCAGAGTTTGGTTTCGACGGATCTGTTGCTCCAGAATTCCCGCTTCCTGGTGGTGGAGAAGGATTAGTTGGAATTTTCAGTTTTTTTGGTTCATATCGAGAATATATTGGGGTTTGCACTACAACTCCACTGTTTGCTGGAACGAGCTATACTTTTCGGTTTAATACCGCTTATGCAAGTGGTATGAATGAAACAATTGAAATAGACCTTTTTGGATCTCCTTTTTGTGGTGATTTACCATGGACAGGAACAACTTGTCCAGAAGGAATCGGAAGCTGGGATTTATTGGGTGACGTTAACGTTACTTATACTTTTGATGGGGCGTGGCAAGCAGTGGATATAGAATTTACTCCAGCTGTTAATATCAATGCAGTAGCATTAGGTGTATCGTGTGGAGTGGATGGAGATACTGATAATTCATATTTATATTTTGATGAATTTACATTGCTTCCTACTGAGACATTTGGATCAATAGGTGCAACAGGAGGGTGGTGCACAGAAGATATTGTTTTGACAGCCTCTATTGATGAAGTTGGCGGAACATGGCAATGGTATCAAGACGGGATTGCCTTAATTGGAGAAACGAGCGAGACAATAATGCCAATAACATATGGCGAAGGTATGTTTACTGCCTTATATACTGACCTGTCGGGAGGTTGTAGAAGAATTGATTACAACTCGCCAACGATTGTAGAGGCTTCTTTTGATGTGGACGACATTTGTTTCGGTGTTTCTAGTGCTTTTACAAATACATCAAGTATAATTGGAGGAAGTGCTGTTGTTGATTGGAGCTGGGATTTCGGTGATGGTTTAACCTCTAATGAAGAAAATCCCGATCATTTTTATGGCGCAGCAGGTTTATATAATGTTGAATTGATTGCTGTAAGTGAAGATGCGTCTTGCAATGATACTGCAAATGCCTCTGTAACTATTCTTGCAAAACCAACTCCAGATTTTGAATTAGAAGGAACGGGGGTAACCTCTTTTGGAGAAACATGGCTCGTTTGTTCAAATCATGAGCTTAACTTTATTGACCTAACCAGTATTGACGGAGCTGTAAGTTTTGCTTCATGGAATTGGGATTTTGGTGACGGAGGAATGGCAAATGAACAAAATCCAACTTACAGTTACAGCGATACAGTAGTTTATGAAGTGACGCTTGTTGTTACAGCTGAGAATGGTTGCGTGGATAGCTTGAAAAATAGAATCGAACCGACACGTTTAATTGCTAATTATGTTTCAGATTCGGTTTGTTTTGGAAATGCAATTTCATTTACTAATTTAAGTTCTATTTCTGGTATAACTAGCTTTGATTCACGCTGGGTTTTTGAAGGCGATACAAGTTTTGTTGATAATCCAACTTACACTTTTTCAGAGAGTGGGTCTTTCTTAATTGAATTATTTGTTGAGAGTGATGGAGGATGCTTGGATTCAATTGAAAAAAATGTAATCATTCATCCAATACCCGACCCTAGTTTTTTTGCTAATCAAAATCCAACTGATTTTTTTAATACGGATTTAACGTTTACGATAGCTGGCCGAAAATTAGAAAGTGTATATTCTTGGTCCTTTCCTGATGCCATTCCAAATGTTGCCGGAAATACAAATAATGTAACCGTGCTTTACCCTCGTTTTGAAGTTGGTACTTATGAAGTAACTTTGACAGAAACATCCAAATTTGGATGTATTGGTTCATCAAAAAGAACAGTTCAAGTTTTAGAAGATGAATTTATTTATGCACCGAATGCTTTTACTCCAAATGGAGACCCTTTTAATCAAAATTGGCGCGTTTATGCAGAAGGATTTGATTTAACAGAGTTTAGATTGACTGTTTTTAATCGATATGGGGAAATTATTTGGACAGCAACCGACCCTGAGGAATCCTGGGATGGAACTTATAAAGGAGAAATAGTTCAAGATGGAGTTTATGTATGGTATATAAGAGCACGGGATCAAATTACAGATGAAGTGTTTGAATTTGATGGCTTTATCACTGTGTTTAGATGATCATTTCGCCTCTCATAAAGGAAATGGATTCTGGAATCTATGATCGTATTTAATATCTTGAAATAAGCTCGCCTTAACACCAATCTTAAAGAGAATACTCCAATTTGGTCGAAAATCTGGAATTTCAGAATTAAAAAATGGGCCGCGTTGCACATAATTAATACTTGTTTTCCAACAGTGCAAATCACGCCATAAACTTAAGGTAAATTCATTTAATTCTGCCTGCTGAATATCATATCTCACAGAATAATCCAACTTCCATTTTTTGCCAAAATTAACATTGCCATTTGCATCAATGGTTTGCATTAGATTAAATGTATCAACCAATTCACTTACTAGATTAACACTTGATAATCTAGTATAAGTTATATTATAAGATAAGTTAACAGTCCATGGGATATCAAAATCAATGAATTTTGGATCAGTTACAATTGCCGTTGCATTGGCATCACCCTCCGCGTTATCTTCATTTTCTTGCTGCTTTTTTCTTCCTTTTTTATTAGTGAAATTCGCATTTAAAACACCTCTTGCATTTTGAAAACGACCTAGACCTTGTCCATTTGAAAAAGCAAAATCACTATTGCTAACGCCAGTTATATTATCCCAAGCATATGGCGAAAATGAACCATTAGACTGAAAACTAAAAATATTGAAAAAACGAGACGTTCTAAAAGCCAACGATAGATTACTTAATTGTAATGAGTCTCTCAGGAAATCATATCCACCATTGATTGAAAAAGCATCCACCAACTTATACGATTTGAACGTTTGGTTAATGGTATCATTTTTTGTTCTTCTCTTCATTTCCAACGTATTGTTCAATGCAAAAGAAATTGTACCTGAAGATCCTTGAGCTCTTTCTCTATATAAACTTTGATTAAATGGAGAATAGTAACTCAAATTCCCTAAAGTATCTACTTGGATTTCTTCATGAATTCCAATGTCAGGGCGATAGGTGAAATTAATATTCGGTGTAGCTACATGCCTAAATTTTGTTTGTGCTTTTCCTTTAAACTTGTAATAACCAAAAAAATTAGAACTTAAATTTCCAGCAATGGCTAAATCTCGGGAACTTCTAAATCCTCTAAATTCAGTTGTGTCAACTTGTTGTGTAATCGGATTCCAAACACGATCTTCACTTTGAAAGTTCCAAAAATCACGATAAGTAGAAGAAGGGGTAAAAACAAATCTTCCACCAAACAACCTTAAATTAGATCGAACTACAGCTTCGTGTATTACACCGTTTCGAGCTGAATTGGCAACTTGATCAATATTATTAAAATTGAAGATACTATCGCCTGCAACAATTGAATTTCTGGCGTTAACATTGTAAGTGACATTAATTTTTTCATACCATTTCTCTCCAATTTTAGATTTACGCAAAACCCCTAAATCAAACCGACTTACGGATAGATTAAAACGCGGTAATTCGAGCGTATAATTTTGACTTGAAGAATTTTGCTGAAGGGATGTTTGAATACCTGAAGTTCCTTTAAATTGGCCAAGTCGCCAAGTTTTATCAACTTTAATACTAGAATTAAAAGTATTGTTAAAAAAGTTTGGATTAATGGCATCCAAACTGGTTTGCGCGTTATTATCAGATACAAAATTAATGTTTGAAGTGAATCGCAACGAAGGGTGCGATTTAGGATCTTGCGTATGGTTCCAGCCTAACGTCCACTTGTTAGAAATATTTGTGTCATAAAACTTTCCTCTAAATTGCTCAAAACGAACACTTACGCCCCCTCTATATTTATATTTAACGAGATAATTTGTAATGTTTTGAGCAGCCCATCTTCCAGTAGTAAAAATACTTCCATAAAATTTTGTCTCCCAATTTTGGCCCAAGGGAATATAATAGCCGATATCTTCCAGTCCAAAACCAAATTGATTGTTATTAGCAAGCCTTGGGATAATTAATCCTGCTTTTTTCGATTCTGTGTTGGGAAAAAAACCAAAAGGAGCAGCAATAGGAAGTGGTACATGAAGGACTTCTAAATAAACAGGACCAGTAACAACGCGTTTTTCAGGAACTATTATAGCGCGCGTAAGTCTAAAATTAAAATGAGGATCTTCTCTATCACAAGTGGTAAACTTTCCATTTCTAAAATGAATGTGCTCATTTGGGTGCACTTTTGATTCTGCCATATGAATATGACCTTCTCCCTGTTGCAAACGAATTTCCTTTACAAATCCTTTTTTTGTTTCAAAATTGTACTTGATGTATTCGCAAGTACTTTCTTCTCCAGCAGAAGAAAAAATTGGTTTTCCCTGAGGATTTCCCAAACTATCCAAAGTGTACTTCGCAATAACTTCATTCGTTTTAAGATCAATTTCAATTAAGTCAGCTTTTAAATCAATGTCTTGGTATTTTACATTTGCTTTACCATAAAGTCTTACAATTTCATTTGGAATATCTGCTACTATAGAATCTGTAGCTTCATACCTGACAGGAGAATCTAAGCCACTACTAGAAGACTCTCCAGTAAACTGACAAAAAGCAAAATTTCCGTAAAACAATGTCATTATCAACAATGACAAATTGAAAACTAAGTTTATGTTAATGGTTCTTTGCAACTTTTGGTCTTAACTTTGTTATACCTTTTAGAAATGATTGACAAATCTATAATTTTTTAAGTCAGATGGGTTCAAAGGCATATAACATTTCAAAAACATTTATATTGTGTATCACGTTATTTTTTTCTAAAACGTTGATGTCTCAATTTGATACTGCATTGAGGGGAATTAAGACGGTAGTCATTGATCCTGGACATGGTGGACAAGATCCTGGGTGTCATGGAAAGCATTCAAAAGAGAAAGAAGTAACACTTGCGGTTGGCCTAAAGGTAGGAGCATATATTGAAAAGAATTTCCCTGAAATTAAGGTAATTTATACACGTAAAACTGATGTTTTTATAGAATTAGATGAACGGGCTAGTATTGCAAATCGGAATAAAGCCGACTTATTTATTTGTATTCATGCCAATGCAGGACCTTCTACTGCCTTTGGTGCCGAAACGTATGTTTTAGGATTACATAAAACTGAGGCACAGGGGAAAATAGCAGAACGGGAAAATGCAGCAATTGAATTTGAAGAAAATAGTCAAAGCAAGTACGAGAAACTTTCCGCTGATGCCATTATAGCGAGACAATTACAATTAAGTGTTTTTCTAAATCATAGTATTGAATTTGCTGCACGTATTCAAAATGAATTTGTTAGTTTAGGAAGAGCGAGTAGAGGAGTGAGGCAAGCAGGTTTTTTGGTTTTGTATAAAACGACTATGCCAAGTGTTTTAATTGAAACAGGTTTTTTAACCAATGCAGAAGAAGAAAAGTTTTTAGCAGATACGGCAAATCAAACGAAAATGGCAAATTCTATTTTTACAGCATTTCAGAAGTATAAAAAATATTATGAATCAGCAGATCAATCTACAAATTATGACCAAAGTGAACCACCGGATTACGGTGTTGATAATGATGTTCTTAAGCAAAATCCTGAAAAAATTGTTTTCAGGGTACAAATTGCAACGACATCTGATAAATTATCATTAAATGATTCCCGTTTTCGTGGGATGCCTGTTTGGGAATATAAAAACAATGACTTACACAAATATACTGTTGGTCTTTTTGAACAGGTTGAGCCTGCTAAAAAATTAAAAGTAGAAATGCGTGAAAAAGGCTTTGAAAATGCATTTGTCGTTGCATTTAAAGGAAATGAAAGAATCAGTATTGAAAAAGCGATTAAAATGACTGAAAATTAATTTCAATCAATTTTTTCCACTATTTTAGCAACTCCGTTAAGGGTAAACCAATAAGGATAATTAGAGAATAGAAATGAAGGTATCAAAGGAATTTAAAGTAGGTCTTTTAGTAGTTTTAGGACTACTTCTTCTATTTGTAGGTGTAAACTTTCTAAAGGGAGGTGCAATTTTTGGAAAAGACAAAGAATTGTATGCTGTTTTCTCAAATTCCTCTGGATTAGAAGTTTCCAATGAAGTTCAGTTAAATGGATTAAAGATTGGTCAAGTCGAAAGTGTTGGATTACATCCGAATTATACCGATAGTATATTGGTTCGTTTTTCTATTAGCAACAAAGAGCTTCAAATTCCATTTAGTTCTGAAATTGAATTAATCAGTTCAGATATCTTAGGGACAAAAGCATTGGACTTAAAATTAGATCGAAATCCTCAAGTTGAGATGAATTATTTTGAGGATGGAGACACTATGATTGCTTCAATAGAAGTATCCATTCAGGAACAAATTAATGAACAGGTTTTACCTCTTAAAAAGAAAACAGAAGAATTGATCGGATCTGTTGAATCAATTATTGTTTCTGTTAATGCTTTTTGGGATACAAGTGCGGCATATACAATTGATGAAAGTTTGTACGAAGTAAGGGATGCTATTGGTACTTTTGCTGATTTAGCAGACAATTTGAGTTTGTTAATAACAAAAGAAACAGATATGGTTGATGCCATTCTTAAAGATGTTGGAGCAGTAACAGATAACTTAGCAAATAAATCAGAACAAATATCCAATACGATTGATAATATCTCTGCGATTTCCGATACACTTGCTGACTCGGATTTAAAAGACCTTATTAATGAAACGAAATCTACTTTAACTGAATTAAATGGTGTTTTAGCAAATGTAAATGAAGGGAATGGTTCTTTAGGTAAATTACTACATACAGATAGTTTACACAATGAATTAGTTGAGACAAATCAATCAATCCAAAATCTTCTAGATGATATGGAAGCGAATCCTTCTAAATACGTTCACTTTTCATTGTTTGGAAGAAAAAATAAAGGACAATTTACAACCAATGAAGTGCAAAAATTGAAGAACATTGCAAATTAAACACACCTTTATTTTCAGGATTTACAATTTAAAATAACAAATGGAAATTGTCAGTAACATCATTTTTATAATTGTTTTATTAGGTTCAGGAGCTTTTTTCGCTTTTAATGTCAGAAAAATTATTGCAAATATCCGATTAGGAAGGGATGAAGATCGTTCGGATAATAAAAAAGAACGTTGGAAAACAATGATTCGAGTTGCTTTAGGTCAATCTAAAATGACAGCAAGACCTATTGCGGCAGTGTTGCATATTTTTATCTATGCTGCTTTTGTTATTACGCAAATAGAATTAATTGAAATTATAGTTGATGGATCTTTTGGAACGCATAGGTTTTTCCAACCATATTTAGGAGGCTTATATACATTTACAATTAGTTTAATCGAAATATTATCTCTTTTGGCATTGATTGCAACATTTGCATTTTTATCAAGAAGAAACTTGTTGAAACTTCCGCGTTTTACGAAAAGTGAAATGAATGGTTGGCCTAAACTGGATGGGAATATTATTCTTTACTTAGAATTTGTACTGGTCGTTTGTATATTTACAATGAATGGTACAGATGAGGTAATTCATAAAACACTTACTGGCGAATCATATGGATTTGCAGTGAGTTTTTGGATGGGACCTGCCATTTTTGGAGGGTTTGAATTAGATACACTTCACTTATTAGAAAGAATTGGTTGGTGGGGACATATTTTAATGGTATTAACATTTTTAATGTATTTACCTTATTCAAAACATTTACATATCATATGGGCTTTTCCAAACACATTTTATTCTAAACTTAAGCCTAAAGGGCAGTTTACGAATATGGAAAGTGTTACAAATGAAGTTAAATTGATGCTAGATCCAAATGCCGATCCTTATGCTGTACCAGAAATTGATCCTAATGCTACACCGCAAAGGTTTGGAGCAAAAGATGTTCAAGATTTAACTTGGGTGAATTTATTGAATGCATACACATGCACAGAGTGTGGGCGTTGTACTTCAGAATGTCCAGCGAATATTACTGGGAAAAAACTATCTCCACGTAAAATTATGATGGATGTAAGAGATCGGATAGAAGAAGTTGGAAATGGCATTCGCAAAAATGGAAAAGATTTTTCCGACGGAAAATCACTTTTAGGAGATTATGTTTCAGAAGAAGAAGTATGGGCTTGTACAAGTTGTAATGCATGCGTACAGGCTTGCCCAGTGAATATTGATCCATTAGAGATAATAATGGACTTGAGACGTTATTTGGTTATGGAAGAATCTAAAATGCCTTCAGAATTAGCCACAATGAATACAAATATTGAAAATAACCAAGCACCTTGGCAATTCTCTCCAACAGATCGATTAAATTGGAAAGATGAAGCCTAAAATGTAAATTAAAGCTTAAAACGAAATTGATGAGTGTATTAAAAGTTCCAACAATGGCAGAAATGATGGCGTCAGGTGAAAAACCAGATGTATTGTTTTGGGTAGGTTGCTCTGGTAGTTTTGACGATAGAGCAAAAAAAATCACAAAGGCTATTGTTAAAATATTGAACAAATGTGACGTTAAATTTGCTGTTTTAGGGACTGAAGAATCCTGTTCTGGTGATCCTGCTAAACGTTCGGGAAATGAATTCTTGTTTCAGATGCAAGCCATGATGAACATTCAAGTTTTGGACGGTTATGAAATAAAAAAAATAGTAACAGGATGTCCACATTGTTTTAATACCTTGAAAAATGAATACCCTGAGTTGGGAGGGGATTATGAAGTTATTCATCATACGCAACTGATCCAAGATTTATTAAAAACTGGAAAATTACAAGTTGAAGGTGGTTCATTTAAAGGGAAGAAAATTACATTTCATGATCCTTGTTATTTAGGACGTGCAAATGATGTTTACGAGGCGCCTAGAGAATTATTGACTAAATTAGATGCTGAGTTGGTTGAAATGAAGCGTTGTAAAGCAAAAGGACTTTGCTGTGGTGCAGGTGGAGCTCAAATGTTTAAAGAAGCCGAAAAAGGAGATAAAGAGATAAATATTGAACGCACGGAAGAAGCATTAGCTACAAGTTCAAATATTATAGCAACAGGATGCCCATTTTGCAACACTATGATGACGGATGGCGTGAAAAATTTTAATAAAGAAAATGATGTTCAGGTGCTAGATATAGCAGAAATGATTGCTTCTGCAGCTGACTTATAAAATAAGAGATATGAAAAAAATTGGTCTATTATTCTTTGCTTTTACATTAGTTGTTTACAGTTGTGAAAAGCCAGGGTGTACGGATTTAACTGCACTTAACTTTAATGCAGAAGCAAATGTAGATGATGGTACGTGTGAATATCCACCGGAAGATCCTAGGTTATTAGTGACAGGAAATTATTTGATCAAAGATTCAGTATTCTTGAATGGTTTTTTTCAAGCGACTAGAACATATACAATGGAAATCGCAATTGGTGGTGGAGCAGGAATTTCTGAAGCGCTTAACATAGATAATATGTGGGGAGCGAATTTTATACATTCGGGTAGTGCTGATGAAGATTTTTTCTTAGATATTCCAGAACAAGCAGCTAGTCCTGGGTCTGGAGATGGAATCAATTTTTCTGGAAGTGGAATTTTTACTGCAGAAGTATTGCGTTTTCAAACGAGCAGTTTAGTTTCAGACATGGGAGGACTAGTAACAGATACAATTGTTGTTAGAGGAGAAGGAGCTAGATAAACCTTTGATGCTTAATTATAAGAAAGTAACAAGCGATACAGAGATTCATGAAATAGCTGCATTGGCTTACGAGTTGATGCATTTTGATTATGCTCCTTATGTTAGAAAATCACATATAGATGCATATCTAGATGAACACCAAAGTGTTGACGCAATCAAAGAGCAAATTCGATCTACGTATGAGTATTACTTTATTTTTTCAGGTGAAAAATTAGTGGGTTATATTGGGCTTGATTTTTTGAAAGATCATATCAATCTTAGTAAGTTATATTTGTGTAAAGATAGCAGAGGGAAGGGGTTTGGAAGAAAAATTATTACTTGGATTGTAGAAGAAGCGAGAGAAAAAAAGTTGAAAAAAATCGAATTAATTGTTCTCCAAGAAAATCAAGGCGCAATTAGGTTTTATCAATCAAACGATTTTGAAATTGTTGGCACTTATATCAAGAAATTTGACAGTGGATCAGAAGAGAAAAATTTCGAAATGATTAAGTCACTTTAATTAACGGTATTTAATACGATCCTTATATCCTATTAACTTTATAGGTGATTCGGCTAAAAAATCGTTAAATTAGTGGTGAAAACACACCACATGAAAAATATATACTTCTTTATTCTCATCTTTTTTTCTGTAAACAACGCTAACGCGCAGTGCGCAGAAAATACAGAAGAAAAAATCTTACTAGTTGGAGATAGTTGGGCATTCTTTCTAAGAAATGATACGACTTTTGATAAAGTGTTAGATCATTGGGGACATTCAAATTATACATTTAATAGCAATGCAACATTAGTTGTTAACGGTGCAGAAACAAAGGATTTTTTAGAAGCTGAACGACTTGCTGAGATAAAAAAACAGTTGGATGAAAATCCAAGCATTAAAGTCGTTCATTTAAGCATTGCCGGAAATGATTTTTTAGGTGAATGGAATGTAGATTTTACTGAGACAGAAACTGAAGAATTATATGAAGAAACCTTTGACAATACAATTAGTATTATTGATTTTATAAAAGAAACGCGTCCGGGAATTAGTATCCTTTACAGCGGGTATATGTATGCAAATTTTGCCGAAGTAATTGCTGATGCAACTCCTTTTGAAATGAGTCATCCATTTTATGGAACATGGGAGGATATGGGATTTCCTACGTTTGAGCAATTGAACGAACTATTAGAAGATTTTTCGAATAGGTTATTGATAGAAGCTAGTGGAGATGATCAAATTGAATTTATTAATGTGCCTGGTTTAATGCAATATATTTATGGACAAGAAGAGCCGTTAGGTGTTCCTCCTGGAGGATCATACCCTCCTTTTTTTCAACCATTACCATCAGGTGATGTTACATATCCTTCACCAAAAATATCAATGCGTGATTATGGTCTTTTTAGAGATTGCTTCCATCTATCAGAAGATGGGTATTTTAACATGCTTGATTATCAGACACAAAAATTTTATCATAAGTTTTTAATGGATGAAGCTCATTTTATAGCTGAATCTGCCTCTGCTATTGGTAGTGTTTCTTCTTCAGGTGAGATTAGTGATCTTTTGCGCGTTGGAGATGATGGAGGAAATGAATTTGCAACGGTATTGGAATTTAGTACAATTGGAGAAATTGAAGATACAGTAGTTTCTAAAGCGAGTTTATTCCTAAGAAGAGAATCCCTTACAGGAGCGAACCCTGTTGGAGAAAATATTACAGTTCGAATGAAAATTGGAAATTTTGGAGCTTCTGAGGAGCTTGAAATGACTGATTTTTCTGAAGATGGAGATATTGAAGCTACGGCATGTGTTTTTGGAAAAAATGAAGTTGATTCTGATTGGATCCGAATTGATTTACCAGAAACATTTTTACCTCTAATTAATGGAAGTGAAAATATACAGTTTGTAATTTTAGCTAACGAAGAAGTAGGAGGGACACTTAATTTTTCTGGAATTGATGATCCAGATTTTGCTCCCGTTTTGAACATTGATTATCAATCTGATTTTGTTTCAATTAACGAAAATGAGCTTAATGAGAATTCAACTGATCTTTTTCTTTTTCCTAATCCTGTCAAAAACGATTTAACAATCGTTTCCAAAAAGGATGTGGTAATTAGCCAATTAGAGATTGTAAATGTTCAAGGGCAAATTATCTTGAAAATAAAAAATCCGTCTTCGAAGATAGATTTGAGTGGAATTATTTCAGGAAATTATTTCATTAAGGCAACCACAAACGACGAAGTAATCGTTAAACAATTTATTAAGCGATAATTTAAAACATTTGGTATAAAATTTGTCGGTTACTAGAAAACGAGTTAATGATAATTAGATCAGTTTAGTAGATTAAATAGAGTGAAAAGAAGATTAAATGAATTTTTTTTCAATTTTTGTGTAACTTTTTCTCAAATTATGTGTCTTACTAATAAAGCGTAAAAGAATTGATAAAAAATTAAATAAGAAATTGGAACCTTGTTCCTAACCGAGCTATTATTTTTTCATTAAGTAAGCGTAAAGCAGAAATAATAGATTTTTTCATAAAGTCCCGATCATTCGCCAAGTGATCGGGACATTTTTTTTAATCAATTGTGAGTTTTAGTTTCTAAAGAAATGGAGGAAAGAATCGTTGTTAAAAGAGCCCATCAAATAAACCACCAAAGTTATAAGGAGTTAATTCAACTCTATTACGGTGTTTCATTTCAAAAATCTCAATCGTTTTTTCAATAGTTGTATTGGTTTCTGATTCATCCTTAACCGCAAGCCCTTTTTTGGTTTCGAGTCCTTCTGTTTTGAAACTACTATTGTCGACAGGCATCATTCCAACATAATCAATCATCCAATTTTTAGTCTTTTCAGTTTTTCGTTTGAAAAAATAAACTGTACCTTCTTCTTTGCCATTATTGATGACATGTTTTTCAACAAAGGCAACAGTATCTTTTTCTTCATCAAAATCATTGTTATACAATAAAGCATAAGCCATATCCTTTTGTGTAATGCTTGAATCGAAGTAAGACAACATATCATTCTCTTTTAATCGGTTGTACACCCAAACACGGTATTTAATGTCTCTAGAAGCTTCATTGAGCTTTGCAGTATCGACGGTCAATCCCAATTTATGATGAATAATTTCAGATTCTACAACAAATTTTTGATCATCAATACGGTAAATATCCTCAAAAAAATGATCAACTTCCTTTTCTCCATTTGCTTTAAACCCACACATTAAGGTATAATAGTCCAAAAATAAATTGTGATAAGGATCAAATTGATTGTTTGCTCGATAACCATAATTTGATTCATTTTTATTTCTCTGATTCGCAACTGTTCTTTTTAGTTCAATATTCGCGTTTCGGAAAATAGAAGACTTTCTAGTATTGAAATGATTAAAATCATAGACTTTTTCTAAATAACCTGTAGCTAAAAGCTCCATAATATGCGGATGATAGTCAGGATATTGAACAAGGTCTAACATTTCTGGAAAATAATTTTTGGATAGTTCGAGCGAATCATATAAATTATCAAAAAAGAATAATTTATTGTTTTTTTCTGTAAACGGTGGGTTTGTCAGAAGAAGCTTTTTAATTGCATCATAAGCTTCCTTTGTTTCAGTATATGAAAAGCATTTAAGGGCAATAAATTGCAAATCAGAATTGAAATTATTCGAATCATAAATACCATATAAAAAATCATAGGCTTCTTGGACTTCAATATTCCCTAAAGACATGATTAAATCTTCGCGATACTTCTGTTCCGTTTCTTCTTCAAACTCATAAGTTTTATATACTTGCGTAATTCCACTTACATCCTTTTCTTTAAAGTCAATGGTTTCGATAGATTTAATTGCGTTAATACGTTCAAGGCTATCTTTACCTTCTACATGTTGAACAAAAATATCTGGTTTATTTTCGAAAATATCTCGCCCAATTAAGGTGTCCATAGGTTTAAATGTATCAAAGAAACGTTGTACATATTCTGATGGGCCTGTAACCGTGTCAATTAAGGATTGTACAGTATATTGAACGCCATGATGTAGCCAAAGCAGTGTCATTATTCCTTTCGAACTTCCAGTATCAACTAAAGTAAATGATAAACGTTGATCTTTTTCCAGGCTATCACTTGAAATTTTATTTTGAATAATTAAACCATTTTCTTTCGTTAATCGTTTTGTGCGATAATCCCAAAAATCTTTTACAGATTCAGCACCGTCGTAATTATTATACTTTAGGTAACCAACATAAATAGATTCGCCTGTCTTTGGCATAAAATGATAGTTCGACTCGTTAGAAGAGCGATAATTAAGATCTTCTTCCTCTTCCTCTTGAGCGTAATATCCATTTTGTCCGCCAAATCCTTTTGCTTCTTTTTCAAGGATCGTTTCTGCAGTATAATATAAATTGGTGTCTGTATAGGTTTCAAATTGATCTGTATAAGGAAAATCAGTAAGTTCGAACGATTCAAAGAATGTTCGCGCATTTTCATCCTGTGCCGTAGTAGTCATCAAATAATAATGCCCTCCTTTTGTAATGATTTTTACTTGTAAAGATTTCTTACCATCCTGCTTTCCATCTTCAGGCATTAAGGTTTGACGAATGTGCGTATATCTTTTATTTGGATAGAATTTGCTCGAACTGACTTCGTAATCTAGTTTTGCTCCAAATCGCTCACCTAAATATGCTAAGTCAAATGAATCTTCTTCAATAAAATCAAGATCATTGAATGCATAGCGCATAACAAGGTAGTAATCGCCATTGTCATTATCGTAAGATTGATAAAGTGGTTCTACATTTACATTTTCCAGTCCGTCAATCATATCTTGACCTGTAACTAACCCTTTCATTTTCCATTTAGCCCCACCAAACTTAGGTTGAATTTCATTCCAATTCGAATGATTTTTACCTAAACTAATATTATTGAAAAAAGCTTTAGGTTCGTTTTTCTGGATATAATCAGTGATTCCAAAACCTTTAAAAACAACAATTTCAGTAGGGGTGAAAAAAACATTGTAGTTTACATAGGCATTTTTGCTTGTTTTCGTCAAAATTCGATAACCGCTATGACCATTTATAGCGATATCTTCTTTTTTGATAAGTTCTCCGGGAGTAGCGATATACAATAAACTATCAAAGGTCGCTTTATAATACGCTTCGTCCTTATTGAAAATGGGTCCAAACGTAAATTGCCTAACAATACTAAAATAACCACCATTTATAGGCTCAGGACTTAAATATTCAATTTTATCCCTTGTTCTACTTGGCATTTGATATAATTTCCCCGGAACAGAAACAGAGATGAAACCATCTTCGGTACTTGCTTTACTAAAATTAATCGGGCGGTAAAGACTCTCCAATTTTTTTCTCATTTTATGCGATTTCCCAGTAGATTTTGGATTAACAGGCCTTACTTTATAACCAAGGTTTCTTAAAAGGGCTATAGCTCCTTCATCTCCTGGTAGATGAGCTGCACCAATCCCAATAAAAAGCGAATTGGTATGAAATATAGAATCCATGCGTCTTACCATATTCTTATTCCGTTCAACAATAAAATAGTCGTGATAAACTGAAGTAGGGGTGTTCGATTTACTTAATGAATCAATTTGATCTAAATCTCCTCTTCGGTATGCTTCTTCCAGTAGGATTACTTTTCCTTGACGATCTTCATTCAAATAATTATTGCGATTATTATCCGTTAATTTGTCTTTGTCCGGTGTTGATGCTTTTAATGAAAGGTCGAGCACTTCATTCAATGTTTCTAAGCTATAAATAGATTTGCTATTTTTAGCACCGGCCTGATAAATAAACATGTCTAAAAAAGTACTTTCTTGATAATCAGCATTTCCAGGGTTGAATCGATACAAAATCTGATTCATTAAGCTGTTCTTATTGTCTAATAAATTATAGGTAGCATTTGTTTTTGCTTCAGAAATTGTAAAAGCCCTGTTGTAGAAGTCTTCATAAGAGAAATTACCGCCTCCAAAAGCTCCAAGCTCACGATAATCTTCAATCCAATTTGCTGGAGATGATTCCAATGCTACTCCTTGAACCCGATCTAAACAAAAGTAAAATGAATCACTTACATTGAATGCTAGCTTGTTGGATACATGCATTGTTCCGTATAGATAACTTGGTGTTTCAAGTCCATTTCCTGAGATTTCCCATAATAGACCTTGGTATTTTTTTTGTTGCGAAAAACCTGTCAGGGATAAAAGAGAAAATAAGACTACAGGACAATACCAACACTTCATAATAATTTAGGTAAGAATGAAATGTAAAAATACGGATGTTTTTTCTAATAAAACAGAAAGAATTTGACTACTTTCCTTTAAAAATATTGGTTTGCGGGAATTATGTAATTAATTACTTATGTACTTTCATTCGCTTTTTTTTCTCATTTTTTCAGAATCAAATCGAGAAATTTGAAAATAAATTGTTCCAAGTAAAAAGCATAGTTTATTAGCTTAAAACCAGGCAAAAAATAAGACTAATTACAGAGATGAAAACTGAGATAGCAAATAAGTATAAAATAGATTTCATTGATAATAACATTATCGTTGCCGCATTAGCAGCCATTGTGGAAAAAGAAATAAAAGAAAGTAAGATAAATTGTACAGTTATTGAATCTAAGCCTAATACGTAGCATACTGCTACTGAAGCCAAGCAACACTGAAAAATTAATGTAATTGGTGTTACCCCATATCGATTGTATTCTAAATTTTCCCAAAACGATTCATTATGGATTTGTTCAAACAGTTTCATAATTATTATAGTTTAATGTTTATACAAATTTCGATTAAACATTGATAAAGAAATATGATTTGAATCATGAAACATGAATTTAGTTTCAAGTAACTTTGTCTTATGATTGATTTGGAAATTTTAAAGAAATATGGAGCTACTCGTAAAGTTTATGCGAAAAATGAAATGATTTTTTTTCAAGGAGAACAAGCTGTCTACTATTTTCAAGTAGAAAAAGGTGATATTAAAATGAATAATTATAATTCTGAAGGAAAAGAATTTATTCAAGGCATATTCTCTGAAGGAAGAAGTTTTGGCGAGCCACCACTTTTTGGAAATTTCCCTTATCCAGCTAATGCTACCTCAATTAATAAAAGCATGATTTGGAGATTATCTAAAGAGTTTTTCCATACCTTGTTACAAGAAAACCCTGAAATTCACTTAGAATTTACAAAAACTCTTGCCGATCGTCTTTATTATAAGGCACTAATGGCTTCTGAAATATCATCTCAGTTGCCAATTCATAGAATCTTGACATTAATTGATTATCTAAAGAATAATATTTACAAAGTAAAAGGTGATTTTACATATGAAGTAAAGCTAACACGCCAGCAAATTGCTGATTTGACAGGGCTTCGTGTCGAGACTGTAATAAGAACAGTTAAAAAAATGGAAAAATTGAATCAATTAAAAATTATTAATAGAAAAATATTTAGGTAAAAGAGATTGTTATGACACGTGAGGATATCTTTCATTTAGTACCCAGTTTTTATAGAGAAATTCGTAAAGATGATTTTATTGGCCCAATTTTCGATATTACAATTTCCAAAAAAGAATGGCCTCAACATATATTACGGTTAACAGATTTTTGGGAAACGAATCTATTTGGAATTCCAAAATTCAAGGGAAACCCAATGGAAAAACACAGAAGGGTAGATGAGAAGAATGACTGCTTGATTATGCAAAAACATTTTGGGCGGTGGCTAGAATTATGGTTTAAAACAATAGACGCTAATTTTTATGGAGACAATGCCTTAAAAGCAAAAAATGCAGCTCGAAAAATGGCGACTGGATTATTTATGGGGATGTTTCAAACTCGTATAACATAGTTTAATCAACTAGTTTTACGACTTTTTTGTTCCTTTTGCTACGTTTTGAGATTTTGTTGGATTGCTTTTTTTCTTGTTGAATCGTTTTTTCTTATGCTTGTTAAAGCGGGGCTTAGAAGATTTACTTTTCCAAACAGGTGCTTCACCGAACTCTTCAGGTAATTTAAGTTTTGGTACTTCAGATTCAATTAATTGCTCAATTTTTCTGAGTTTATGGAAATCCTTGGGGTTGACAAGAGTAAACGCTTCTCCCTTTGTGTTTGCTCGAGCAGTTCTACCAATTCTATGAACATAATCCTCAGCATCATGAGGGACATCATAATTGATAACCATATTAATTTCTTTTATATCAATTCCGCGTGACATAACATCTGTAGCTACAAGTATTCGTAATCGTTTTGCTCTAAACTCGCGTAAAACCTCTTCTCGTTGATTTTGATCTAAGTTTGAAGATATCGTTTTTGATTTAAATCCTGATTTTCGGAGGTATCGATTGATTTCGGAGACTTTACTTTTTGCTGACGTGAATATAATGATGCTATCATATTCAGTCCTTTCTTCTAAAATATATTTTAGTACAGGTGGTTTTTGAGCATCAAAAGTCAAATATACATTTTGTTTAACTCCTTCTGCAGGCTTTGATACAGCAAGTGTAATCTCTTTTGGATTAACCAAAATTTTCTTTGCTAAAACTTTTATTTTACTCGGCATAGTAGCACTAAATAAAAGTGTTTGATGTGATTTTGGCAGATACGAAATTATCTTAGTCAAATCCTCAAAAAAGCCCATGTCAAGCATTCTATCTGCTTCATCTAAAACCAAATGCTTTACTTGTTTGAAATTGACATACCCCATTTTTAGGTGAGAAAGTAATTTACCTGGTGTTGCTACTATGATGTCTGTATTACCAGTTAAAGCTTTCTTTTGATCTTCCCAATCTTTTCCTCCACCGCCTCCATAGACAGCTTTAGAACCTACAGAAACAAAATAGGAAAGTCCTTGAATTTGTTGTTCGATTTGTATAGCTAATTCTCTTGTTGGCACAATAATAAGTGTATCAGCAGCAGATTCTTGACGCCCTGCTAACTTATTTAAAATCGGTAACACAAAAGCTGCTGTTTTACCAGTTCCTGTTTGAGCACATGCGATTAGGTCATTGTTGTTTAGGATTAATGGTATCGCCCTTTCTTGAATAGGTGTAGCATTCTCAAATCCCATATAAGATAACGCTTCTAGAAGCTCATCTTTTAAATTTAACGCGGTAAATTTCATAATTTGCTGTTAAGATAGATAATTTAACCGTGTTTTAATCTAAAAGAGAATATATTAACATCATTTTAGGCATAAGAATGTAAGTAAATTATTAATTTTGCGACTGAGAATAAAAATTGAAAATTATGTTTAAGAATGCACTATTAATAGGGGGGGTAGCGATTGGAACTTTTTTTGTCACAGCAGCTTGTCAAAGTACTTCAGCAGAAGAGGGCACAAGTGGAGAAATGATGGAAAAAAAAGATGAAAGTAAATATCAACGAGCTTATTTTGCAAGTGGGTGTTTTTGGTGTGTCGAAGCGATATATGAAAGTGTAAAAGGAGTGCATGAAGTATATAATGGATATTCTGGAGGGCATACTGAAAATCCGACGTATGAAGCTTCAAATACAGGGACAACTGGTCACGCAGAAGCAGTTGAAGTCTTGTATGATGAAAACATTATTTCCTTTAAAGAATTGGTCGAAGTATATTATGGAAGTCAAAATATAGAACAAGTGAATGGTCAAGGGAATGATCGAGGAAGTCAATATAGGAGTATTATTTTTTATCAAAATGATGCAGAAAAAGGAATCATTGATGAAAAAGTTGCAGAGCTAACAAAAGAAGGTTATAAAGTAGCAAGCGAAATTATGGAATTTGAAAAATTTTGGATGGGTGAAGATTATCATCAAAATTATGAAAGACTTCATCCAAATCAAGGATACATTAGAGCGGTTTCGGTACCTAGATTGAATAGCTTTAAAGCAAAATATCCTGAATTACTTAAGAAAGATTCACATTAGTTAAACCATTAAATTTCAGTTAAAAAGCCGTTTTCACACACTTGTGAAAATGGCTTTTTTTTTGAAAAATAATTATAATTTTACCATCCAAAAAAAAGAGATATGGTAAAATTATGTCAAAGTATTTCAAAGTCTAAATGGTTTCAAAATTTTGTGACTTTTGCAATTATTGTTGCTGGGGTACTTGTTGGAATAGCAACTTATCCTAAATTTTCTGAAAGAAACGAAGAAATACTTGAAACACTCAATATAATTGTACTGGGTATTTTCATTCTTGAAATTTTGGTTAAGCTAATTGCCGAAGGGAATAAACCATGGAATTATTTTAAGGATGCTTGGAATATATTTGATTTCATTATTGTTGCAGCAGCTTTTTTACCATTTGGAGGAAGTTCAGTCGCAATCCTTCGATTATTGAGATTACTTAGGGTATTAAAATTAATTAAGGCATTACCAAAACTTCAGATGTTAGTTGGTGCATTATTGAAGAGTATTCCTTCAATGGGCTATGTTTCAGTTCTTTTACTCCTCCTTTTCTACATTTATGCTGTGGCAGGAGTTTTCTTTTTTGGGGAAAACGATCCCATTCATTTTGAAAACTTGCAAACATCAATGTTGTCCTTATTTCGGGTTGTTACACTAGAAGATTGGACGGATATTATGTACATTAATATGTTTGGGTGTGAAAACTATGGATATGATGGGAACCTAGACATTTGTTTAAATTCGACACCAAACCCTGCAGGTTCAGTAATTTTCTTTGTTTCTTTTGTATTAATCGGAACAATGATCTTTCTAAATTTATTTATTGGAGTTATAATGACAGGAATGGATGAAGCTAAAGCTGAAATGCAATTATCTGAAAGTCAAGAGGGAAAAACTTCGGAAATGCATCTCGAAGATTTAGAAACAAAATTAGGTGAAATGCAAGACCTTCTTAAAAAATTGAAAACAAAAAAGTAATTTTCAACCTTTAATTTAGACGTTTAATTGCTAAATTTATCAACATCAAAAAAGATAAAAATTAAGTACATTAAATATGAAAATTAACTCAAATTTTGATAGTGGAAATATAGAAGTTGTCTCTATTGATGAAAAAGGAGATATAAAATTGAACATTAGAAAGGATACAAATTCAGACTTCTTTCAGTGGTTCCATTTTAGATTGACAGGAGCATTAGATATTCAATGTAAAATTTCAATTTTAAATGCAGGAGAATCCTCTTATTCTAGAGGTTGGGAGAATTACCATGTTTGCGCTTCATATGACAAGGTAGAGTGGTTTAGGGTACCGACTGAATATGAAGATGGTGTTTTAAAGATTGATTATTTGCCAGCGAACAATAGTGTTTATTTCGCCTATTTCGCACCATTTTCTTATGAAAATCATCAAAACTTAATTCATAATGCGCAACTGTCTGATTTAGCTAAAGTTGAAGTCATTGGAGAAACTGTTGAAGGAAGAGATATTGATTTGCTAGTTATAGGAGACGAAGGGATTGGAAATAATATATGGATTATTGCAAGACAGCACCCTGGAGAAAGCATGGCTGAATGGTTTGTTCAAGGGACGATTGATCGACTCCTGGACGAAAGTGATCCAGTTGCTAAAAAAATATTAGAAAACGCTTGCTTCTATATCATTCCAAATATGAATGTTGATGGCTCTATTGCAGGAAATTTGAGATCAAATGCAGCTGGAGCAAATTTAAACAGGGAATGGGAATCTCCGTCATTGGCGAAAAGCCCTGAAGTATTTCATTGCCTGAAAAAAATGGATCAAATTGGAGTTGATTTGCTGCTAGATGTTCATGGGGATGAAACAATACCTTACAATTTTGTTGCTGCTTCGGAAGGAATTCCGAATTACACAGAAAGATTAAAAATATTAGAGACTAATTTCAAGAACGATTGGATGAAAATTTGCCCTGATTTTCAGGATGAATACAATTACGGAGCTGATGAACCTGGAACAGCAAATTTAACAGTATGCTCAAATGCTATAGCGCAACGATTTGACTGTTTGTCCTTTACATTAGAAATGCCTTTTAAAGATAATGATGATTTACCAGACCCTATTTATGGATGGTCCGCTGAAAGATCAATTTTACTTGGAGAATCTGTTTTAAATCCAATCCTTTCTTGTCTTGAAAAACTGCGTTAATCAGCAATTATTTCCAGTCAAAATTCGTAAGTTTAGTAACCGATCATTAAATCCTCATTAAAAATGGCTGTAAAAAGAAGCGTTCAAATTGTACCACCAGAAGAATTTAACGAAAAAGTATTGCGTTTAACAACTCGAAAAAAGAAAGCGGTAGGAATTCCAGCAATTGTTTCTTCAATGCGCCATATCAGTAGGGAAATGGGAGTTTGGAGGGGAATTAAGTTACTGAATAAAATGAATCAAAAAGATGGATTTGATTGCCCAGGTTGTGCTTGGCCAGATCCAGATGAAAAACGCTCTAAACTTGGAGAATATTGTGAGAATGGTGTAAAAGCAATTGCAGAAGAAGCATCATTAAGTAGAGTGGGGAAAGCTTTTTTTGAAAAATATAGCGTTGAGGAATTAAGTACAAAAACAGATTATTGGTTAGGTAAATCAGGGAGAATTACAGAGCCCTTTTATTTGGCTGAAGGAAGCTCACATTATGAACCAATTTCTTGGAGTGATGCTTTCAAAAAAATGAGTGATAAGTTAAAAGAATTAGAAAATCCAAATCAAGCTATTTTTTATACATCAGGAAGAACGAGTAACGAAGCAGCGTATCTATACCAACTTATGGTTAGACAATTTGGGACAAATAACTTGCCTGATTGCTCAAACATGTGCCATGAATCAAGTGGTGTTGGATTAAGTGAAACATTGGGAATAGGAAAAGGGTCAGTAACATTAGAAGATCTCCATAAATCAGAGCTGATTGTTGTAATGGGACAAAATCCAGGAACAAATCACCCAAGAATGCTAGCCGCACTTGAAAAATGTAAACAAAATGGAGGTCAAATCGTAAGTGTTAACCCAATTCCAGAAGCTGGAAATAGTGTGTTTGTTGACCCTCAAAACCCCCTAGCTGTATTAAAAGGGGGAACGAAACTAGAAGATTACTACCTTCAAGTTAAGATTAATGGAGATGTCGCTTTACTAAAGGCGCTAATGGTCTTGATGTTAGAAGAGGAAGATAAAAAACCTGGAAGTGTATTTGACTTAGAATTTATTCAATCTCAAACGAACGGATTTGAAGCGTTAATTCAATCAATCAGAGATACCAATTTTGAACAATCTGTTAAAGAGTCGGGAGTAAGTGAAGGTGAAATAAGAAAGGTCGCTCAACTTTTTATCCAGAAGAAGAAAATCATTATTTGTTGGGCAATGGGATTAACTCAACACGAAAATGGGGTACAAAATATTCGAGAAATCGTTAACATTCTTTTGCTTAAAGGAAGTATTGGTATAGAAGGTGGAGGTACTTGTCCTGTTAGAGGACACAGTAATGTACAAGGAGATCGAACCATGAACATTTGGGAAAAACCAAAAGATGCGTATTTAGATAAACTTGATACTCATTTTGGAATTAAGTCGCCAAGAGAACATGGCTATGACGCAGTTGATTCTATTCAAGCTTGTCATGACGATAAAATAAAATTTTTCTTTTTTCTGGGTGGTAATTTTATTTCTGCCACACCAGATAGTGAACTTACTGGAAAAGCAATACAAAATTGTGATATGACTGTTCAGGTTTCGACAAAGTTGAATAGATCCCACGTAGTTACAGGAAAAGAGGCGCTAATTTTGCCTTGTGTTAGTCGTTCTGAAAAAGATATTCAATCAAGTGGAAAGCAATTTGTAAGTATTGAAAATTCAATGGGAGTTGTGCAAAAAAGTTACGGACAACTTGATAATGCATCCCCTAATTTAAAAAGTGAGCCTGCAATTGTCGCAAATTTAGGAAAAGAGTTATTTGGTAATAGCCCAATTAATTGGGAAGAAATGGTAGAGAATTATGATCATATTCGAAACCATATTGAAGCAACGATCAATGGGTTTGAGTCTTATAATGAAAGGGTACGAAAGCCAGGAGGTTTCTATTTGCCAAATGGTGCTCGAAAGCGTAAATTTAATACGGCTTCAGGAAAAGCAGAGTTTACTATAAACCCTTTGCCATCACGAAAAGTTAAAGATGGAAATTTAATTTTAATGACAATACGGACACACGATCAATACAATACAACAATCTACGGTATGGATGATCGTTATCGTGGAATTTTAAATGAAAGGCGGGTTGTTTTAATGAATCAAACCGACATGGATGCAAAAGGGTTTAAAAATGAAGACGTAGTTCATTTAACGAGTCATTTTAACGGAGAAGAGCGTATAGCACATAATTTTAAAATTGTAGCTTATGATATCGCAAAAGGTTGTGTTGCGACATATTTTCCAGAAGCGAATGTATTAGTGCCATTAAAAAGTACAGCTAAAAGAAGTAATACTCCTGTTTCTAAGTTTGTTGAAGTGAGTATTGCGAGCGCTTAGCAAATTTGCGGATCAATAATTAGCCATTTTTACCATTAGGTATTGAAAATATTTTTTCATTTGTGAATTACTGCAGGCGTGATTATTAATGATCATAGCGTAAGCTAATTTCTTGCCTGTTTTAGTATCGACATAACCAGCATAAGATTTTACCCGAGTCATTGTGCCGCTTTTTCCATAAACTCTGCCTGCTGCAGATGTTCCTTTTCCAATGCTCGCCATTGTTCCTTTTTTTCCGGCAATGGCCAAACTCTTCTTGAATTTTTCGCTAGACTTTGTTTTATGCATATAAGACAACAGTTCGACCAAAAACTTGGCAGAAACTGCATTAGAACGAGAGAGACCACTTCCATCTGACATAAATAAACCACCACCAATTTTTGATTTCCAATAATTCATGCAGTAGAGCGCTCCATTATATGTGCTTCCATAGCCTGATCTCTTGTAAGAAATTTCGCATAGAACGTGTTCTGCAAATAAGTTTATACTTTTCTGATTGATCAAATTCATTATAGAAGCTAAACTAGGAGAGGAGTGTGATAATATTAAATTCATTTCAGGCTTCTCATTTGCTCCTAACTTTTCCAATTCTCTTTGTGTTGTTGCAGCATAGGTTATTTTGATACCACGTTCAGATAATGCTTGATCTAATTCAATTGCTGCGATATATTCAGGATCAGGAATACTTGCTTTAACATGAAACGACTCTTTGGCTTTTGGTAAAGATCCTTGTACAAACCAATCCAACGAATAAGGTGCTCCATAAACATAAGCATTATCTTTTTTAGAATCTGCTGCTGTTACTTTATTTTGAATCTTTAATCCTGGAATATATGGCTTAATACAAATAATATTTGTCGAATCTCCTTTGTTTTGACCCGTTTCGAACTCGAGACGACACATATTGTCAAATATTGTTAGCCCTGATGGCCCAGCACCATAGTAGTTTCCTAAATCTCCCCATACCCATCCTGAAGGCACGCCATTATATTTATACTTAGAACCATCAGCAACAACACGTCCATTAATTGCAGTAATTCCAAAGTTAGCAATACTGTCAGCCCACTTTTTTAAAAAATCACGTTGCTTTCCTTCCTTATTGTAATACCGAGAACCTAAAGTAGGGTCACCGCCACCAATCAAATATAAATCTCCATTCAAAACCCCTGTAATCGAATCAATTTCCCCAGTGTACATTAATTTTGTTTTAAAGCGATAACCTCTTCCTAAGTATTGCGTTGCAGTAGCCGTGGTAACCAATTTCATTGTGGAAGCACTTGGGATTGAAGTTTGTCCATTATAATCAGCAACCAACTTTCCAGTAGATATATTTTTAACATAAAAGCTAAAAGCAGCCTGTTTTAACGATTCTTTGGTCATTAATTCATCAGCATAAGATTGTACAGAATTAATTGATTTTAATGATTCTGTCGTCTGCGCACTAACGGTGTTAAAGAGTAGAACTAAAAAAATGTTAATTAAGAAATACTTCATTTAATGGTGTGTATTTACGATTCCCTATATTTGTTAAACTAAAGTAATTACTTTGTGTGGTATAATTGGCATATGGGCAAAAAATAATCAAGGAAAAAAAGACCTTTCTAAAATAGAACTTGCCTTACCCTATATTCTTCACCGAGGACCCGATCATCAACAATGCAAAATGTATTCCAATTGTGCTTTGGGACATACTAGACTTTCAATAATAGATCCAGATGAGCGAGCAAATCAACCTTTTTCTTTAGGTAATGGGCGTTATACGCTGGTTTTTAATGGAGAAATATACAATTATATTGAGCTAAGAAAAAGCTTAGAAATAGAAGGGGTTAAATTTGAAACAAACTCTGATACAGAAGTACTTTACCATCTTTTGATCCGTGAAGGTGAGCTAGCCTTAGAAAAATTGAATGGTTTTTTTGCATTTGGTTTTTATGACGAACGTGAAAATACACTTTTACTTGCTAGAGACAGAATGGGAATTAAACCATTATTGATTTATGAGGACACAGAAAAATTCATCTTTAGTTCAACACTAGATTCCTTATTTGAATTTGATATTCCAAAAGAAATTAATTTCAAAGCATTGAATAATTATTTTCAGTACACTTATATTTCGGCACCACAAACAATATTGGAGAATACAAAAAAATTAGAGCCAGGTTATTATTGTAAAGTAACAGAAAAAAAGATCACCTATAAACAGTATTATTTATTAAACAACAATTTAAAAAAACAATCCTATTCCAGTTCGAAAAACGAATTAAAACAGCGATTGCATCAAAGTGTTGAAAGTCGTTTAATTGCTGATGTTCCTATTGGTTGTTTTTTAAGTGGAGGTGTGGATTCTTCAATTATAGCTGCAATTGCTAAGTCTAAAAGAGAAAAGTTAAATACATTTTCTGTGGGCTTTGATCACGCTTATTTCAATGAATCTGCTTATGCAGAAATGGTCGCAAATCATATTGGAAGCAAGCATGAAACTTTTATGCTTACAAAAAGAGATTTTCAACAAAATTTTAATTCCTTTTTAGATATAATTGATGAACCTTTCGCCGATTCTTCAGCTTTTGCAGTTTATTTACTTGCAAAAAAGACAAAGGGTTATGTTGATGTTGCGTTAAGTGGAGATGGTGCAGACGAGTTGTTTGCAGGATATAGAAAGCATTACGCAGAATGGAAAATTACCACTTTAAACAAGGGAAGTAAATATGGAATTTCAGCATTGTCAAGATTATTAAAATCTGTTAAAATTAACCGTTCAGATCGATTGGGAGACTTTAATCGAAAGTTACAAAAATTGAATGAAGGGTTAAATAAAAATGCCGATCAACGTTATTTAGATTGGTGTAGTTTTATTCCAGAAAATGCAAGAAAAAATGCTTTAATTAAAAGTTTAAATAATGAATATTTATGTTCTGATTTAGAAAACATTAAGGGTGTTAATGATGTTCTTTTGAATGATCAAAAATTTGTGCTGCCAAATGATATGCTTAAGAAGGTAGATTTGATGAGCATGGCCAGTGCTTTGGAAGTCAGAACACCCTTTCTTGATCATCATTTTGTCGAGTTTGTAAATACTCTTCCTTCAGAATATAAATTAGGAAAAAAAGGAGGGAAGTTAATTCTAAAAGAAACCTTTTTTGACGATCTCCCACCTGCTATCTTTAAGCGCGCAAAAAAAGGATTTGAAATTCCCATTCATTCATGGCTTCAGGATGAACTTGATGAGCAGTTCAATCGCCCAATATTTAGTCGCTCTTATTTGGAAGAACAAAATCTATTTAATCCAAATGAAATATATCAATTGATTTCGGATTGGAGAAAAAATGACTTTGGCGATAAAATTTACATTGTTTGGGCGTTGATCATCTTTCAGCACTGGTGGGATAAGCATTTTTACATTATCTGATAATATTGTATCTTTGCAGAGAAATGATTAAAGTACTTCGCATCATCAATCGTTTTAATTTAGGCGGCCCAACTTATAATGCTACGTTTTTATCTCGATTTTTATCAGATCAATTTGAAACGAGTTTATATGGAGGGAGTCACGAAGAACATGAAGGAGATTCTCTTTTTATTCCAATTAAATATGGCCTTGACCCTCAAATTATTGATGTTTTAGAACGGAGTGTTAATTTTTCTAATGATCGAAAAGCCTTAAAAAAAATAAGAAGTATTATTAGAGAGTATAAGCCAGATATTGTGCATACACATGCTTCTAAAGCTGGGGCTATAGGACGTTATGCTGCTTATAAAGAAAATGTCCCGGTAATCGTTCATACTTTTCATGGGCACGTTTTTCACTCTTATTTTGGAAAGTTAAAAACTGAAATATATAAGAGGGTAGAACGCTACTTGGCCAGAAAATCAGATGCTGTTATTGCAATTTCACCAATTCAAAAGATAGAATTAGTAGAGAAACATAAAATAGCAAAACAAGAAAAAATAAGAGTCATTCAACTGGGATTTGACTTAAATCGCTTTCAGGAAAATAAAGTAGAGAAAAGAAAACTGTTTAGAGAAAAATATGAGCTTACTGATTCAGACATTTCGATAGGAATTATTGGAAGGTTAACCCCGATTAAAAATCACTCAGGTTTTTTAATCTCTATTGCTACTGCCGCGAAGAAAACAAAGAAAAAAATTGTTGTATTTGTTATTGGTGACGGTGAACTGAGGGATGAAATAGAAGAACAAGCGATACTTTGTCAAAAAGAGTGTAGTAATTTAACGATTATATTTACTTCATGGGTGAAAAAAGTTGATCAAATCCTTCCGGGTTTAGATTTGGTTGCTTTATCTTCATTTAATGAAGGAACCCCGGTTAGCTTAATCGAAGCTCAAGCTTCTAATGTTCCCGTTATTACTACAAATGTCGGAGGAGTTAAAGATATTTTAATTGAAGGTGAAACAGGAGTGATAGTGGAGGGGATGGATGCTGAAAAGTATGGCGTAGAATTACTTGATTTAATTGAAAATGAAGAAAAACGCTTGAAAATGTCACAAAATGGTTGGAACTTCGTAAAAGATAAATTCCATTATGAGAGGCTCTGTAAAGACATGGAGGAATTGTATTTGGATTTGTTGCGTAAAAAGAAGAAAAATGAAGTGGAGTAGTATAGTTAGAACGATTTTTTCAGGATTAGGGTTAGTGATCTTAAATAGCTGTGGAGTAAATAGCAATTTAATGCTCAAAACAGAGAAAGATTATGAATTTTCAAAAATTGATAGTTTAAACAGCTCAAAAGATGATTACAGAATAGATGTTAATGATATCCTTCAATTTCGATTCTTTACAAATGGAGCACAGAGAATTCTAGATATTTCATCTTCTTCAGAACCCGGAGCCCAAAACCAGCTTTTTAATCCAAACAATTCCTTGAATTATGTAATTCAAAAAGATTCGTTGGTTAATTTCCCTGCATTGGGAGAGATTAATCTGGTTGGAAAAACAATTAGAGAAGCGGAGGAGTTTTTAGAAAATCTTTATTCAGATCTCTATATTTCTCCTTTTGTGCAAATATCAGTCACAAACAAACGAGTTATTGTTTTTCCTGGAAATGGTGGAGATGCACAGGTTTTATTTTTAGCAAATAACAATACAACTTTGCTGGAGGCAATAGCTTTGGCTGGTGGAATAACGGAAAGAGGACGAGCATCTAGAATCAAATTAATTCGAAAAGCAGAAAACGGACAAAGAGAAGTGTATAAAATTGATTTATCAAAAATTGAAGGATTGCAGTACACAGATATTTTTGTTCAGGCAAATGACTACATTTATGTTGAACCTGTGCCTGAAATTGGAAGAGAAATTTTAAGAGAGGTAACTCCAATCGTATCATTAATATCAAGTGCAGCAATTGTTATTTCTGTAATATCTGCCTTACAATAACCTTTGGAACAGAAAAAATTAAATACCACTACACAGAGTCGTTTTACGATTAATAGAGAATTTGATCCTGAAATTTTTTTCGTCGTAATTCGTAAAAATTGGGCCGTATTCCCAATCTTAATTTTTATGGCCTTTCTTTCAGGCTACATTTATTTACGATATACAAAACCCGTTTTTTCATCTAATGCAATTATTCAGAGGAGCTCACAAGATGAAGGAAAACGAATTTTAGATATAGAAAGTTTTGAAAACGAAGGAAATCTTTCAGAAGATGTAGAACTTTTGAAATCAACATTTTTGCTAGAAAAATCATTAAAAAACCTTCGCTTGAATATTTCTTATTATTCAGAAGGAGAGATTTTGACAGAAGAGAAGTATCTAATGTCTTCTTATCATATTACTTTACTAGAAGTCAAGGATTCTTCCATTATTGGAATTCCAATAACTATTCACGCAAGTGATGAAAATTATGAGATATCCTTTATAAAAGGGGGAGCAGAAACAAGACTCGAAGTTGTCCCTGAACAAGAAGTTAATACGCCTTATTTTAATTTTATCTTTAAAATAAACAATCAAGATAGTTTCAATAAAAATATTCAAGAAAATACATTGTACTTTGTAATGAATAATTATTCGAAGCTAACAAAGAGAATGAATCAAGATTTGAGTGTTTACATTCTAAATCCAGAGGCGAAAACAATTCAAATCTCATTCGAAAGTAATAACCCACGGTTAGCAACAGATGTTGTGGCCTCGTTAATTACAACCTTTTTTCAATATGATTTGGACAAAAAGAGTCAAAGCTCTGCGAACATTCTAAATTTTATTAATAGTCAATTGGATACTGCTTTTATTCAATTAAAAGAATCTGAAACTAAAATACAATCATTTAAAGATAGTAGTCGTGTAAACGATCCTGCTGTTTATACTAATACTGTACTTGAACAAACAAGCGAAATTAGAAATCAACTATTGGAAATTGACTTGCAATATGAATTAATTACTGAGGTCAATGAAATAGTAGAGGGAAGCGATCGAATTGAAATCTATAGAGTTATTCCAACAGTAATAGGAACTGATTTCGAGAATTTATTAGTGAACGAATTAACTATACTACATGAATTACTGGTAGACTTAGAAGATGTTTCTTATAATGTCACGAAGGACAATTCAATTGTAAAAAAACTGAATCAAAAAATTGAGACTAAGATTGAGAATATCAAACGAACGATCATTTCAGTTAAAGATCAACTTCGACTTAAAAGAAGCAATTTGCAAAACACAATATTCGAATTGGAAGCAAAACTATATGGAATTCCTAAAAAAGAAATGGAATTAGCCCGGTTGAATAGAGTGTTTAACCTAAATGAAAAATACTATTCACTTTTAATAGAGAAAAAAACACAATATTCAATTTCGAAAGCTGGTTATACAACGGATAACATGATGTTGCAAGCACCTAATTCGGCAGGGATGATTTCTCCGAATAGAAGTTTAGTTTATTTTGGATTATTTGTCCTAAGCATTTTAATTGGAATTATTTATTTCTTGATTAGTTATCTTCGATTTAACGAAATTCAAAATCCAGATGAATTGAAAAAAATCTTGCCTGAAGAAGCTGGGTTTTTAGGCATTATCCCAACGATTATCACGGATAGCAAAAATTCTACTCTTGTGGTTCATAAAGAACCTAAATCCGCATTGGCAGAAAGTTGTAGGCATATTCGATCGAATACACAATTTGTATTGAATGATGAAAAGTCTAATGTAATTGCCGTTTCATCATCAGTTTCAGGTGAAGGAAAAACATTCGTAGCGATTAATTTAGCTGGTATTTTTGCGCTTTCTGGGAAAAAGGTCCTTGTTTTAGATTTGGATTTAAGAAAGCCCAAAATCCATCTAGGTTTTGGAGTAGAGAATAAAACAGGGATGAGCGCCATATTTGCAGAGAAAGCAAATTGGAAAGATTGTGTACAGCAAAGTGAAATTAGTGGGTTAGACTTTATAACAGCTGGAACAATTCCTCCAAACCCCTCAGAACTTATAATTGGTGGAAACTTAGATCAGTTGCTAGAAGAATTTAAAGATTCATATGACCTAATTCTTATAGATAATCCTCCAGTAGGTATCGTTTCTGATGGAGTAAGCATAATGAGTAAAGCAGACTGCCCAATTTATATCTTTAGATCAAATTATTCAAAACGTATCTTTGCAGATAGAGTGCGCGAATTACTCCATTCAAAAATGGTGTCTAAATTGTTTGTTATTTTGAATGGGGTAGACCTTAAGCGTAGAGGTTATGGATATGGAT
>CAYPZN010000005.1:0-82643 GCA_964415335.1 uncultured Crocinitomix sp.
CGAGATTATGATCGCACCTGGGGCTGCCATTACGGATGCTGCCAGCAAATGTTTTGCAAAAACAAGTTGCAGAGCGGGGTCATCTCCTCCTAAAAAATTGACGTATGCGGCCAATACGCCTCCAGCAATTGTAGCCATACCGCCAGTCATTAGGCACATCATTTCCGATTTTGTCATCCCCATTAAATATGGTTTTACCAATAACGGGGATTCTGTCTGTCCTAGGAAAACATTGCCGGCTGCTGCTAAACTTTCAGCACCCGAAAGTCGCATAAATTTTTTCATTACCCAAGCAAAGATGTATACAATCTTTTGTAAAATTCCCAAATAATAGAGCATGCTCATTAATGCCGAAAAGAAAATAATTGTAGGAAGAACTTTAACTGCAAAGGTTATCAAAGGGGTTTGAACAGTTCCAATCCCTAACTGTCCAAAAAGAAAATCAACTCCTGCGTCTGTGTAGGAAATTAGTGCAACAAATTTTTCACTAATCATATGAAATACCGTTTCAATAAATGGGACTTTCAAAACTAAAATGGCAATGACAATTTGAAGTGTTGTTCCTTTGAGGACTAACATCCAATCGATCTTTTTCTTTTTTCCAGAAAATAAAAATGTGATTATCAATAAACTCATCAGACCGATAACGCCACGGATAATTGACCAAATTGACAATTTTTTTGAGGCAACCTCTGCCAAATCAAAATCAATTACCTTGTCTTGTATATTAATGGCAAGTTTATCTTTATTTAAAGAAATGACCTTAATGTTTTCTGTAATTTGGGCAGCTTCAGTACCTTTTTCATTAACCGAGGCTTGTAATTCACCTTCAGTATAAAGGTGAGTGGACAATTCACCACTTGGTTTTTTTTCTACAAAAATTGAGTCAATTGGCTTGATTTCAGGCTTTACAAACGTTAAGTTTAATGTATAGTCTTGATAGGTCCAATTTCCTTTTATGTCATTCGCAAATAAATTATTTGCAACAAACGAATTATCAGATAAAAAAATTAATTCAGAGGCTTCGGAGTTGTTTTGATTTGTCTCAATCCACTTTCCGACAATTGGGTGTTCTTCTTTTTTTCCGTTGCATGAAAAGAAAATCATGCTTAACGCGCAAATTATCAATATTGAACCTACGCGATTCAAAGGAATTAATTGCGTTTATTTATTTCATCCCTTATTTCGGAAGCTCTTTCATAGTCCTCGTCTTTAAGAGCCTCTTGTAAAAGCTCTTCAAGTTGTTCGCTACTCGCTTGAGTCAATTCATTGGCATTTTCCTGAATTTCCTCTTCTAATTCTTGCACCTGTCCATCTGCACCAAGTTCATCTTCAAGTTGAATTCCAGCTGAGCTCAAGATATGTTCAAAAGTATAAACTGGGCAAGAAGAGCGAATTCCAATTGCAATGGCATCAGAAGTTCTTGCGTCTATTTCAACAATGTTTCCTTCTCTCTCACAAATAATTTTCGCGTAAAAGACACCTTCTACTAAATTGTAAATTAACACCTCTCTAATCGACACTTCAAACGCCTCAACAAATGTTTTAAACAGGTCGTGCGTTAACGGTCGTGAAGGTTTCATTTTTTCCAATTCAATTGCAATGGATTGCGCTTCGAATCCGCCGATAATAATTGGTAATCTTCTTGTTCCCTTTTTTTCAGAAAGGACCAATGCATATGCTCCAGACTGTGTCTGGCTATAGGATAAACCAATTATTTTTAACTCGATTTTTTCCATATAAGACAAAAAAGAGTCATCTCAAAGAAAAGACCCTTTTACAATTATTAATTTTGTTCTTTCAATTTTTCAATTTCTGCTGTAATCTTAGGTAAGATATCAAATGCATCACCTATAATTCCATAATCAGCAGCTTTAAAGAATGGTGCTTCTGGATCTGTATTAATTACAACAATAACTTTACTTCCATTTACTCCGGCTAAATGTTGAATTGCGCCTGAAATTCCGGCAGCAATGTACAAATTTGGTCGAATTGCTACGCCCGTTTGTCCAACGTGTTCATGATGTGGTCTCCATCCGATATCAGCAACAGGTCTAGAGCATGCTGTTGCCGCTCCTAATGATTTTGCTAAATCTTCAACAATTCCCCAATTTTCAGGACCTTTTAAACCTCTTCCAGCTGAAACTACGAGTTCTGCTTCTGGTAATAAAACGTCTCCTTCTTGTTTCTGAACATCTTTTACAACAATTGAAGCTACTCCTAATTCAGGATTGAATTCTTCTACACTTGCCGTTCCAGATCCAACTTCTACTCCTACTGAGTTCGGTGTGACTGCAATAACACGTCTTGCCGTATTAATTTTTACTTTTCCAAATGCTTTCCCAGAAAATACATTCACTTTTATTGCTCCATCTGACTGAGGCAATTCAATTGCTCCTGCTACTAATCCAGCTTTTAAACCTGCAGAAACTCTTGGCGCAACAGATTTACCAGTTAAATCTTGCGAAAAAACTACTGTTTCAGCTCCAACAGCTTCAACTCCCGCTCGCACTAGTTTTGAAACTTGGCTAGCATCATTTGTTGTCAAAGCTCTATTAACAAGAACTTTTTCAGCTCCAACAGCTCCAAGGTTAGCTAATTCACTTTCAGCGATTGAACCATTTGTTATTACTGTAGTTGCTCCTATTTTACTTCCATATTGTACAGCTTCCATTGCATTCTTAGCAATTTTGCCATTTAATGAGTCTATATATACTAAAACTGACATGTTCTTATTTTTAAATAACTTTCGCTTCGTTATGCAATAAATTAACCAATTCCCCTACGTTTTCAGCATCAACAAATTTACATGCTGATTTCGCTGGTGGCATTTCATAAGTTTCAAAACTTACAAGTTCTTCACAAGCAGCAGCAGGGATTACCTCAAGCGGTTTTGTTCTGGCTGCCATAATTCCTCTCATATTTGGAATTCTTTGTTCTGCCATTCCTTTGGCGGCACTTAAAACAAAAGGTGTATTTACCTCAACTACTTCAACTCCGCCAACCATTTCTTTATTAATTGTTGCAACAGAACCATTAATATCAAGTTTCGTAGCAAGACTAATAAAAGGTTGATCTAATAATTCAGCAATCATTCCTCCAACTTGAGATCCGTTATAATTAATCGTCTCTTTTCCTGTGAAAACAATATCGAATCCATTCGATTTTGCATATTCTGCTATTTGAAAAGCGGTGAAATAAGCATCTTTTGCTTCAGAATCTATTCTAACTGCATTATCTGCTCCAATTGCCAGTGCTTTTCTAATGACGGAATCATCTGTAGCAGTTCCCACAGTAATTGTAGTAACTGACCCTCCATTTTGTTCTTTTAATTCCAACGCTCTAACTAAAGCATACCACTCATCATAAGGGTTAACGATATATTGCACTCCAGCCTCATTGAATTTCGTATTGTTATCAGTAAAATCAATTTTACTGGTCGTATCAGGCGACTTACTGATACAAACTAAAAGTTTCATATGATAAATATTTTGTTGTTATAATTTAAAGTCTGCCAAATTTACCAAAATTTTGACAATGAATCTAAAAGGACATCCATTATTAGGGCTTAGTTTAGACGAATAAATATTAATTTGTGTTAGAGATATTTGCAATTAAATGGAAAAAGGACGTCAAAACCTGATATTATCTGGTCATCTGCCTAAATATTTTCATTTCATTAAAACAATTTTAATCCTTTAATTTTATCGTTAAAAAATTTATGTTCAATCCTAAAATTCAGAAGATTTAATTCTATTTAACTAGTTTTGACTGTATTTTTAACAATTAATTGTCTCAAATGATAAAAGATCTTTTTTTACTAAACCCAGATATTACATTTTTGAATCATGGTTCATTTGGAGCTTGCCCAAAACCAATTTTTGAAGATTACCAAAAATGGCAATTAATGCTTGAAAAAGACCCTGTTCAATTTGTTACCGAAACAGGGCCTAAACATCTTGAAAAATCTAGGGAAATACTTGCAAATTATATTCACTGCAACAAGGATGATTTAGTTTATGTGCCTAATCCTTCTACAGCAATAAATACTATTGTAAAAAATCTTGGTTTGCAAGAAGGTGATGAGATTTTAACAACAAGCCAAGAATATGGTGCCATGACTAGAACTTGGCGGTACTATTGCAAAAAAACAGGGGCAAAATATATCGAACAACCAATCACTTTACCACTTGTTTCTAAGGAAAAGTTTTTGATCGAATTCTGGAAAGGACTAAGTCCAAAAACAAAGATTATTTTTATTTCTCAAATCACAAGTCGTACAGCACTTATTTTTCCTGTTAAGGAAATTTGTGAAAAAGCAAGAGAACTTGGTTTAATGACAATAATTGATGGGGCCCATGTGCCCGGCCATATTCCTCTTAATTTAAGTGAACTGGATCCAGATGTTTACACCGGTGCATGTCACAAATGGTTGATGACCCCAAAAGGGAATTCTTTTTTATATGTCAAAAAAGGATTACAGCAACAAATCGATCCTTTGGTTGTTTCATGGGGTTATGACTCTGAAAACCCTTCTCATTCACAATTCTTGGATTATCATGAATATCAGGGAACACGAGATATATCAGCTTTTTTAACCACAGCATCTGCTCTAAGTTTCTTTAAAGAAAACGATTGGGAAAATAGAAAAGAAGCATGTCGAAATGAGTTAAAGCATTTTTATCCAATTGTCGCAAAAGAATTAAATAGCCACATCCTTTGTCCACTTTCAGACGAATTTTTAGGCCAAATATGTAGTATTCCTATTCAGACGATTGATCCAATTCATTTGAAGAAAACTCTTTATACAGATTATAAGATTGAAATTCCAATAATGGCCTTTGGTGACTCGGTTTATCTCAGAATTTCTTTCCAAGCTTACAATGGTGCAAAAGAGATTGAAAGATTAATAGATGCCCTGCGCGAAATCAAACTTAAAACTAATCTATTGGATTAATTTTAAGCTTTTCCTTCCCAGATAACAGTGAGGTGAATCATAGTTTGAATAGCCTTCTGCATATCTTGAACACTCACATATTCATGTCTTGAATGAATTCCCATTTCACCCGTAAATAAGTTCGGACAAGGCAAGCCCATAAATGATAATCGCGATCCATCTGTTCCACCACGAATTATAACAGGTCTTGGTTTTATGCCTGCTCTTTTCATTGCTTCAATTGCATTTTCAGTTACAAAAGGTACGTCTTTAATGATTTCTTTCATATTCCTATACTGTTCTTTTACAGTAAATTCTGATGTAACCCCTTCGTATTTATCCACCACTGTTTTCAAAATCTGCTTTAATTTATCTTCATAAACTGCTAATTTTTCTGTTTCATGATCGCGAATAATAAAATTAATCGTTGCTTTTTCTAATGCTCCATTAAAAGATGTTGGATGGACAAAACCTTCTCTTCCTTCTGTTGTCTCAGGAGACCATGAATCTTTCGGCAATGCATCAATAAATTCAGAAGCGACTTTTATTGCATGAATCATTTTGTTTTTTGCATAACCTGGGTGAGCACTTACCCCATTTATTATAATTTGAACCGAATCAGCAGAGAAACTTTCGTCTTCTATGGATCCGAGTACTCCACCATCAAGAGTGTAACCATAATCAGCATTTAATCTTTCCATATCAATATGGTCAACTCCTCTTCCAACCTCTTCGTCCGGTGTAAATAAAATTCGAACTTTACCGTGCTCAAAATCTGCATTTTTCATCATGAAATTGGCATAATCCATGATACAAGCAACACCTGCTTTATCGTCAGCACCTAACAGAGTTAGGCCACTTGCCGTAATAATATCATCACCTATTTTTTCTGATAAATAAGGATGAACTTCTGTCGTAATTATTTGAGATGTGTCATCTGGTAAAACAATAGGATTACCGTTGTAATTTTTATGTAGTATTGGCTTAACATCTTTACCGCTACAATCAGGAGCGGTATCCATATGCGCACAAAAACATACCGTTGGAACACCTTCTTTTCCAACACTTGCTGGAATAGTAGCATAAACATAACCCCACTCATCCATTTCTGCATCTTCCACTCCCATTTCCAAGAGTTCTTTTACCAGTAAAGCACCTAAATCCTTTTGTTTCATACTTGAAGGAAAACTTGAAGAATTTGGATCCGCCTCAGTATCAATTTTGACATAATCCATAAATCGATTAGCAACGGTATATTTATATGTTTTTAGGTTCATCTTTTTTATTTAATGCAACGAAGTTAATTATAAATTTCTTTTAAATAATGGTCAATTTAGAGCAAAAACTCTCAAAAATTTGTTTGAAAAATCTCTTTTCATCTCAAAATCAATTATCCTCGTCTACTTATACTCTAATCTTATCTATTTAAACAACTCAAATTTCTCTGCTTACGCTCACTCAGCTGATAATTTCGTTATATTTACGTCTTGTACAAACTGATTAAGTTCATGCGTTTAAACAAATACTTTAGCATTTTTTTTCTGTTATTTTGCAGGATTGGTTTTAGCCAACCCGTCAATGACATTTGTGAAAATGCGATTAGAATTTGTCCAAATGTTACAATAAGTGGTACAACCGCTGGAGCGACAAGTGAGGGAAGTGATTTTGATTTTTGTTACACCCCAGAGAACACGGTTTGGTTCGTTTTTACAACAAATGATATTGGAGGAAACGCAACTGTTAGTTTTTCCAATTTAGTGTTTAATCCGGACCCTACACTTGGTCAAAACTTACAAGCTCTTTTCTTTAGAAATGCCGGATCTTGTGGAGTTACACCTTTCATCCCAATGTCAACTTGCGGAGATTCTTCTGCACCGTTTGCTATTAATGAAGCAATTGTATTAGATCCCAACACAACTTATTATGTTCAGGTAAGTGGTTCAAGCTTAGGAGTGACAGGACCTTCGGAATGTACCTTTGACATTACAGTTTCTGGGACAGCTGTAGACGTTCCAGACCCAAATGTTTCAATATCTGCAGCGAATACGGCAATATGTCAATTTATGGACGAGCCTATTGATATCACTATCATGGATTGTTCTGACACAATAAACTATGAGTGGTTTTATAATGGTGTTAGTATCTTCAGTGCTGAGGAAAATAATTTTTCTACATCTCTTCTAGATGGAAATGGGGATTTAGAATTGGTTATTACTTGTGGCGAGTTTTGTCCTAAAACGTCCAATTCAAATATATTACCTTATACTGTAACTCCAATACAAGCTGAAGCCGGAGAGGATCAATTTATTCAAATAGGTGAACAAGCAAATCTATCAGGATCTGGTATTGGTTCTCCGACATGGACCCCTGGGTCTAGCTTAACATCCACTACTTCATTCGGCACCATTGCAACACCTGAAGGAACGACTGAATATTTTTTAACAGTAGAAAACAATGGTTGTTTTGCGACAGATAGTGTAACTGTTTTTGTTGGTGAGGTAATTACCATATTTTCTGGATTTTCACCAAATAACGACAATATTAATGATCGTTGGCATATCATTAATAGTGAACTTTTCCCAAATATGGAAGTTACTATTTACGACCGATCAGGCCAACAAGTCTTTACCGCAGTAAATTATTCTTCTGAAGAGCAATGGTGGGACGGAACTTCCAGAGGAAGAGACCTGCCTGTTTCTACTTATTTCTATGTTGTTCGATTAAATGATGAAAATAATTCTGAGTTTAGGGGGCAAGTAAATTTGATTCGATAATGCGCTATTATATTTTAATAAATATAATGTTAATGATGATGTTTGTAAATGCAAATGCACAACAAACAGAACACTATACGCAGTATCAATTCAACCAATTTAACCTTAATCCAGCTTTAGCAGGAACAAAATCTTGTATAGATATTCGCACTGGTTATCGTTATCAGTGGGTCGGAATAGATGGCTCACCTCAAACTGGCTTTATTAATGCGCATGGCCCATTGCGGTTTAATCGTAAAAGAAAACAATCTCTTGGTCCAAAAAGCGGTATTGGAGCCCTCGTAAATCGTGATAATTTTGGCGTCTTTTCATTTTTGCAAGCACATTTAGCCTATGCATTACACCTTCCTATAAACCGGAATTGGAACATGTCATTTGGTGCTGCACTTGGTATAAAACAAACACAATTCAGAGCTAGCGATATTACAACAGAGTTTAATGATCCTGTAATAACAAACGCTGATCAATCTTTTCTTGTTTTTCCTGATGCGAGATTAGGTTTTTGGCTTTCTGATAAAAAACATTATTTTGGTTTTTCAATTCATAACTTATTTGGAAATAGACTTTCTCAAGTTGGGCCAGAAGCACGGTTACAACGTCATTTTTATGTTACTGCTGGAAAGCAGTTTCGCCTTGAAAAAGGGTGGACATTTTCACCATCATTATTTGTTTTAAAGACAGCCAAAACACCTTTTGACATTCACTTAAGTGCGTTATTTGATCTTGATAATAAGTTCGCTCTTGGCGTTGGATTAAGGCGTACTGATGCAATAACTGCTCAAGTAAGAGTTAAATTATTTAACTTTATATCACTTGGGTATTCATTTGATTATATTATCTCAAAACTAAACAATAACATATGGCAAAGTCATGAATTAACGAGCGGTTTTAACTCATGTTCTAATTATGGGAATTCAAGCACAACCTCATGCGCTACTTTTGAATAAAAACAATCTTTTATGCGAACTGAACGTTTTAAATATTGCACTCTACCTCGAAAACCACATCTTTTGTTCTCTGTAAGAATCAAAGATCATAAAACTAGCCTTCTATGATAAACGATATGCAAACAAAAATAGTCTTATTAATATCATTCATCTTACTTCTCTGTTCTAATACAGCTTTGTCAACCGATTATTATTGGGTTGGCGGTTCAGGAGATTGGAATGACGGAGGGCATTGGTCAAATAGTTCTGGAGGGTCACCTCTAGGAACAATTCCTGGAAAAGATGATAAGGCAATATTTGATGCAACTTCATTAACAATGGATTTCTCTTTAATTCACATTACTTCTAATATCTCAATTGGTGATCTTTATATTGATAGTAAAAAATTCGCCTCTTTTCATGGAAGCAATGTTAATTTGACAATCAGTGGAAACCTAACAATCAAGTCTAAAGCTGGTTTTTATTTAGGTGGAAAAATATTTTTTAAAAACAATACAACTAATACAAACAAAATTGTTTCAAACAATATCGATTTTTATACAGATCTTTCTTTTGATTCAGGTGTATGGGAATTAGATGGTCATTTAAAAACAGGTCAAAACTATTCTATATCTTTTAACGCTGGTAAAATAATTTCTAATGGTTTTACCATTCATTCTAAAGACATTTTCGCGAATAAAAATTTGGTTGAGCTTGACTTTACAGGGTCTCACATCTCTGTTTTGGAACGTTTTGACGTTTCTAAAGCAAAAAATATTGGTGGCATAGCAACTTACCTCGTTCAATCTGGTTTATCTCCGCCAGCAGAATATGTGCCATTTTTGAAAAAAGGAGACGAAACAAAAGACGCAACTGTTTTTTGTACAACACCTCCTTTTGAGTTGAATCTTTTTATCACATCCGATTTTAATGGTGAAAACATTTCCTGTTTTGATTCATGTGATGGTGAAATTATGGTTGTTGCTTCTGGTACGCCTGGTCCTTTTTCTTATCGTCTTGGTCCTGCACCAAATCCGTTTGGAGCAGCCAATACTTTTAGCGGACTATGTGTTGGATCAGTTTCGGTAACTGTTACTGATTCATCAAATGAGTTAGCACCGGGAATATTTGAAATTTGTACAATTAATGATGATTTAAATGAACCTCCTGTACTTTCATTTGATCCACCAGTGACTATTAGTCCAAGTTGCCCAGATATATGTGATGGACAAGCATTTTCTTTTCCTACAGGAGGAACAGGAGCTTTAACAATCAACTGGCCAAATAGTGGTGAAACAACTCCTTTTCCTGTAATGCTATGTGTTGGTGATAATCCAGTTGTAATAATGGATGCCAATGGTTGTAGCATTAACGATACGGTTACTATTGCGGATCCTCCAGACATTGTAGCAGATCCGACTATAACACCTCCAACCTGTAATGGTGATTGTGACGCTGAAATACTATTAAACCCTTCTGGTGGAAATGGAGGTCCATTTACATTCTCTTGGTCACCTGTTCCAACAGATGGTGATGGAGCAAATCCAGGAGTTGGTTTTTGTTCTGGAACTGTAGATTTAACAATTACAGATGCAAGCGGTTGTAATTATGATACTTCAATCGTTATTTTGGACCCACCCGCTTTAATTGTGACCGTAGACGGAATTGTTGATGCAAGTTGTAACGGAATGTGTGACGGTGAAGCAAATGCAGTCGTTGCTGGAGGTGTTCCAGGGTTTACTTTTGAATGGTTTGATAATACAACTGGTTTAACAACGGGTATTACTGACCAAACAGCTACTGGACTTTGTGCAGGAGATTATTTTGTTCAGGTAACCGACGATAATGGATGTATAAGAAACAGTCCTATTATTACAATTAATGAGCCTGCGCCATATGATATAACTGTAGATACATATGATATTTCCTGTTTTGGGATATGTGATGGAGCAGCAGATATAGATATTTCTGGTGGAACTCCTCCATATACTTTTGATTGGACAACTTTTCCTGACGGTTTAGGTATTGGTGCTACTGATTCTATCAGTGGACTTTGCCCAGGAGAATATCAAATTATTGTAACTGATGATAATGGATGTTCTTCTCCTCCAACTGTTGTAGAAGTATTTGAACCTACTGAAATTACAATAGCAATAACAGGTAATGACCCTTCTTGCTTTGACTTGTGTGATGGAGATGCATCAGCTGCTGTTGGTGGTGGAACACCGGGTTATACATATTCATGGTTACCACTTCCTGGTACAGGAGGTGATACACCTAATCCGTCAGAAATGTGTGCCGATACATACACATTGACTGTTACGGATATGAATGGATGTATGAATTCTGACATGATTACGCTAGACTCACCAGATGAATATGACATTACTTCTGTTGTTTCAGATTTACTTTGTTTTGGTGATACAGATGCATCAATTGATATCACGATCAATAGTGGAGGTAGTGGTATGGGATACACTTTTGATTGGACTCCGACTCCACCTATTGGTGATGGTACTGGAAATGTTTCAGGTCTTGATGCGGGCGTTTGGACTGTGATAATTGGGGATTCGGAAATGTGTGACACAACCTTAACTTTTACAATTACGAGTCCTCCTGAATTAGTTGTAAACGCTAATCTCATTTCTAATGCTTCATGTAACGGTGATTGTGATGGATCTGCACAGGTTATAATTTCAGGTGGTACACCGCCATATACTGTTCTTTGGGACGATCCTTTGGCCCAAACAACTCTTGTTGCAAGTGGTTTGTGCGCAGGAACGTATAATGTAACTGTAACCGACGATAATGGTTGTATGAATACAGCAACTGTTGATATAACTGAGCCTGCCGCATACGATATTACAACAACACAAGTTAATCCATTATGTTTTGGTGATTGTGATGCAACTGCAACAATTACTATTAATAGTGGTGGAATTGCCCCATATACCATTTTGTGGGATGACCCATTAATGCAAACAACTTTTACAGCAATTGGCTTATGTGCTGGTACTTATAACGCGACTATAACAGATAATAACCTTTGTGATACAATAATCACGGTAATCATAACTGAACCCGCTGAGTTAATCGTTTCTAGTGAACCGATAGATAGTGCGTGTTTTGGAACCTGTACTGGTTCTGCCTTTGTTAATATAATGGGAGGAACCCCTCCATTTACATTTGAATGGTTTGATGCCATTACTGATATTGCTATTGGCGTCGACAACGATTCAATTTTTGATCTTTGTCCTGGAGATTATTATGCGATTGTTACTGACGGAAATGGATGTTCAACTCAATCAGCAGATGTTACTGTCGAAGAGTTGGATGAAATAATCACAAGTATCATTAGTACAACTGACGCGACTTGTGCATTATGTGATGGTACTGCAGAAATAAGTGCAACCGGTGGTGCTGGCGGATTTACTTTCGATTGGGATCCTGATCCAGGAGCAGGTGACGGTACTTCTTCAGTATCAGGGTTATGTGCTGGAGCTTATACAGTAACTGTAACAGATGATGCAGGGTGTATTCAGACGTTAGCCGTAAGTATTGATAATATAGCGCTAGAAGTTTTAGATTTAGATTCTGTTGACGTGACATGTTTTGGTTTTTGTGATGGTGAAGCAAGCGCAAGTTTTGTTTCATTAGATCCTCCTTATACTTTAGAATGGTTTGATAATATTACTGGTTTAACTACTGGAATTTTTGGAAGTCCTGCGACAGGTTTATGCGCAGGAGAATATTTGGCTGTACTTACAAATGCTACTGGCTGCGTTACAACCGAAGTGATTACCGTAAATGAGCCAACTGAGATTACAGGTATAATCACAACAACTGACGTAACTTGTGCCGGATTTTGTGATGGAACTGCCGATATCGTTGTTTCAGGAGGCGTACCTCCATATACCTATGACTGGGGGATTCCTTTGCCTGGTTCAGGTGAGGGAACACCAAATGTTAGTGGATTATGTGCCGGGCCTTGGGAAGTAGAAGTAACGGATTCGCAAGGATGTATAGCTGTCTTCACAACAACAATTAACGAACCTACTCCGATTGTTATTGATGCGGAATCTTCTACTGGTGTTTCTTGCTTTGGTGATACTGACGGAACAGCAAGTGTAATTGCAAGTGGAGGAACTGTTCCCCTTACCTATGAATGGTTTGATTGTATGACAGGTCTACCTATTGGTCAAACAGATCCATTAGCCACAGGATTAGGAGCAGGTTCATATCAAGTTACTATAACGGATGCAAACGGCTGTAATATAACTAGTAGTTGTATAACGGTGGACGACGCTCCAGAAATCACGGCAATATTTGATGGCCAAGGAATTTCATGCTTTGGTTTATGTGATGGATTAATTACAGTTGTTCCTGGTGGTGGCGCTGGAACATATTTTTTCCAATGGTTAGATGAATTTGGAGTTCCTCTTTCTGGCCAGACCAATGATTCTTTAGAAAATATTTGTCAGGGGTTATATAATTTAGAGATCACCGATATTAACGGTTGTTCTCAAATCTTTGGCCCAATAGATAGAACTTCTCCTATATCTCCTTGGGATATTGAAACAAGTCAAACAAGTATATCTTGCGCTGGCGAGTGTGATGCCACAGCAACAGTTAACGTTCTTGCTGGTAATACCCCTCCATACACGTATTTATGGGATGATCCTTTGGTTCAGACGACACCAACTGCAAGTTTCTTATGTGAAGGAACCTATACTGTTATAATATCTGATGCTGGAAGCGTCTGTGATACATCAATAACATTTACAATCATTGACAGTAGCCCTATTTTTGCTAATTTGACTGATTTGACAAATGCCACTTGTTTTGGAGAATGCACAGGTGAAATAACCGTTGCTCCTACTGGAGGAGTAGCACCATATACATTAAATTGGTCAGATGGTCAGACAGGTTTAACAGCCACTGGAATTTGTGCTGGACCGATTACATTAACCATTACTGATGCAACTGGATGTGACTATGATACAACTTTCACAATTACTGAAGGTACTGAAATAACTACCATCTCTTCATTTTCTAACAACACTTCATGTGGCGTTTGTAACGGTAGCGCAACTGTAAATGTAAGTGGTGGTCTAGCTCCATACACTTATGATTGGAGTCCTGATCCTTTAGCTGGAGAAGGAACAAATAATGCAACAGGGCTTTGTCCTGGTGTAACAATTGTTGAAATTACTGATGCAAATGGATGTATGATTACAGAATCCTTTGCTATATCCGACGTCATGGAAGAAGACGTAGTCGTTCTAGGAACAGATGCATCCTGTTTCGGTATATGTGACGGTTCTGCAGAGGCCATATTTACATGTATGACGGCTCCTTGTACTGTTGAATGGTTTAATGCTATTACTGGACTTACTACTGGAATAACAACAACAACTATTACTGACTTATGTCCTGGAGATTATTTTGTTGAAGTGGTTAATGATGGTGGTTGTATTACAACTGTTCCTGTAACAATTGGAAGTCCTACAGAGATTTTTGCTAATGAAATTATTACAGAACTAACATGTTCTGGTGGTTCTGATGCGAGTATTACTGTTTCACCTACTGGTGGTTCTGGAACTGGTTATACTTTTTCTTGGTCACCTATCCCTCCGAACGGAGATGGAACAAACGAAGCTTTAGATATTGGTCCTGGGATTTGGGATTTGGAAATAACAGATGATGCAGGATGTGTTCAAACATTTTCATTCGAAATATTAGACCCGACACCAATTGTTCTTGTTGCCGACCCTACAAATGTTTCGTGTAATGGCGCCTGTGATGGATCAATTTTAATTAGTGCTTCTGGCGGAAGCGGGGGATTCACTTATCAGTGGTTTATGGGCGGTGTTATTCTACCTGGCGAAACTTCTGATTTACTTGCAGGAATCTGTCCTGGTAATTATAATGTAGAAGTGACAGATGCGAACGGTTGTACAGTCACTTTACCTGTTGATGTAACGATCAGTGAACCTATTGCAATTATTGGTACAATTACAAGTACTAATGTAACTTGTTTCGGTTTCTGTGATGGTACTGCTAATTTAGATGTTTCTGGTGGAAGTGCTCCTTATATTATTAATTGGTTCGACGCTATTACTGGACTTTTAATTGGAATGGATGGGCCAATGGCTACAGGTCTTTGTCCTGGAAGTTACTTTGCTGAAATAACAGATGATAATGGTTGTAGTATTACTACTGAAACAATTGTTATTACCGAACCTGATGAACTCGCGTTTACACTTAATACAACTGATGCTAATTGTTTCGGTTTCTGTGATGGTACTGCTGAAATTATTGTAACTGGTGGGACAGCCCCTTATACATATACATGGCTTACCATAATGGGAGATCCTATCGTAGGAGGTACTACCTCATCAGTAAGTGATTTATGTGAAGGTGATTATACAATAGAAGTTCTTGATGCAAATGGATGTACGATAGGCGTTATACCATTTGCAATTAATGGGTTTCCAGAAATTACGGCCACTTTATTTTCTAATGATGCAACATGCGGAGTTGCAAATGGAAATGCTACTGTATTTGTCTCTGGTGGTAATCCGCCATACACTTATCAGTGGTTTGATGATGCTATGACATTAATTCTTGGAGAAGTTTCCTTAACATTATTTGATGTATTCTCCGGCATCTATTTTGTTACCGTAACTGACGATAATGGTTGTACTCAGACTTTCATGGTGAATATCAGTGATACAGAAGGGCCTGATGTTGTATTTGATGCAGTAAATGATCCAAGCTGTTTTGGATTATGCGACGGTAGTATTTCTATTACAGCAAGTGGAACAGATATGCCATTCACTTATTCATGGAATCCTGGAGGAATAATAGCTGAAGACCCAACGGGCTTATGTGCTGGAGATTATACACTCGAAGTTACCAATGATATTGGTTGTACTAGTTTCTTTGATACTACATTAGTTGATCCAATTGAAATTATTCCAACAGCAACAATTACATCTACTGGTTGTGGGCTTTGTAATGGTGCAATTGATCTTTCAATAACTGGAGGAGTTGGCGCGGTGACTGTTATTTGGAATACGGGAGCTACTGGCACCTCAATAACAGATTTATGTTCTGGTATTTACGAAGCGGTTATTACAGATGCAAATGGTTGCTCTGTTACAGAATCTTTTACTGTTGACAATAGCGAAGGTGTCACTGCAGATTTCGCTATTACTTCAATTACATGTGCTGAAAACTGTGATGGAGAAGTTGTTGTGAGTGGTGTTGGTGGTCTGGCTCCATATACCTACTTATGGCTTCATGATGGTTCTACATCTGACACCCAAACTGGATTATGTGCTGATTCATACTTTGTTCAAGTAACGGATGCAAATGGATGTACAAATACTTTAGAGGTTGAGTTACTTGATCCTATGCCTATCCAAGCAACGGCAACTATTGTTAATCCTACATGTGGATTAGCTGACGGATCTATTAACGTTATGACTTCCGGTGGTATTCTTCCTCACACATATTTATGGAATACAGGTGAAACTACACCTTTTTTAACTGGCGTAGATGCAGGCGTGTACATTTTAACGGTAACAGACGCAAATGGTTGTTCTCTAGATTTTACATATAATATTAGCAATATCTCTGCTGCAGTAATTGATCTCATTGCAACCGATATTGATTGTAATGGAAATTGCAATGGTACCATTGATACCTTAAGTATTATTGGAGGAACTTTGCCTTTCACATTTAATTGGTTGGACGATATGGGTGTTCCTCTTGGTACAACTGATCCACTGATTAGTGGACTTTGTGCTGGCGATTATATTTTAGAAGTAACGGATGCGGCTGGATGTATTTCTTTTGAAACTGGAACAGTAAATGAACCAGAAGAAATATTATTAAACCCTTTGTTTAGCAACGATCCTTCTTGTAACGGAATTTGTGACGGATTTATCTTTGCGGATCCTATTGGAGGTACTTTACCATTCTCTTTTGCATGGGATGATCCTGACGCTCAGACAACCAGTAATGCTACAATGCTTTGTCCAGGCACTTATACTATTACAATTACAGATGCGAATGGTTGTTCTGTCAATCAAATGGCTACTTTGACAGAGCCTACAGCTATTACAATTACAATTGACAGCATTACGGATGCTACATGTCAAAATGCTGCTGATGGAGAAATTTTCATTACTGTTGATGGTGGAAACCCAGGATATACATTTGAATGGACAAATGATGCAACTGATGACACTTTAACTGTTGAGGACCCTACCGGCCTTTTACCAACTACTTATTTTATTAGTGTTACGGATGCCAATGGTTGTATCGCAATTGATACCGTTGAAGTTGATACAATTTTAAGTGTCTTTGCTCAAGCCGGAACTGATACACTTATCTGCTTTGGTTCTGACTTAATCATAACAGGCACTTCTAATATTACAGATCCTAGTGTTACATTCACATGGTTTGATACTTTAGGAAATGTACTGTCTGATTCAAGTGTTCTTGTTATTATGAATTCGCAACCTGGTGAAACCCCTTATATTTTGGAAGTGTCTTTCGCTGGATGTTCTGATATGGATACCATTTTTGTAATTACAAACGAGCAAGTTATGGTTGAAGCTGGTGAAGATATTGATTTATTCAATAACCAAACTGGAACTATTGGTGGTGATCCAACTACTGATCCTTCTAATACAGTTATATGGTCTCCTGCTATCTTCTTGGATGATCCAAATATATTTAACCCTTCAGTAATTGAACCAGACTCATCAATGTGGTACATTGTTACAGCAACCGATACAAATGGTTGTACGAATAGTGATTCTGTGTTTGTTACTACGATTCCGGATTTTATAATTCCGAATGGAATCTCTCCTTCTGGAGATGGATTAAATGATACGTGGATCTTAGATTTTATTGAACAGTATCCAGGAGTAGAGATTAAAATTAATGTCTATAATAGGTGGGGGGATTTATTATTTGTGAGTGATGAAGACTATGCTGATGATTGGGATGGAACTACAGAAGAAGGTAAGCCTCTTCCTGTTGGGACCTATTACTATGTTATTACCGTCGATCATCCTGATTTTCCAGACCCACTTACTGGACCAATAACAATTATGAGGTAATTTTAAATGTTGAAAAAATGAAAAAACTTATCGTAATAGCAACATTTTTACTAACTGGAAACGCATTCAGTCAGCAGTTGCCGCAATTTTCTCAATACATGTTTAATCAATATGCATATAATCCTGCATACGCAGGAACAAAAAGCAATTGGGAAGCTGTTACAAATAATCGTTACCAGTGGATTGGAATAACTGATGCTCCAAGAACATTTACTTTTTCGGCTAACGGTCCATTGAAAAATGAGAAGTTAGCCTTAGGGGGATATGTATATACAGACGTTGTAGGACCTACAAGAAGAATCGGATTTCAAAGTTCATTTTCTTATCATATAAATATTACAGAGGAAGTTAAGCTATCATTCGGGTTATCTCTCGGATTTAATCAATGGATATTGGACGCTGCAAAAATAACACCCCATGATCAAGGTGACTTTTATTTTTCTAATGGACTCCTTCGGTCTACTGATCCAGATGGAAAATTTGGCTTTTATCTTTACAGAGATGACTGGTATTTTGGAGGGTCAATAGAGCAAATATTTCATGATAGAATTACATTTTTGGAAACACAAACTGAATCCGAAAGTTTTTTGGAAGATCATTATTATTTTAATGCTGGGTATAACTATCGTTTAGGAGATCGTTGGGAGATTCAACCTAGTGCTTTACTAAAATTAGGGCTTCCTGCTCCTGGAAAACTTGATCTTACTTTGAGGTTGACTTATAACGAATTTATATGGGCCGGTTTTGGTTATCGTACTAATGATGCTTTTACTGCTCTATTTGGTTTTCGCTATAACAACCTTCTAAGTATTGGATATTCGTATGATATAACAAGTACTGATTTGAAAAATTATAGTTCAGGTTCTCATGAGATTCTTTTAGGAATCACTTTTGGTAAATAATAAATCGTTAATTTCATCCAGAAGTTATTACCCGACTCGTATGAAACATTTTTTTTCCATTCTAGCTTTTCTTCTGTTTTCGTTTCAAATTTCAGCACAAGAGATTACGCAAAATATTCGTGGGCAAGTTATTGATTCAGAATCTAATTACCCATTACTTGGTTCCAAAATAAAGGTTTTAAACTTAGCAGGTGATCCAATTGGTGCAATTTGTAACGAAAGTGGTTCATTTACACTGAATGATGTGCCGATTGGAAAACATACATTAGAGATAAGTTCAATTGGTTATACTTCTCGTGAAGTCACAGCTGTACTAACTTCAGGAAAGGAGCTTATCCTAACTATTAAACTAGAAGAAAAGGGAATTACTGGGACAGAGGTTGTAGTTAACGGACGTAAAAAGGGAGAAGTTTTAAACGAAATGGCAAGTGTAAGCGCACAAGCCTTTTCTGTTGAAGAAACCAATCGTTATGCTGGAAGTCGAGGAGACCCTGCAAGGATGGCTGCTAATTTTGCTGGAGCGAGTGGAACTGACGACTCTAGAAATGATCTTGTAATTCGAGGGAATTCTCCTTTAGGAATTATATATCGTGTTGAAGGTGTGAGCATTCCCAACCCAAATCATTTTGCTGTTGCTGGATCAACAGGTGGGCCCGTATCAATATTAAACAATAAGTTTTTGGATAATTCTGATTTTTTCTTGAGTGCATTTCCAGCAGAATATGGAAATAGTACTTCTGGTGTCTTTGATCTTCGTTTACGCAATGGAAACAATCAAAATCATGAATTCACAGGCCAATTTGGGTTTCTAGGGACTGAAGTTTTAGTAGAAGGACCCTTATCAAAAAAATCAAAGGCAAGTTATCTAATTATGGGAAGGTATTCTACACTAACACTTATCGATAGACTTGGAATTCCTTTTGGAACAGATGCCGTACCAGTATATGGAGACGGCGCCTTTAAATTCAATTTTCCATTGAAAAAAGGGGGTCAACTTTCTTTTTGGGGAATGGGAGGAAGTAGTTCAATAGATATTTTAATTTCTGATCAAATTGAACCAGCACAAGACGCTTTTGGGGAGCAAGATCGTGATCAGTTTTTTGGTTCTAGCATGCTTGTCAGCGGAGTAACTTATAAAAAACCAATTAATAAGTCGTTGTTTCTTAAAGCAAGTATTTCTTATGCAAGACAAAATCAATTTACCGATCACCGCTTTATATTGCGAACTTTGGGAGCAGATAATAAATGGATTTATGAGGCTGAGCCTTTCAATTTTCTAGGATATACTTACTTAATTTCAACGGGTTCTGCCTATTTAAGTTTAAATAAAAAAATCAATAAGAAGCACCTAATTAAATATGGCTTTAATATAGATGCTTATCACGCTAATCTCACAGATTCAATCCGAACGGATATTACGGATTCAACTTCTGCGTATTTTTTTCGGTGGAATTATCAATCACCGGCTCCAGATTTTTTAATTCAATCATTTGCTCAATGGCGTTTTAAAATAAACAATAGACTAACACTAAACGCAGGTATTCATAGTCAATACTTCAGCTTAAGTAATTCAATATCCCCTATTGAACCGCGACTTGGATTAAAGTTCAAAACTTCTGAAACGAGTGAACTTGCAATCGGTGGTGGTCTCCACTCTCAAATACAACCTCTTTATATTTACAGTTATGTCCTTCAAGGAAATTCTACTCCTCATAATCTAGGAATTGATTTTTCACGGAGCATACATACTGTTTTGAGTTATTCGAAACAATTAAAAAAATCATTTTCTTTTAAGACGGAAGTTTATTATCAGTACTTATATAACATTCCTATTGAAGTCAGTCCTTCGTCTTTCTCAATTCTGAATCAAGGAAGTGGTTTTCAGCGATTTTTCCCAGATACTTTAGTTAATGAAGGTACAGGAACTAATATTGGTTTAGAATTAACGGTACAAAAGTTTTTTGATAATAGTTTTTATTTTTTGACAACTGCAAGTCTATATGATTCAAAATATGTTGGTAGCGACGGAGTAGAACGAAGCACAGATTTTAATGGAAATTATGTTTTCAATGGCTTAATTGGTAAAGGGTTTAAGATTGGTTCTAACAACAAGCATAGCTTTTCTATTGGTGCAAAAATAACGTATGCTGGGGGTAAACGTTTTGGAAACGTAGATCCAGTATTAACTGATTCTCTTAATGAAATTATCTTTTTGGACGAAGGATATAACGAAAATCGTTTTAGAAATTATTTCAGATTTGATACTAAAGTAAATTATGTTTTCAATGCAAAGAAGATAACGCATGAATTTGGCTTAGATTTGGTTAATCTTTTTAATACTCCAAATATACTTGGCCTTACCTATACCCCTACTTCCCCTACATTAACTAGCGAGCGTCTCCAACTTGGGTTTTTACCAATTTTTTACTATAAAATTGACTTTAAAATCGCAGGAAGCAAACCACCTGTTGACCATTAGCTTTTTCCATATCCCCATTCAAAAACACTATGAAAATCAACATTACTCTCTTTTTAATCTTTACTTCATTTGTTTCTTTTAGTCAAGAGAAAAAAAGAATTGATCATACCGTTTATGATGAATGGAAGTCTATTTCTTCAGTAAATCAATCTCCGACAGGCAAAATCATAGCTTATGAAATTAAACCGCTTAAAGGAGACGGTTTACTTTATGTTAGGTCTACCGAATCTGATAAAGTTCGTTCTTTTAGTAGAGGTAATCGTGCTCAAATAAACTATAACGAACAATTCGTTACTTTTTTTATTGCACCTCAACATGATACTATTCGAAAATTGAAGTTGAAAAAGGTTAAAAAAGACAAATTACCGAAGGATACTTTAGCAATCTATTTTCCAGAGAATGATTCTCTTTTGACCATTCCAAACATAAAATCTTATTCTGTTGCCAATGAAGGAGATTGGTTAGCTTATCTATCCTTTAAGAATGAAAGGCCGAATTGCAAACAAAAAAAGTGTCGTTTCTTTAAAAAGAAGAAAGGGTGTTTAAAATCTGAAACTACTGGGAAAACTCTTTATTTACTTCATCCTATATCAGGCCGTAAAATTCAAATTGATGAAGTAGTTGACTATCACATTGACAAGTGGGGAAAACAATTGATTTATGTAAAAAGTAGAAAGGGAGAATCAGATACTCTTTCTTTACATGAATTTGAAATAGCGACAAGGCAAGAAAATAAGTTAATTGATCGGCAATTAAGTATTAAGTCCATTCAGTTTGATGAATCGAACAAACAACTTCTTTTTCTCCATTCTACAGATACAAATAAACTGAAAAACTTTTCGCTTTCTTATTGGAATATGGACATGAATGAATCATGGATAATTGTCGATTCAACCACATCTGGAATGCCTCAAGGGCATAATATTTCAAATTACTTTCAGCCTTACTTTTCGCAAAACGGAAAAAAAATAATCTTAGGAACAAACAAACGGGTTACACAAGAGGCAGAAGATACATTATTGGAAAATGAAAAAGCAAAAGTTGACGTTTGGAGCAGCTATGATTTAAGAATACAACCGCAACAATTAGCTGAGAAACGTCGAGATGAACGAAAAGCTTTTCGTTCTATTTACGATATTGAGAATAAGAAATTTACCCAACTTGGTTCCGAAGAAATTAGTCAAATACGAATTAACTCAAAAGCAAAAAATATAAATAAGGTTTTAGGTTATTCTGCAATTCCTTACCAGCGATTCAACACTTGGGAATATCCTTGGAAAGAAGACATATACCTTATTAACATTAAGGACGAAACTGAAGAGTTGATTTTAGAAGGACAGGCTTTTCCTTCGGATTTATCTCCTTCTGGTGATTATTTCGTTTGGTATAATGGTTTAGACTCTACTTGGAATGCAAAAAACACAGTTTCAAAAGAAACTTCTAATCTAACACAAAACCTTGATGCTCTTTTTGCTTCGGACGTGAACGGAAATACATTTACTCCTGACCCAGAAGGTTATAGCGGCTGGACCCTGATCAATGATGTTGAATTTTTTATTGCAAATTCGCGTTACGATATTTGGGCAATTTGTCCTTCTGATCCTAGCAAAACGTATTCGGTTACGAATCAAGAAGGAAAAAAAGATAAAAACACACTTCGTTTAAATCGTTTCGATCAAGATAGTACTTATTTGAGTTTAGAAGAATCGATAATTCACGGTGTAGATTTTCAGACAAAATCGGAAGCTTATTATCAGTTAATTCCTTCTGCTAATCGATTTATTTTAGAAGAGAAAATCAGGTCTAATCATAAATTTGTTTATATCTCTAAAGCAGAAAAAACAGACCAAATTTTATTTAGAAGAATGAACTTCCAAGATTATTCTGACTTAGAATTAAGCGATCTTAATTTTACTTCACCAAAAAAAATAACTCAAGCAAACCCGCAACAAGAGGAATATAATTGGGGAACAGTTGAGTTGGTTAATTGGACTAGTTTTAAAGGAATAAATTTACGCGGATTACTTTATAAGCCCGAGGATTTTGACTCAACAAAATCGTACCCAATGATTACTTATTACTACGAAAGAAACTCATCTAATTTACATAATCATTATACGCCAAAGCCAACAGCCTCTATTGTGTATCCCACAGAATATGTGAGTAACGGGTATATCATTTTTATTCCGGATGTCGATTATATACCAGGATATCCTGCTGCTTCAGCCTATGACTGTATTGTAAGTGGAACGGATCATTTGACACAAAACAACACTTGGATAGATACAAATCGTCTTGGGCTACAAGGGCAAAGTTGGGGCGGGTACCAAACTGCCCAATTAATAACTATGACAGGAAAATATAGTGCGGCTATGGCAGGTGCTCCTGTTAGTAATATGTTTTCTGCTTATGGCGGAGTTCGTTGGCGATCCGGTCTAAGTCGCATGTTTCAATATGAGCACGGTCAAAGTAGAATTGGATATACTATTTGGGAAAAACCATCACTTTACATAGAAAATTCTCCAATATTCGGATTAAATAACGTAAGTACTCCACTATTAATTATGCACAATGATGGTGATGGTTCTGTTCCGTGGTATCAAGGAATTGAACTTTATATGGGTTTAAGAAGGTTGGATCAACCTGTTTGGTTACTTAATTATAATGGAGATGAACACAATTTACTTAGAACAGCTAATCGAAAAGATTTAAGTATAAGAATGCGTCAATTTTTTGACTATTATTTGCTTGATTATCCGATTCCTGCGTGGATGGAAAATGGTGTTCCGGCTGTTGATAAAGGAAAAGATTATGGATTAGAATTTAAAAAAAGCAAGTAAAATTAGAATATGCCACTGCTTTTTTTAATATCTTTAACAATATAGAATGAAATTTTTTAAAATCATATTCGCTGTATTGATGTTAACCTCGGTGCAATCCTTTGGCCAAGAAGATGTTCAAATACCAAACATTATTACACCTAATGGTGATTCAGTAAACGACATTTTTTCAATTAGAACTTCTAATTTTGAGCAACTTACGTGCACGATATTCAATCGACACGGGTCTCCTGTTTTTCGGTATTTTGGATTAAATGGGACTTGGGACGGTTATACACATGCTGGTGTAAAAGTTTCTCCAGGAACATATTTCGTTTTTGTAGAGCTAACAAATAGTGAAGGTGTTGTAGAAACGCGACAAGGAACATTATTTGTTCAATACGAAAAGGAATCTAACTAGCAGTTTCTACTTCTATCTCTAATTCTGCGTTTTCTTTTTGCTCATTTTCCAATTGACGTTCTTTAAGAACTTGCGAAACATACCAGATCATTGCTATGCTAATTAAAGCTGTTATGATCCGAACGATTAATTTCCATGGAAATTTTCTGTTGTGGTTTTTATATTTCTTTAGGTCCAATTCCACAATTAAATTTAAGCTTCAAGGGTAATGTTGAAATCAGTTGTAAGCACAAGTTTTCCTGATTTTTTTTCTTCACTTCCAGCTTGAATAAATCCTTTAATTTTTGTGGTTTTCCCTTTATTGATTAAATCTGAAACTTGCTTTTTAGTTATTTTCTTTCCCATGATTACAAATGGAAGCACAAAATCACACCCTTTTTTATGATTTGAGCAGCCGTGAGCGGCTTTTCCTTTTATAACTGAACCTTTGGTACATTTTGGACAAATAAGTGCTGGAGCGTCCTTATTTTCAGTTTTTTTCTCTGAATGCAGTTGAATTGTCTTTCCTTTTGATAACATTACCTCATTCGTCAAGTCGACAACCATTTGAATTAGTTCTTCTCTAAACTTAGCAACGTCATATTCTCCATTTTCAATCAAGCGTAACTTTCTTTCCCATCTTCCTGTAAGTTCTGCTGATTTTAATAAATCAGATTGAATCGTGTCAATTAGGCCAACACCTGTTACCGTTGCATGAATGTTTTTGCGTTTTTTTTCTAAGTATTTTCTGCGAAACAATGTTTCAATAATATTAGCTCTTGTGGATGGTCGCCCAATCCCATTTTCTTTCATAGCCTCACGCAAGTCTTCATCATCCACATTTTTTCCGGCAGATTCCATAGCACGCAATAGCGTTGCTTCAGTAAAGTATTTTGGTGGCCTTGTTTCTTTCTCCTGAATTTCTGGTTTATGCGGGCCACTTTCTCCCTCTTCAAAAGCAGGCATAATATTCTCTTCATTTTTAGCCGTAGATTCTTTCTTTTCGTTTTCAAAAACGGCTCTCCAACCTGGCTTAATAATTTGTTTACCTGTTGCCTTAAATTCAACTTTATCAACATTTCCAAGTACCGTCGTATTTGAAACTGTGCAATCTGGATAGAATGCAGCAATAAAGCGTTTTGTTATTGTAGCATAAATTTTCTGTTCGTCAGGGGAAATTCCAGAAGGAGAAACTCCAGTAGGAATAATTGCATGGTGATCTGTTACCTTTTTGTCATTAAAAACCTTTTTTGATTTTCGGATTGGTTCGGTTAATAAAGGTGCTGTTAGTTTAGAATAAAAGCGCAGTCCTTCAAGGATTTTTGGCACTTTAGGGTAAATATCTTCTGATAAAAATGTTGTATCTACTCGAGGATATGTAACATATTTTTTTTCATAAAGCCCTTGTACTAACTTAAGGGTATGATCTGCAGAAAATGCAAACTTGTTATTTGCTTCCACTTGTAAAGATGTTAGGTCAAATAATCTTGGAGGAGATTCTTTCCCTTCTTTTTGAACGTAACTGTTTACGGTAAAACCTTTTTCTGAGACATATTCTAATGCTTTTTCGGATTTTTCTTTGGTTTCTAACTTACCAACTGTTGCTGAAAAAAGCACTTCGCGATAAGTTGTTTTAAGCTCCCAATATTTTGTTGTTTTAAAGTTTTCTATTGTTTTTTGTCGTTCGACAATCATTGCCAACGTAGGCGTTTGAACTCTACCAATGGAAAGAACTTGTTTGTTTTGTCCATATTTTAGGGTATACAAACGAGTCGCATTCATTCCTAATAACCAATCACCAATTGCTCGCGAACTTCCTGCCGCATATAAATTCAAAAAGTCATTTCCGTCGTATAATTTTTGAAACCCTTCTTTAATTGCTTCTTCTGTTAGCGAAGAAATCCAAAGTCTTTTGATTGGTTTCGTATTTTTTGCTTTTAACAAAACCCATTGTTGGATAAGCTCGCCTTCTTGACCAGCATCTCCGCAATTTATTACCTCATCACAGCGTTGTACCAAACTTTCTATTGTCCTAAACTGTTTTTGAGCACCAGAGTTTTCCATCAGTTTAATGCTAAACTTAGATGGAATCATAGGAAGTGTTGCAAGGTTCCACCATTTCCACATTCCAGTATAATCATGAGGCTCTTTTAATGTACACAGATGCCCAAAAGTCCAAGACACCCAATACCCATTGCCTTCAAAGTAACCATCTTTTTTTTGTTTGGCTCCTAGAATAGTTGCAATTTCTCTTGCTACACTTGGTTTCTCTGCAATGCACAGTTTCATTAACGTTAAATTGCTTTTGTATAGTGATAAACGCTAAAATGATATGCGTTCTTTTCATCTATATCGTTGAACATTATTTCTTTTTTATCCCAATTCTCTTCATTAAACTCAGGAAAAAATGTGTCTCCCTCAAATTCATGCTCAATAAATGTAATGAACATTTCATCTATTAAATCATTTTCAAGACAATAGGAATAAACTTGGCCTCCGCCAATAATAAATAAGTCCTGACCCGAAAATTCTTCCTGTCTATCTTGGTAAAATTTGATGGTCTCTTCAATTCCATTAAAAACGACACAATCATTGTGATTAAAGGTTTTATCTCTTGTAACTACAACATTTGTTCTGTTTGATAATGGTCGATATTTAGTAGGAATAGACTCCCAGTTTTTTCTGCCCATAACAACGATATTTTCTTTTGTCGTTTGTGTGAAAAATCGCATGTCTGCTGGAAGGTGCCAAATTAGATCATTGTCTTTACCAATTGCATTGTTTTTAGCCTTTGCTACTATAAGTTTAACTTTCATTTTTATACAGAAACTACTCCTTTTATATGTGGGTGATATTCATAATCTATCAATTCAAAATCGTCAAATGTAAAATCAAAAATTGATTTTACTTCTGGATTTATTTTCATAATAGGTAGCTTCTTTGGCTCCCTTGTTAATTGAAGGTCCACTTGTTCTTTATGGTTATTGTACATATGTACATCACCAAAAGTATGGACAAAGTCTCCTGCTTCTAAATTGCAAACCTGAGCGACCATCATTGTCAATAATGCATAAGAAGCAATATTAAAGGGAACACCTAAAAACACATCTGCGCTTCGCTGATATAATTGGCAAGACAGTTTACCATCTGCTACATAAAATTGAAAAAAGGCGTGGCAAGGAGGCAATGCAGCTTTATTGTTTGCAACATTTTCTTCAAACGAAACTGAAGTGTCAGGCATCACACTTGGATTCCACGCAGAAATAATAATTCTGCGACTATCCGGATTATTTTTTATTTGATTAATTACTCCTTCTAATTGATCAATCCCTTCATTATTCCAATTTCGCCATTGTGCTCCATAAACTGGTCCTAAATCACCTTTTGAATCTGCCCAAGCATCCCAGATTTTTACTCCATTCTCATTTAAATATTTAATGTTTGTATCTCCATTAATGAACCATAATAGTTCATGAATTATAGATTTTAAATGAAGTTTTTTGGTTGTAACCATGGGAAAACCTTCTGACAAATCAAATCGCATTTGGTGACCAAAAACACTCTTTGTTCCTGTTCCTGTCCGATCTCCTTTTTCAATACCTTTATCTTTAATAAGGCGAAGTAAATCAAGGTAATTTTGCATAGTGATAGTTTGAAGATTAAAATTAACCGTTTATGCTTTTTTACTCTTTATTTTTTATGTGAAGTATTAAACAAAGCCCTTTTTTTTATTAACAATAGTTGTAAAAGCAGGCAATCCAACTTATCTTAGGCATAGTTTATGTTATACCGAAACTATATAGCATGCTATTCTCTAAAATAAAAAGAGGATTTGCTTTACTTACAACATACATCATGATGCTACTTCGACTTCCCCTAATCTCTCTTTTATTTTTAAGCACACCATTGTTTTCAGAAGAACTTCCAAAAGAATGTTTTGGTAAATATGGTGGTGAAATGTCTGCTTATTCAGTTATTGTTGATGGATTAGAGCTTGATATCGAAGCACATGACGTTTTTATTAAAATCACCTCCGAAAACATTTCTTATACAGGAGGAAAACTTATGCTTTCGGGTACTTATACTTCTATTAAGCAAAGTAAAGATGAGTATATTATCAAAGTATTATTAACGAATGGAAAAACATTAAGTTATGAAATGGATTTCATTTGGAATAAAAAGAAAAACATTATCTACGTTACTCCTAAAAATGGGCAATCTGAAGTAACACTTGAGCGATTAGATGGCTAATCTTTGTACTCATTACGAACGTAACGATCTTCTATTTCTTTAATGTGTTTTCGCTTTTTATCTTGTCTTAATCTAATTGCAGATTTTGTGAAGTAAGTATGTTGATTCAAGAATTTTATCTGTATTTCATCCCATAGACGATCACTGTCGAGTTTTCCATGTTCTCTCAACTCTCTTCGCAAATAATCTGCAATGACATGAAAATCATCTCTTCCTAGGTAATCTAAATCAGCATCACACATTATCTGTTCAAGATGCGTTTTTGGACTTTGAGGAATTTCCGTTGATTTAATTAAACCATCAATAATATCTAATTGTTCTTCTGTATAACCATATCGCGGAAGAATTTCACGTGCCATACGAATCCCAATTTCTTCATTTTTATCATAGCGCTCAACAAAACCTGCATCATGGTATGTTGCTGCTGATTTCAACAAAAATAAATCTTCGTCGGTAATCCCTTCCATAATTGCTAATCGTTCTACAGCTTGCGTTACATCAATTGTATGGTTAATACTATGATAAAGTAATTTAGGCGACAAGTTATCTTCAAGAATTTTCATAATATGTCGCTCTGCCTTCATGTAATTAATTGAGCTGTATAGGTGCAGGTCAACTATTTTCCAAAAGTTTGCATTTGGAACAATTCCTTCTTTCCGTTCTGAAAGTTCAGGCTTGATCCCTTTGACATAATACATGTCGAGCATTCCTTTGTGCTTCGTTTGGATTTTTCCGCGGTATACACAATCAAAATAAGGCGCAATAAACTCATATGTATTTCCGGATACATTAACTGTCCCTGGTTGTCCATGCATTTCCATTCGTTGCGCTTGATTGACCGTAGACCCCCAAATATCATAGGCAAATCGTTTCAATCCAATCACACCTGCAATAACTTCACCTGTGTTAATTCCGATTCGTATCTTCCAAGATTTCTCACCTCTTTTCTTTGCCTGCTCAGAGAACTTAGCCATAAAGTTTTTAATTTCCAGCGCGGCTAAAGTAACTTCAATGGAATTACTTTTATTTCGAATTGGCACTCCTCCTGCACACATGTAGGAATCTCCAATGGTTTTTATCTTTTCAAGGTCGTACTTTTCTATAATTTCATCAAAAGAAGAAAAATAATCATCCAACTGTTGCACTAATGCTTGCGGTTTCATGTCCTCAGCAATTTTGGAAAAACCAACAAAATCAGTAAATAAAACAGAAACATTCTTATAGTATCTTGCTTTTGAACGACCTTTATTTTTCAATTCTTCAGCTGTTCCAACCGGTAAGATGTTGAGTAATAATTGCTCTACTTTTTCTTTCTCTTTTTCGAGCAATTCCTTTTGATGTTCAATTTTCGCTTTTTGAATCTCAACTTTCTGTTTTTGATCTTGGATTTTTTTGCTCTGTTCAGTAACCTGTCTTGTTCTTTTAACAACTTCAATTTCTAGACGCACTTTCTGTCTTCTAATTTTATCAATTCTTCTACGATAAAAAATTAAACCTCCAAGTATTAGGATCAACGCAACCAAAATTCTAAACCACCAGGTTAGCCAAAATGGTGGAGTAATTGTTAATTGAACAGTTGTTGGTTCTTCCGACCAAACACCATCAGCACTTTGAGCATAAACTTTAAAGGTATATGAACCATGCGGCAAGTTCATTAAATGTACTTTATTCTCATTGTCTAAATAGGTGTATTCAGATTCTAATCCTTCTAAAATATATTTAAACTTATTTTCGTGCGGGTTAGAGAAGTTTGTTGCAGAAAATTGAAATGATAAATCATTTTGATCATAATTCAATTCTATTTTATCTGTGCTCAAAATATTTTCTGCTATTGTTTCCCTAAACTTATTTCCTTCTGTGGATAGTGTGATTTTTGAAATAATAGCTTTTGGAACATTTGGGTTAATCGTAATTTCTTCCGGATCAAAAATGTTGTACCCATTGATTCCACCAAAATGTAACAATCCTCTAGAAGATTTTAAATAAGCGTTAGTATTAAATTCACTACTTTGTAGTCCGTCTTTTACATTATAATTGGTAAATCGTTCTGTTTTTGGGTTGAATCGCGAAATTCCTTTATTTGTACTTGACCAAATATTTCCTTTATTGTCTTCAAGCATTCCATAAATAAGGTTATTTGAAAGGCCTTCTGATTCTGTATAATTGATTGTTTCACGAGTCAGTAGATCTAACTTTTTAATTCCTTCTCCGTAGGTGCCCAGCCACATTTTACCTTCCTCAGTTTGCAATAGAGAAGTAATATGACCATTCGATTCATCATGGTCAACAATTTCACAATACTCGAAAACAAAACTATTTTCTGCTGTTTTATGCACAGCGTAAAGACCTTTATTACTTGTAACAACCCATGTTTGATCTGAAAGATCTTTGTAAACTATTTTAACAGATCCATCTCCCAAACCATTTCCACTGGCGTAAAAATCAAAATTATACTCGGATTGGTCTATAATTGTTAGGCCTTCTCTTGATCCAATCCATAGCCGGTTGCTATCTGCTGGAGTTATTGCATAAACACGGACGTCTCTCTTAATGTCTTCTGGAAGGAAATTAATTCGCTTAAATTCGTATTTGTAATTTCTTAAATCATCAATTTCTAATAGAAACAAACCGTCGTCATAACCAAGCCAAATTTTGTCATTGCTTTCGACATAAATACTTAGCAAGTAATGTGACGTATTGATATCTCGAATAATGTGCTGGAAAATTTGACGATCATAGTCGTAAATAGTCAGGTCTTTTTTAGTACCGATATATGTATTTCCATTGTCATCTTCAGCAAATGACCATACACTGTAATCAATTAGTCCTTTTTTAGGGTCATTGTTTAAAGAGATCGTTGTAAACCCTTGTCTAAATTTATCAAACTTTGAAAGACCTTGTCTTGTTCCTATCCAAAAAACACCATTATCATCTTCAAAAATGCTCATTACGTCATCATCTGCTATTGATGAATTGTCTAGAGGGTTCTTTTTATACTGTGAGATGATTTCTCGATTGCCTTCTACTTGTTGAATTAAAAATAACCCGCTTCCCCCTGTTCCGACCCATGTATTATATTCGTTTTCGATATAAACGCTGTTGATGTTTCCATACCTCAAATCTGAATAATCCGAGTAAATCTGCAACCGCTTTTCTTCGTCAATATAGAACAACCCTTTATCTGTACAGATCATCAAAGGATAACCTGGTTTTTGATAAAACCGTTTTACATTTGCAACTGTAAAAATTGAATTATAGTCAATGTGTCTAAACTTTTTGTAAGGGTATTCTGAATAATAACTTTGTCCTGTGCTTGTTCCTACCCAAAGTATATCTTGTTCATCAATATATATTGAAGAAAACTCTGCATTTCCTAGAATGGATTGAATTGATTCTGTCTCTCTTGTTTTTAAGTTGATTTTACTAATTCCATTCTTTTCGGTCAAAACCCAAAGGTTTTCATCTCTATCGAAAGAGATCCCTGTAAAAATATAGCCGTTCAAGTCTTCGATCGTATTTCTACTTATCCGGTCAACATCATAGTTTTTAGGGCTGATTTTTCCTACCCCGCGATTAGTTCCAAACCATAAATTATCCGACTTATCTTTTGTTAAAAAATGGATGTAGTTGTTGGGAATAGAGTTTTCTTCTTTTGGCTTATTCTTAAAGACTTTAAAAGAGTAGCCATCAAATCGATTGATTCCGTCTTGTGTTGAAACCCAAATGTATCCAAATTTGTCTTGAACAATATCTGTAATAGAGCTTTGAGAAAGTCCATCTTCTAATGAATACGTATCAAATTTAATTGATTTTTGCTGGCCAAAAGTGACCGAAACAAGGCACAATAAAACTATGACTTGGGCAAATCGAATCATATTTTATGTCTAAATTCTGGCACCCATTACAAGAATATCGTCAACTTGTTCGAATGATCCTTGCCATTCATCCATTGTTTTTTTCAGATGCTCTTTTTGATCTTTCATACTCATTTTATGAATTGAAAGTAGGTGTTTTCTAAATCTACCGTACAGGAATTTCTTTCCTTTCTCTCCACCAAATTGATCGGCATATCCATCACTAAAGAGATAAATTAAATCTCCTTTTTGAAGTTTTACGGTGTGTTGATTGTATTTTTTTGACATTGGTTCAAAAGAACCAATTGCAAACTTATCTGCTTTAATTATTTTGACTTCTTCGTCTCTAATCAGGTATAATGGGTTATTTGCCCCGGCATAGATCAGTTCCATTTTATCGTAATCTATCGAACAAAGTGCAATATCCATCCCGTCTCTAACTTGATTTTCTTCTCTTCCTTTATTCAATGATTCGAAAACATACTTATTAAGGTTATCTAGTATTGCTCCAGGTTCACAAACTTTGTGCTCACGCACCGAAGAGTTTAACCCATTTGCCCCTACTAAACTCATAAAAGCTCCAGGGACACCATGACCTGTGCAGTCAACGGCTGCAAAAAAGTTTCTTGAACCACCTGTTTTTTCGAACCAATAAAAATCACCTGATACAATATCTTTCGGTCTATACATTACAAATGATTCTGGACAGATTGCATTAATAATATCTTTTGGAGGAAGAATTGAATTTTGAAGCCTCTTTGCATATCGGATACTTGCAGTAACTGCTTTGTATAAGTCTTCTAATTTGAGGCGTTGTCTTTCATTCTCATCTCGTTGAAGAACAACTTCTTCCGTTCTCTCTTTTACTTTCTGTTCGAGCGTTCTTTCTGTTTCTGCCAATTCATCTCTCATTTTTAAGAGTGCGTGACCCAAAACATCTTCATTGCTCAATGGACGGTAAGGCGAATTAAAATTACTTTGCCCTACTTCTTTTGCAAAGTTGGTGGTTTTCTTTAAACCGTCTGCTAAGTTCACAACAGCAGTTGACATATCTCCAATCTCATCATTGCGAATGTCAATTTGTTGTTTAGGGAAAATCCCTTTTCCTAAGGAAATTAAAACCTCCCTTAGGGTATTAACAGGTCTTACAATTGTTTTTGTTGTGAATATTGCAATGATAATCGCAAAAATGATAAGACAACCACCCAATAACCAATAAAAGCGCAAGGATTGGAATTTCGTTCGCGATTCTTCAGATGATGTCCTTACCAATGAAAGCGAATTTTCTTCTTTGGTAACTAAGCTAATCTGAAGTAAGTCTATCGATTTATTTAAGTCTTTAAGGTTTTTTCCAACTTCTCCGTTTTGATCTAAAATACCACGAGCAGTAAATAACTTAAAAGGATCATCATAGCTACTAATGTCCGTTAAGAGTCCCATTATCTCTCGATAACCGTTAAACAATGCTTCTAGGCTTGATTTAATTCCTTTCAGTAGTTGCAAGTCATTTTTATCAACCCAATTTACTGCCAGCTCATCAATATGAGTCATTTTTTCAGGAATTTCGTCGCTAATTATTTCTTTTAGTCTCAGTTTATAATCAACGTCATTTCTTCCTTGATCATTAACCCATTGTGCAGCAAGTTGTCTTGATTCGACTGTAAGTGCATTAACTTCAATTACATATTCTTTTGAAGGTGTAAGAACGTTTATCAATTCATTGGAAGTCTTATCATTTTCTTGAAACGTTTCGATTCCATTATTTACAGCTAAAAAAGTAGCACCAAAAACAACAATTATGAAAAGTATTAGTACGCCAAAGCCAGTTCCGATTTTTTTTCCTATGGTAAATCTAAAGCTCATATGGGGTTTTGAATATTTTCTTTTTTTAAGTTGTTTTAGTTTTTTAGATCGTTTAGTAGTCCTTGGTAATAGTCTTTCTTTGTCTCGTCAATAAGCGTAGTTGAATAAACCCGAATTAATTGTTTGAGAATTTCTACATTACCCGGATCCTTTTTGTGTTGTTCAATGTAATCATTAATATTTAGTTGATCTGCCATTTTCTGATATTTGGCATACATTTCATCATTATTTAATCCCCAGAAACAACCTGTTAGTGCTTCTATTACTTCTTTGCTGTTTGGTTTAATTCTCTCTGCTCTTCGTAAAAATGGCAATGCTTTTAAGAAGGCAGTTTCCATTTTTCCTTGATTGCTTATAAAATCTTCAATCGGTAAGAAAGGGTCTTGATTCATCACGAAGTCCGCTCCATAATTATAGTACACGATTCCGGAATTGAAATTTGATTGGTAATCTAGACTATCAATTTGAATTACTTTCCCAAAATTTTCTATTGCCTTAACCCTCACCATTTCTCTTTTTGAAGGCTCTGATTTGTTTATTCTACTTAAATATTCTGCACCAAGTGCATTGTAATATTCAATATCAGAGCTTTTAAAATCATGTTTGTTATCAAGCAATTTAAGGTACTTTGCTTTGTAATCAAGATACATTTCTTCAGATTTATCAAGGCTTCCGTTTTCTTTTAGTAGGACTACTGATTTATTGAAATAGCGAATCAGTACATTTTTAATATAATTGTCTATTTTCTGTGTATAAATACCTTCTTGATCAATTTCTTTTGAATGGATTAATGATTCTAATGCAATATCGCAAAAGTTGAATTGGTCTCCTTCACAGGTGCTTCTGTAAATAAGCCCTCTTAGTTGCCATGTTTGTGAATCAAACCTTTCATTTGTCGTAATTGCTGAATCAATCCAAACCATTGCATTTTTGAAGTCACTAACTTTGTAAAACTCCAACGCTTGACCTGTCAATGACTGCCCATAGCTTTGACTTACAAATAATATTGTAACAAAACACGATATGTAGCGAATTAATCTCATTCTATTACTTTGGTTGCCAATCCAGACAATCTTTCCGCGATTGCTAATTTATGCTTTTTTGCGTTCTTTTTATTTATTTCGTATTTCTGCGTATTTCCATCTACAACAAAATTCACAATTGAACCTTTAGAAAGAGCTCCTGTTTTTTCAGTTACCAACAGCGTACTTTTTGGCGCTAAAATGGTTGACAGGGAACTAATATACTGACTATTTTCTTGGTCGACATAAAGAATATGTGGATTTTCAATTTGATCTTTTTTATAATAATTTTCAATTACTATTTCCTGACTACCAATTGATTTGCCTGAATATTTTCTATTTAGCTCGTCATACACAGCTGTTCTATCTCCGAAGACACCGATTACAAAATTTCCTGATCTCATTGGTTTTGGCCATTCGACAAGTGTTGCAAAGGTGTAAATATATAATGCTTTAACGACAGATCGTGTATCTTTCATATCTGCATAAGATCGCGTAGAGTTACTACTCAATCCAATCAGCATTACAAAAACAAACAATATGTAACTAATTTTTCTCAAAACTTTTATAAAGCGTTTATCCTCTAACTAAAAACGTGCCAATTTAGTTTATTCAGCAGCTCCATTATCTTGGAGGCCTTCTAGGTCGCGATCAAAAAGGTAAAGCCCCCCTTTATCATTTCCAATCATTTTTAACTTATCTAAAACATTTCTAGCCAAAGCTTCTTCTTCAAGCTGTTCTGCAACAAACCATTGCATAAAATTATGCGTAGAATAGTCTTTCTCTTCTAGACACGCAAAGACAACTTCATTGATCATGCTGGTCACCTTTATTTCGTGCTCAAGCAATAACGTAAAAACTTGCGTTAAAGAATCAAATTCTCTCTGTGGAAGATCAATAGAAGGGATTTCAGCTTTTCCTCCTCTTTCATTTACAAATCGAACTAATTTTAACATATGTTCTCTTTCTTCATCAGAGTGAGCATATAAAAATTGTGCTGTTCCATTAATCCCTGCGCATTCTGCCCATGAGGCCATTGCTAAATACAATTGCGAAGAGGTTGCCTCCGCCTTTATTTGTTTGTTTAGGATATCTTCTATTCTCTTGTTCAAAACAATCTGCTTTTAATATACAAAATTACTAAAGTGCTAAAAATAACCTAAAAAAAAGTAACAAAAACACTTTGGATTTAAATAATTCATAATTTTAATCAGAATTTTAATCGCTTTCATGAGCAAAAAAGAAAAGAACAAAAAAGAAAAGTTTAGCAATCAACTGCGGCAAAATATATTACAAATCTTCAACGACAATCCAAGTGCGCTTTTTAATTATAAGCAAATTTCTAGTTTTTTAGATATTTCAGACAAAGCTTTGCGGAAGCGTGTATTTGAAGTTTTACTCGGACTTTGCGAAGAGGGTTTACTTAAAGAGACAGCTAGAGGAAAGTTTCGATCAACTTCTAATCGAAAGCAAATTGAAGGAATCGCAGACATTGCTAAACGCGGTGCAGCCTACATTATTTCTGATCAATTAGAAGAGGATTTATATATCCCTGCAAAATATGTAAACCAGGTAATACATGGCGATCGAGTCCTTGTTGAAATGGTTAATCCAAAAGGGCGAAAAAAGAAAGAAGGACGTATTGTTAAAATACTTGGAAGGGAAGAACGGAGAATTATTGGTACGCTTGATATTCAGCGAAAGTATGCTTTCTTGGTTCCGGACGATCCAAAAATTGATGTTGATATTTTTATCCCAAGAGGAAAAACAAAAACTGGTGAAACTGGCGATAAAGCAATCGCCAGAGTTACAGATTGGCCAGATTCAGCAAAAAACCCTTTTGGAGAAATTACTGAGGTTTTAGGTGCTTCAGACTCGAATGATGTTCAAATGAAATCTATTCTTTCTGCAAGTGGAATCCGTTTTTCATTTCCAGATGAAGTAATTGCAGAGTCCAATCAAGTCACAATCGCACTAGATCCTACTGAAGTTTCAAAAAGGAGGGATTTTCGATCCATTCTAACTTTTACAATTGACCCTGTTGACGCTAAAGATTTTGATGATGCTTTGTCTATTGAATTTTTAGAAAATGGAAATCTAAGCGTTGGTGTTCATATTGCTGATGTCGCTCATTATGTTACCCCTGGTTCTGCTCTTGACAAAGAAGCAGAAGAACGTGGAAATTCTGTTTACCTCGTCGATCGGGTTATTCCTATGTTACCAGAGCATCTTTCAAATGGGGTGTGTTCGCTCCGCCCAAATGAAGAAAAATTTACCTTTTCAGCGGTATTTGAAATTACTCCTTCTGGTGAAGTTCAGGCCAAGTGGTTTGGCAAAACAGTTATTTCTTCTGATCACCGATTTACTTATGAAGAAGCGCAAGCTGTAATTGAATCTGGAAAAGGAGATTTGGCAAAAGAAATACTACTATTGGATAAAATTGCCAAGAAGTTTAGGGCAGAACGTTTATCGAAAGGAGGGTTAGAGATCGTTAGTTCAGAAGTACGTTTTGAACTTGATGAAGATGGTTTACCTATCGGGGTTTACAAGAAAACATCTAAGGATGCGAATAAGCTTATTGAAGAATTCATGTTACTTGCTAATAGGCATGTTGGCCAGTTTGTTGGAGACACAAAACGAAAAAACCCTACTCCTTTAATTTATCGCGTACACGATAAACCAGACATGGAAAAAGTGGAACAATTTCGTGTTTTCGTTTCTAAATTTGGTCAAAACTTTACGTATAAAAACGAACGAGATATAGCGCTTAAAATGAATCAGCTATTTCAGGAAATGAAGTCTGATGGAAACTTTAATATGATACAACAAATGGCTGTAAAGTCAATGGCAAAAGCTATTTATGATACGGAAAATATTGGTCATTATGGATTAGGGTTTTCGTATTATGCACACTTTACTTCACCTATTCGACGTTATGCAGATTTGATTGTCCACAGGGTTTTATTTGATGTTTTGAACAAACAACAGAAAGACTACTCGAAATTATCTGATATTGCAGTTCATATTTCTAAAACAGAACGTAAAGCCGTAGAAGCTGAAAGAGCGTCGAAAAAACACTTTCAAGCGCAGTTTTTAGAAGACAAAGTTGGAGAACGTTTTACGGGCTTTGTAACAGGAATAACGGATTGGGGAATGTATGTTGAAATGCATGAAAACTACTGCGAAGGGATGATAAGTCTGAAGAGTATTCCTGGAGATCGATTTGTTTTTGATGAGGATGAATATGCTATTATCGGACAACGCACCGGAGAAAGTTTTACCGTTGGAGATAATGTAGAAGTTTATTTATCTCGTGTCAGTTTGGTTAAGAAACAAGTTGACTTAGAGTTAATTGTCTAATCAATTTTCCTTTTTCTTGCTTTTTATAAGTTTGGAAGGCAGGCTATAGTTATATTGAATCACATAAATATGCCCAGTCGAAGGTTGACTTTTAATCTCTCTTTCGAATATATACTTTAAACTAATTTCTTGTCTATGCGGAAGATCAATGTTTGCTCCTAAATACAACCTACTTGCATTTCCATTTCCTACAAAATCGCTTTGTTTAAGGCTTCTAAATAATTCATAACCTAAGAAAGGTTGAATTAATTTAAATCCTTTCTTTTTATAACTTAAATCTAACTTAAGCCTAAGACTGCTATTTGTTTCAGGAAAAATAAGGTCATTTACAGCGTTAAGCCGATCAAAAGAAAATTGGTAACGCGCTCTTTGTTTAAATGTAATTCCTGTTTCGGCTAATTTAAACGAATACCTCAAATTAAGTGAAAGTCTATTTTCTCCAAAAAAATAATTTCCTCTGTTCTTTCTTGAATACCGATAACTTCCTCCAACTTTTAGTTTATCATAAACTTCATAAGTTGTTCCTAGTTCATTAAAGTATGTCTTTAATGTACTCGCATTATTATTAAATCGCACTTGACTTCTATACTTAAGCGACCAATCACTAGTAATTTTTGATCTTATAACTAAACCCGTCCAAAGCTCGGCATCAGTAGTTTGGCTAAAAGAATTTAATCCAAAAACGAGGGCAAATATGAATAGCGTTTTTTTCATTTTAATCGAAAATAACAATATCCTCTATATTTAAAAGTTGCTTATTTTCTGTGATTTCAACCGTTGTTTGAATTGCAGTTTCTCCACTTGGACAAGTAGCACATTTCGAATAAGCAAATAGTGTATAAGTCCCTTGCGTTAGGTTATTAAAACGAAAAGAACCATCTAAACTTGTTTTAAAATTTTCGTCATAAGTAAGGTCTTCATCTCCATAGATAATATACACATCTAAATCTGCACCGGGATATTGTGCAACAACCTCTCCGGCACCATTTTGATCTATTACCCACAACTTTCCAGTTATACTAGAAGTACCTCCTTCTCCTGCTGTTTTATTACACGATAAAAACGCAACGGACAAGACAAGTACTGCAAAAAAATAAATTCGTTTCATTTGAGATTTTTTCATTTAATACTAAGGTAACAATTTATTAAGACATCTTTAAAATCGAGAAGTCGATAATAATTCTTTTATTGAACTCTTAAGGTTAATTAGGAACTCATATTTTCAGTCAACACCAAAATTATAATTTTATTTTCTGCTTCATAAACGTAAACCATTACGTTATAAAATGTCAAAAACATAAAAAATAATTTAAATCGCTGACAATCAAGCAATTAATATTTTAATTCTAATCAACGATCTCGGATACACCTTTATGCTTTCCTTTTGAATAGCAAAAAAGTTCTTTAGAGAGCTTCTATTTATCTTTTTTACGTAAAATATAGATTTGAGACGAGTACGATTCGTCATTTGCCTTCATATTTGATCGAAATCCTGTTAGAAAAGCCTTGAACATATTTCCTCCTTTATATTTTTCACTTAGTAGTGAAACATAATACGAATCAAATTTCATTGGAAGCACTTTTTCCAAAACCATATTATATTGATCAAATAAATTGACAATATCGTTTGGTGTAAAATGGTACAAATGAATTGGCAAATCATATGCTGCCCAAAATTCTTTATAATGTTTGGCATCATACGAATTCATATTAGGAACAGCTATAACAAGTCTTCCTGTGTCTCTTAAAATTCGAGTTATTTTATCCAGGTCATTTCTTAACTCATAAACATGTTCTAGAACATGCCACATTGTAATTAAGTCCTTACTCTTGTTGGGTAAACTAAAAAGATCTTCTAAAGGTCTTATATCAACATTAAAGTTTTCTTTTCCAAACCTTCTTGCATCTTTATCTGGTTCTAACCCTAAACTTATCAATCCGCTTTCGTTACATTTATTTATAAAGTGACCTGTTCCTGCTCCAATATCTAGGATTTCATTTCCCACATTTAATCCTTTAACTAGTTTTACCTTTTGTTTTAACGTAAATTTTCGAACCAGTTGATAAAGTTTGTTTACCAAGCCTTTATTTGTAGAGGAATGCGAGATATATGATTCGGACTTATAATAATCCCCAATATTTTCTTTTAGGGGAATAGGGTTAGTAAAATGGAAATTACATTTATCACATTTTACTATTGTAAATTCTTCCTTTGAAACCGTATAATCAACCGCTTTTATGTGTGGTGTAAAAGAGTCATTTTTACAAATCGGACATAATTTTATCTCATTCATATCATCTATCTTCCAAGGTAAACTAGTAATATTGAAATATCAGAAGGAGAAACTCCACTAATTCGGCCTGCTTGACCTATAGTAACAGGTTTTATTTCTGTCAGTTTTTCTACAGCTTCAGCCGAAAGAGAAGAAAGCAAAGAAAAATCTGTGTCTGGTGGGATCTTAACATTTTCTAATCGATCCATTTTTTCGGCCATTTCCTCTTCACGAGAAATATAACCAGCGTACTTAACTTGTACTTCAGCTTGAACAAAAGCTTCATCCAACTCGCTCTCACAAATCAGGTTTAATTTATCATTTAAAAATTTTGATCTCTTTTTAATTTCCCTCAATTTGACATGTGGTCGTAACAATATTGAATTTGCTTTTACCTTCTGTTTTATTGGTGAAGAATTTATTATTTCTAAATAATCATTTATTTCTTGAGGTGCGACACTTGTTTTTTCAAGTAGTTTTTTAATCGCTTCCGTTTTCTCAATTTTATTTGTTACTTGTGTCAGTTGTTCCTGATCAGCCAATCCTACCTCATATCCTCTTTTGGTCAATCGTAAATCAGCATTATCTTGGCGAAGTAAAATTCTATACTCTGCGCGAGAGGTAAACATGCGGTAAGGTTCTTTGGTTCCTTTTGTAATTAAATCATCTACCAAGACACCGATATATGCTTCGGCTCTCCCTAAAACAAATGGTTCTTTTTCTTTTATTTTATTATGTGCATTTATTCCAGCCATTAATCCTTGTGATGCAGCTTCTTCATAGCCGGTTGTTCCGTTAATCTGACCTGCAAAATATAAATTATCAACTAATTTTGTTTCGAGTGTGTGTTTTAATTGTGTTGGAGGAAAATAATCATATTCAATGGCATAACCTGGACGAAACATTTTCACATTTTCAAATCCCGGAATTGTTTTCATTGCTTCCAGTTGAACTTCTTCAGGTAAGGAAGTGCTAAAACCATTAACATAAATCTCTACTGTATTCCATCCTTCCGGTTCAACAAATATTTGATGTCTATCTCTCTCAGCAAATCGATTTATCTTATCTTCTATTGAAGGGCAATATCGCGGGCCAACACTTTTAATTGCTCCATTGAACATTGGACTTCTATCAAAGCCTGTTTTTAAAATCTCGTGTGTTTCTGTATTTGTATAAGTAATATAACAACTACGTTGCTTTGTTAAAGATGTTGTTTTTGTTGAGTACGAAAATTTTAGTGGGTTTTCATCTCCAGGTTGTTCTTCCATTTTAGTATAGTCTAAAGACCTACCATCAACTCTTGGAGGGGTTCCTGTTTTCATTCGACCTGTTTCAAAACCAAGGTCGACAAGTTGTTCTGTAATTCCGTAACTTGCACCTTCTCCAGATCTACCTCCTCTAAAATTCTTCTCTCCTAAATGAATCAATCCATTTAAAAATGTCCCGTTGGTCAGAACCACAGCCTTTGAATGTATTCTTTGACCCATTGATGTTGTCACACCTTTCAGTAATCCCTCTTCAACAATTAACCCATTGACCATGTCTTGCCAAAAGTGAACATTTTCATTTTGTTCTAACAATAAACGCCATTCTTCAGCAAATCGCATACGATCGTTCTGCGTTCTTGGCGACCACATTGCAGGGCCTTTAGAAAGGTTTAGCATTTTGAATTGGATAGCAGAACGATCAGTAACAATTCCTGACCCTCCACCTAATGCATCAATTTCTCTAACAATTTGTCCTTTTGCCACACCACCCATTGCTGGATTACATGACATTTGAGCAATGGTTGCTAAATTCATTGTAACAAGTAAAACACTTGAACCCATTTTTGCAGCAGAATACGCAGCTTCGCAACCTGCGTGTCCTCCACCCACAACTATAACATCATAATCTGGTAACATAACTTATGTTTCACGTGAAACAAAAAAGAAAAGTTTCACGTGAAACTTTTTCTAATCTCTAAACATTTATTTTCATTTTCCCTCATCTCCAACTCCTCTTCTTTTGTCTTATCATTAAAGCCTACCAGATGTAGTAGTCCGTGCGCCATAACTCTGCAAAGTTCATCAAAACCACTGACATTATATTCCTTTGCATTATCCAACACTCTATCATAACTAATAAACAAATCGCCGATTAAACTATTTTCTTCGTTGTAATTAAACGTAATAATATCTGTATAATAATCGTGGTTCAAATATTCCTTATTCATATTCAACAGATAATCATCCGTGCAGAAAACATATGACAATGTACAATTATTATGTTCATACATCCTTAATATACTTTCTAGCCATAAATCAAAAAATTCCGGATTAAAGTCCGGAATTTCAACATCTATAAAATCGTATGTATAATTACTATCCATTCTTCGCCGCAAAAGTAATACTTACTTTTGAACCATTCAAATCAAAATCCACTTCATCTGCTAAATTCTTCATTAAGAAAATTCCTCTACCATCTGGTTTTTCGATATTCTCCGGTGCAGTCGGATCTGGCAAATCGTTAAAATCAAATCCATCTCCTTCATCCTCCACTACAAAAACTACCTGCTCATCAACATTCTCTACCGTCAATTTCACCAACTTCTCCTCTACACTATTATTTCCATGTACAATAGCATTGTTTACGGCCTCAGTAACAGCAATTAATATATTGCCATAATTATCTTCATTTAATTTAAGGTCTTCGCACACTCTGTCAATCAACGACTCAACTTCTGACAAATTCTTTAAATCAGACCCAATTTCTATACTATGCATTCATCAATCATTTACAGAATTAAAATACTCATTTACCAAGGTTTTATAATAAACCTGAAGGCCTACTGGCAGCGATCTTAAAAACTCAATCTCAGCATCCTTTTTTCTATTATACTCTGTAAACTCTTTTAGGTTACCCTTGGGATCATTTTTTCCTTCTTTTGCCTCACGTTTTTCACTATAACCTCTCTCTCTAATTGCTTTTTCACTTTCCAATAATCGTGTAAAGATATCCTCCTGGCGCTTTACATAATCCGATCCTATTTTTCCATTAATCAGATCATCCTGCAGTTTATCCAAGTCATCAATTAAACCATTTAATCCGTTTCCATCACCACTACCATCCTTATTCAAATCTTCTTTGAGTTGCTTCAAACCTTCACGAAGCCTACCTTGTTCCGCAGCCATTTTCGCAACCTCTTTTGACGACAATTTTGGAATTCCATCCTTACCTCCAGGTATAGCACCATTCTTTCCACCTTTTCCTTCTCCCTTTTCTCCACCTGGTTTTTTTCCGCCTTTCATCTTCCCTATCTGATCTTTCAGCGCCTGTTTCATTTGTTCCAATGACATTTGTTTGCCTGATTTTCCTTTTCCACTTCCTCCAGGATTGTCACACGAACCACTTCCCGGTTGCTTGTTCTTCATTTGATTTTGCATCTGATCTAATACTTCACCAAGCATCAAAGCTAAATCATTATATCCTGTCATTGTATATTGTTGATGTTGCATTAACGGTGACGTTCTGCGTTCCTCAGAAAACTCTAATGACTTTTCTAAATTATACTCAAGTTCATTCAACTCTTCATTTATAAAGCTCGACAGTTCAACTACCCTTTTACTCAGAGATATCAACGAATCATTTACAATTTCCGTCGATTTACTCATTTCCAATTGCTCTCTATTCAACTCTAAGTAATACGGATCAGTTGTTCTTACGTGATCATATGTGTCCATTAAACCTTCTTGATCATGAGATAATGCAACTAAGTTTTCCAATAAAAACCTTAGCGCATCCATATCTTCCTGCTGTTGCTGTTGCTGACTAGCTGATTTCATTGCCTGGATATCATCCGCTAATTGCTGCATTTTATCCGCAGCACTCTGCTGACTTTTTTCCGACTTACCCTTTTTTCCTTGCTCCAAATTCTCCTTGGATTCATTCATTTCACTGTCAATTTCCTCTTCCAAATTTTCATCAAATTCCAAGTCTCTCGGCTTCTCAAGATCCTTGTTTTTCTCTTGAACTTCATCTATATCTTTTTGAATTTCATCAAATTTATCATTCAAATCCTCCTGCTTTTCCAACAACTCCTCTTCCGATAACTCTTTATTTTCACTTTGCTCTTTTAATTCTTCTTGTTGTTCAGCTAAGTCCCTTAATTGTTCTTCTAGGTTTTCCAATTTCTGATCCAACTCTAGATTCTTAAACAGTTCTAATGTTCGATCCAATTCATCTTCCACATCTTCAGCGTTCTGTTCCATCTCTTCCAAATTTTCAACGAGATCATCCTTGTTCAATTCTTCTAAAAGTTTCTCCAACTCTTCAAATAGTTCTTTTAATTCATCATCTACCAATTCCTCTAAAAGTTTTTCTAATTGTTCTTGTTTTTCGCGCAGCTCTTCAGAATTCTCTAGAAACTTTTCTTTCTCTTGTGCATTCTCCTCAAAATCTTTTTTCAAATCTTCTATCTGCTTATCAAGAGATTTTTGCTTTTCCAATAAATTTTCTAGTCGTTGCTTATCTTTCCAATCTAAGTTCGGTTTGTTAATGATGTCCTGTTTGATCTCTTTAATTTCATTTCTTAGTTCTTTAGAGTCTTTCGCAGCTTTATCTAAATCTTCTTTTAATTCTTCATCCTTTTCCCCTAACTGATTTTCCAACTCATCTAATTCAGGTACCTTAAATACATTTCCAACGGTTGAGGCAGACTTAAAACCATTCAATTCATCATTATCATTCACTGTAAAAACGTATTCCAATTTATCACCCGGATTCAGTTCATATAATGAAATATCTACATAAAAAGAGAACAACTGACTCGTTACATCACTCTTCACTCGAATCGGTTTGTTTATCTGATAACTCGAATCTTTTCCTGTAACCTTAAGGCTTGCAAAGAGGTTTCTGAAGCCATAATCATCCGTAATTCTACCTTCTATAAAACGTTTCAATTCATTTGTTGAATCAACTTCTTCCGTGATTGAAATCGTTGGGTATTCATCTTTTATTACCCCTATACTATAGTAAACAGAATCTGCATTCTTAATATCATCAGAACTTAATGCCAACAAGTAATCATTCGAGTTAAAAAATTGTCTTCTAAAACTATAATTACTTGATATTGAAGTGTTTAAAATAAAAGAAGTGTCTTTAAATACTGCCTTCATCTCTGCCAAGTTTGTCGCTCCTATACTCCATTCTACAATTGATCCTTCTGGAATATTCACATCACCTGTATTATTAAATACTTCAGACCCTTTTCCTGTATGTTTCGGATACAAAACAGATAACGATAAATCGTTAATAATAGGTTTATGTAAAAGATCAACTTGAAATTGTTCTGACTCGAAATCATTTGCAACACAATAAAATGAAAGTGCTTCATTTAAACTCGCAAACTCATGCTCAAAGGTTACTTTAGATGTTTGCCTTAAATTGTAATTTCCTTTATTCGAATATATCTTTACCTCTCCCGGAATCTCATCTCCTTTTAAAGTAACAGACAATTTATAATTTTCTCCTTGAATAGCATCTTTACTACTTGTTAAAACAAAATCGAAAGGTGCTGGTTCAACATATTCTGTTCCAAAATTCACAACCCTTTCTGTTCCATCCAGAAACAACCTAGGATTTATAAGTGCAATAGCTCCAAAGATCAACAATACTGGAATTAAATATTTTAAATAGCGTTTGTTTTCAGACAAATCAATTGCCGCCGAAAATGGAACCACTGCTAAATTTTCTGAACGTTGTTCAATACTCGCATTTACCAATTCCAGATTTATTTCAGAAGCCGTTTTATCGTTATTCAACTGAATCGTATTTCGTAATTTATCTCCAATATCTGGAAAAATTTTACCAATCATGTCAGCAGCATCCATTAACGAAATATGTCTTGTCAACTTATTCAATCGCAATAGAGGGATAATCAAAAAACGCACTAAAAGGAAAAGGTTTATACCAATAAACCCAAGAAGTAAGCTAAGTCTGATTTCCGAATTAAAACGACCGATATACTCTAACCCTGATACTGTCAAATAACTCAATAGCAATAATGCCACGAAAAGAATCCCTCCTTTGAGTATTTGATTTTTGTAGTACTTTTTGATGAAAAGCTCTACCTGACTGATTACTTTTTGAAATTTATTCAATGTTATTCTATTTTAAACTGATTCTCTAAGTTAGTGTTTTACATTCTACAATACAATAATCGCGCAAATTAGTTCACCAAAAGATACATGCTAATTCACTAACTATTGACGTGTTTCTATTGAGATTTATACATTTTTAACAAATTCAATTTAACCACCGCTAACTATATAACGTATTTCCAGCCAAAAATGTATCTTTGCGGCATTATAATTAGAAGTAATATGAAACCAAGAGTAAGATTTGCACCTAGCCCAACAGGGCCTCTCCATATGGGTGGCGTGAGAACTGCTTTATATAATTATTTATTTGCAAAAAAACATGGCGGTGATTTCATTCTCAGAATTGAGGATACGGATGAAAAACGTTTCGTTTCTGGAGCACAAGATTATATCATTGAATCGCTTAAATGGTGTGGAATTGAACCAAACGAAGGTGCTGGATATTCTGGTGAAAAAGGACCATATATTCAATCTGAACGAAAAGATCTCTACCGTCCATACGCCATGCAACTGGTTGCATCTGGCCATGCATATTTAGCTTTTGACACTTTTGAAGAATTAAGTTTAATGCGTGAACAAGCCAAAGAAATGGGGCTTGCAAATTGGCAATATAACGGTGTTACTCGCTCTTCAATGAAGAATTCACTTTCACTTTCTAAAGAAGAAGTGGAAAAGAGATTATCGAATAATGCTCCTTATACAATTCGCATGAAAATGCCACGTAATACAGATGTTAAATTTCATGATGAAATTAGGGGTTGGGTAACTGTTAATACAAACAACCTTGACGATAAAGTTTTATTTAAAGAGACAGGCATGCCTACTTATCATCTCGCAAATATTGTGGATGACTACCTTATGGAAATAACTCACGTTATACGTGGTGAAGAATGGTTGCCATCAGCTCCTTTGCATGTATTGTTATACGATTCTTTCGGTTGGGAACGTCCAAAATTTGCTCACCTTCCACTTATTCTACGTCCTGATGGAAAAGGAAAATTAAGTAAACGTGACGGCGATAAACTAGGATTCCCTGTCTTTCCTTTGGATTGGCACACCGAAGATGGTGAAAAATACAGTGGCTATAAGGAAAATGGTTATTTCAACGGCGCATTTGTGAATATGTTAGCACTATTGGGCTGGAATCCAGGCGATAATGAAGAGTTATTTACATTGGAAAAATTGGTTGAATTATTTAGCTTAGAGCGCGTTGGTAAATCTGGTGCAAGATTCGACCCAGATAAAACAAAGTGGTTTAATCAACAATACCTTAGAGCAAACGACAATTCAAGTTTAGCACAACAGCTTATTGATACTGGTTTGACTTCGTCTTCTTATTCTTCAGAATATGTTGGGCAAGTTTGTGGCTTAATGAAAGAAAGAGCAACATTTATCCAAGACATTGTTAAGGATGGAGATTATTTCTTTGCTGATTCTGTCGAAGCCTATGATGAAAAAACTGTTCGTAAGAAATGGAAAGAAGAAACTCCAGAAATTATGCAGGAGTTAATTGACGAATTAAGTGCTATAGATGATTTTACGACGGACGAAATCGAACGTGTATTTAGTGCTTATTTAGCAAAGAAAGAATATGGGTTTGGTAAGGTTGGACCTGGTTTTAGGTTATTAGTTACGGGTAAAGGAATGGGACCATCAATGTTTGATATTTGTGCAACACTTGGAAAAGATATCGTATTATCAAGAATGACGAATGGTATTTCTAAAGTAAATTCTTTAAAGCAAAACGCATAATGAAAAACTTAATTGAAGTTACTGGAATTGAGCTTTACGCTTATCACGGCTGCATGGATGAAGAAGCTGTACTTGGAGGCAAATATATTGTTGATGTCGCGCTTTCTACAAATTTCACAAAATCTGCACAGACGGATGATCTTATTGATACTATTGATTATGTTGCTATTCGAAATATTGTGGTTGAAGAAATGGCAATACGATCTAAATTAATTGAACATGTTGCTTACCGTATTATAACGCGATTTAAAGCAGAATTTGACTCACTTATTACGGCAACTGTTAAAGTGCGAAAACTTAGTGTACCTATACAGGGAGTTGTAAAAGAGGTTGCTGTTGTGATTGAAGGATAAAAGCTTTTTTCTTTTTCATTCTCTTGTTCTTCGTTCAGATTTTATTTTTATCTTTGCTGTCCTAATTAAAAACAAAAGGTCCTGTGGCCGAGTGGCTAGGCAGTGGTCTGCAAAACCATCTACAGCGGTTCGAATCCGCTCGGGACCTCAAAAAAACTCAGTGCAAATGCATTGAGTTTTTTTATGCTTTAAGTTTTTTCTTTTTTCGTCTTTTAGAAGATCGGCGTAATAGAAGTCCACCGACCAAGATAAAAAAAAAGCTTCCACCTCCAATATAGTAGATCTTTTTCCAGTAAGTTTTGTCAGTTTCATGCTTTAGAAAAGCTTCATAGTTTTGATTTTTACCTCCAGGACTTGGATCTTCTTTTTTCCAATAATTAAAATTAGATCTGCTTGAATCAGGGTGGACTAAACCAACTGTATAGGCTGTATCAAAATATGAATATTCATATGTAAGCGAATCAACAATTAATCCTTGGTTATCATATAGTCTCAATTGCTCCTTTTCTTTGGATAACCCAAAATTAAAATCTCCAATAACCTCAATTGTATCTGTATTATACTTCACCTCATAATTCTCTTTTTTTCGAGCAATTACCAAAAACTCATTTGCATTTATTTTTGTGTTTTCCGGGATAATAAATCTCTTTTTATAAGACTTTTTTGTGAAGCCCCAATTGCCCACATCAATCGCATTTGAAGATCCGTTGTAGAGTTCAATCCAATCTCCTGAAGAATCATTTTCAACCTGAAACATAGCAATTTCATTAATGATAATTGAATCTTTGTATATACTTCTATCTTTTGCTCTAAAAATGGGCTCTAATGCAACATTATTATTTGGAGTAATTGTTAGCGTTGCTGATGTTTCATCTCTTCCCCACCAGCCTATAAACTCATAATCGTGTCTTGTTTCAACTTCTATTGTAATCGGTATCCCACTAAAATAGATTCCTGAATAATCTTCTTCTATTTTAAGAGTATTAAATTTTATTTTTGCGATATCCTTGCGTTGCGGATATTCAATGTTAACCTCTACCGTTTTTTCAAGGTCAAACTTTTCCATGAGGTGTTCTCTCAGGTACTTAGGTCTGTTTTGGATAAATTTTCGCATAATATTTACATGATACTCCCAGTTTTCATAAGACGTCTTCCATTTTTTTACATGATAAGGCATTTCTTGTTTCAGCTTCTCTTGCATTTCATCAATTAATTTGAGGGCTGTTTCTTTACTGTAAATAGTGTTCAATTGATCCGCAAACATGTTTATGTAATCGGTTTCTACACTTTTATTAGACAAAAGTCTTCTGATAATAAATGTAGACCAAGCTGGGTCCGGCCAAGCCTCTGCATTTGCTGTCGTAAATTTTTTCAGTGTATTCCGTTTATATCCATTGGGTTTGTTATTTCCTAAACCCAAATCCAAATCGTAAAATACCCAACGCCATTTAGCTGAATCTGTTCTTTCTCTCCAATAACGAATATTACCACCAGCGTCTCTATTATCAGAATAAACCTCTGCAATATTATACCTTAAGAAATCTGTAACGTCCATAAAGCTTTCAAGCTCCTCTAAAACAGCGTCTTTAGAAAGGTCTTTATTTCTTAGAAAAGCCAATAATTTTTTATAATTTCTAGAAGTACCTTGACGAGCAACACCATTATGTCTTAAGATATCGACATTCTCTTTGTCTGTTCCAAAATTTGATTTTAAATAGTGTTCACTTATTTTTTCCCTCATGTTTTGGATTCCCCAATACTCCCCGTTCAAGAATACAATTGCGGGTCTATACGCTTGCACTGCTACACCAGAAGGCTTTGCCAATTGCGTCATAAATGCATCTCTAAAATGCGTTCTTCTAAAGTCTCCTCCAGAGTTTCTTAAAATAAAGGATTTGTATTTTTTAATCTCTCTTTCTGGAAAAATAGGGTAATTTATTCTATTTTCTCCATACTTTTTCCGCGCAAAAATAGCAAGTGACTTTTGAGGTAGCATTCGGCTAAAACCACCAAACAGGTTTATTCCAACACGTTGATTAAAGGCTTGGCTTCCATCTGTTTCATACATTTCTATATTGGCCCTTTTCTCCCAGTCTTTCCAAAAATTTGCTCCTAAATAAGGTTCTATTGTATCCGCACAACAACCTTTAACATAAATTCCCGTGGTATAATCCCAGAGGTTTTCGGGGTTTGTCGCAATTGAGATGATAGGCAAAGAGTATTCTCTATCACAAAAATACGATTGGGTAATTATTTCTGATCTTTTGCCGTTTTTATATGCTATCGCTCGGATAACACCTACTTTTTCAATTTCAATTTCTTCGCGATAACGTGTGCTTGAAGAATTTGGTAATGATCCATCTTCTGTATAATAAACTGTTGTACCTTCCTCTACTTCAATATTAACACGAACGGGTTTATTGTAAACCCCTCCTATCGGGCTAAAGTTTATTGTCGGTGCTTCTTGTGCAAAAACAAGGTGCCCTAAAAAAAACAATATGAAAACAAGTGTACCTCTCAATGTTAAGAATTTATTTCCTAAATGTACAGAAAGCTATGGAATTCGTATTTGTAACGCTCCTAAATTTTATTCTACGTCTGCATTTTTATGAAATAAGCTTAGGTTTATTTATTATTAAAAAAGAGCGAATCACAATGATTCGCTCTTTCTAAACATATAAATTTTATATCCTATTTTATTATTCAATATACAGTTCTCCAGGAATCTTAAATGAACTTCCATCTTTTCCTTTTGCAATAACCGCATAAGTGTATCTTCCTTTATCTAAAATATTACTCGACCTATCTGTCCCGTCCCATCTAAAATCACTTTGGTCCGATTCAAAAACCACGTTTCCTTTCGCATCTCTAATAGCGATATAAAACGTTTCAATATTTGTTGTGTTTATTGCAAAGAAGTCATTAATTCTATCTCCATTAGGTGTAATGATATTTGGAATATTATCAATACTTGATTTTGGTTTAATTTCTATTGCTTTCGATTCTTCATAAATTTCATTGTTTCCAACGATAATCATTCTAACCATATACTTTCCTGGTGCTTCAAATGTATGTTCTACTTTTTCTCCTTCTTTAAAACTTCCATCTCCAAATTCCCATTTAACTAATTCATGATTTTTTGCACTAGAATTGAATGTATATTTTGCTTTATTTCCATCATTATCTATATCGTAGGAAATTGCTCCAGTAGGAAAAATCTTCTCATCCTCTAGTTTTTCTTCCTGATTGTTCTGTTCAGCATTTATTTCTTCAGTCGAGTCTATTTCTCCTTTTTCTGAGTTTGAATTATCAGTGCTTTCTTCTCCGTCGTTTTGATTGTTGTTGGTTTCATTTACACTTTCTACTGAAGCTGCACTATTCTCAGCACTATTCTCAATAAGTTCATTTGAGGTTTCATCAACCTGAATTAGTTCAACAATCTCAATTTCAGCTCTAACGTTTTCTTCCTCCTCTGTTAACGTACTACCTGACTGCTCCCCGTCATTCACAGCGTTCATTGAACCTTCATTTACTGATTGCTCTGTAATTTTATTATTTTTTTCAAGGTTTTCAATAATAACAACCTCTCCTTTTTCTTCTATGTTTGTTCCAGTATTTGAAACTAAATAAACACCTACTATACTTGCAGCAATAATTCCACTTGAAATAAGCACTGTTTTCAGCTGTAAACTCATCCCTGTTTTAGTAGCAACAGCAGCTCCAGCCCCAGCAGCATTAATTCCTTGCTGGATATTTGTCCATGCCTCAGGATTAACGTTACTTTCGAACGAATCAAACTTTTCTTGAAAAAGTTCTTCTATTTTTAAATTATCTTTCACCTTCTTCTACTAAATTATTTTCTAATAATAGTTTTCTCAACATTTTTTTTGCTCGCGAGTACTGTGACTTTGATGTACTTTCAGTAACTCCCAATTTTTCGCCTATTTCCTTATGCGAATACCCTTCTATTGCAAAAAGATTAAACACAATACGATACCCTTCAGGAATCGTTTGAATTATTTTTAGCAGGTCTTCTGCGTTTATTGTTTCAACTATAAAGTTGTTTTTTTCTAATTTAAATGCAACCGAATCAATTTCTACATCTCTTTGATGTTTTTTATTTTTTCTGTATTGATCCAGTGCAGTATTTACCATTATTCTCCTCACCCATCCTTCTAATGAACCTTTATTAACGAATTTTGGTAATTTACCAAACACTTTAATAAATCCATCTTGCAAAATATCTTGCGCTTCATCATGGCTATTCGTGTATCTCAAACACACACCCATCATCTTTTTCGCAAATAAGTCATAGAACTTTCTTTGAGCTATAGCATTTCCGGAAATACATTCTTTAATTAACTGTTCTTCCGTCATAAATACTCTTTCCGCTGAATAGACTGATATCGTGATTTAAAAGTTGCATGACATCCATTAATAATTTATAATTTCTTATCTTTAACATTCTAATTTAATGAGCAATAATAGGATTAAAACTCATTTAACGAATATCTCAAATGAAAATTATTTTTTCTTTCTTCTTTTTGATTATTTCTATAAGTTCATTTTCAAAAGAAAAAAGTATTAGAGGTGGCTATTGGCATACTAAATTTACTTTAAATGAAACGAATGTTTTACCCATTACTTTTTTGTTTAAAAATGAAAACACAGGGTTGACATTATCTATATTAAATGCGGACGAAACGATTGAATTAAAAAAAGTAATAAGACGAAATGATTCACTTTTTATTCCTTTTCCAATGTTCGCTTCTGAACTAAAAGCTAAAATTGTTTCAAGTAACCAAATTGAGGGCGCCTGGTTTAATTATTCAAAAAAGAACAATTACAATTTAACGTTTGTTTCCAATGCAGGTTATTCTTCTCGTTTTCCTAAAAAAAGTTCTAACATAAATGTATTTGGAAAATGGGAGGTTACTTTTGATTATGACAAAACACCAGAAAAAGCGTTAGGTGTTTTTCATCCCGCAACATACAGCGAAGGAGAAATTAGGCAAGATATAAAAGGAACTTTTTTAACTGAAACTGGAGATTATCGTTTTTTAGAAGGTGTTACTTCTTCAGACAGCTTATATCTTTCTACTTTTGATGGGTCTCATGCTTTTCTGTTTAAATCAAAACTTGTCAACGATACGTTATGGGGTGAATTTTTATCAGGAAGTCATTATCGCTCAAAATGGTACGCTATTAGAAATGAATCTTTCGAGTTAAGGGACGCCAATTCTTTAACTTATTTGGTCAATGAAGATTCGGTTACTTTTTCACTTCCCGACCTAAATAAGGAAACCTATAATTTTCCAAATGAACAAACAAAAGGAAAAGTAACTTTAATACAAATAATGGGAACATGGTGTCCTAATTGTTTGGATGAAAGTAGGTATGTAATAGAGCAGAAAAAAAAATACGGCGATCAATTGGAAATTATTGCTGTTACATTTGAGACACAAAAGACTTTAGATGAAAAGATAAACAAAGTTAAAACCTATAAAGAAAACCTAGGACTTGACTACACTTTTGTTATTGGTGGGAAAGCTTCTAAAGCTTCAGCTTTAACTGTTTTTCCCATGTTAAATAAAGTAATTTCTTTTCCGACACTTATCATTATCGGAAAAGATGGCCAAGTAAAGAAAATACATACCGGTTTTAGTGGTCCTGGAACAGGTGAATATTACACTGAATTTGTTGAAGAAACAAATTCATACCTGGATAAGCTTATTAAAGAATAGGTTTCTTTATTTTTTAATTTTATCTACACGCCTTTGGTGTCTTCCTCCCTCAAATTCAGTTGAAAAAAAGGAAGCAATCATATCTATTGCAAGTTGTTCACTCACAAATCTGGCTGGTACAGCAATAATATTTGCGTCATTATGCTGTCTCGCTAATTCAGCAATTTCTTTTGTCCAGCAAAGTGCTGACCTAATTTCTTGGTGTTTATTAACTGTCATGTTAATGCCATTTCCACTTCCACAAATAACAATACCCAAGCCACCATTATCGCTAACATGTGAGGCTACTTTATGTCCAAAGTCTGGGTAATCTACACTTTCACTTCCGTAAGTGCCACAATCATTGACTTCATGTCCTTTCTCTTTCAAGTAATCAACAACTTTTTCCTTTAGATCAAAACCAGCGTGATCACATCCTATTGGTATCAACATATATTTGTTTTTTTTCAAAGCTATAACTTTATTTCTTACTCAAAAAATGGATTGTTTATAATTATTAACATCTTATTTCATAATTTTATAAAACCAGAATATTAGTGGCTTTATATCTTATTTCATTTTCAACAAAGTTAGTTTATACTTGTTAATAACGTAATAATAAATCTTGAATGAAAAATGAAAACTTTACTAGGAAAGAACAATAATTATTTCAGCTATAGAAATTTTTTAAATAACCCATATAATTAACCATTAATTTAGAACGGATTTATCGACAAAATTTTAATCCTTTTTTGTTTTTTTTTCTAACAACCTATTAAAAACTTTAAATGTTAATAACCTCTATTAACCTTTGATTAATAGGCTTAATATATGTTTTGACTTGTTTGTAATTTATTAAAAAAAAGACTTAATTTAGAAAAACGAATAAATCGGTGTGACTTATTAACAAATGAACAGCCCTAATAATAATATATATATTTCTCTTTTTAAAAAATTTATAATTTATAGTATAATAGGAGCAGGATATTTTCTTTTTGGAAAATCTGTTTTTGCGCAAGAGATTAATCCGAATGGTTACAATGAATTTTATTATGAAAATGGTCGTATTTCAAGTAAGGGGATTTTTAAAAATGGTCTTCCTGAAGGAATTTGGAAAAGTTATTATCCAGATGGAACGCTAAAATCACTTGGGGAAAAAACAGATGGATTATCGGACAGTTTATGGGTGTTTTTTGATTCAGAAGGAAGAAAGTCTAAAAAATTAGATTATTACAATGATAAAAAAAATGGTTGCGCCCGTTTTTTTGACACATTGGGGAATACAATAAAAGAGTTATTTTACATTAATGATATTGCACAAGGAGAACGTATAACCTACTATGCAGATGGTTCTATAAAAACTCAGGTCTCAATCGAAGATGGCAAGGAAGTGGGGTTATTGCTTGAATTCGCTTTGAATGGAGATATCATTACCGAAGAAGTTTACGATAATGGGTTTCTTAAAGATCGAAAAGAATTTAATCGAAAGAATGAAAATGGAGAAAAAACTGGTGTTTGGAGAGATTATTTTTCGAATGGAGAATTGGCTAATGAAATAACTTATAAGGATGGTAAAAAGAGTGGGTTATCCAAATTCTTTAATGAAGAAGGAAAGCTCATAGATATAAAAAAAATGAAGGGCGATACGATTGCAGGAAATTCAGACGAGATTGTCATTATAGAACTTTATAAAGAATATTATCCGAATGGAAAACTTCAGCTTGTTGGTGGAAATGATAACGGTTTGAAGAATGGAATTTTTAGAGAATATGACCAGAACGGCGAGATAATTAATGGTTATATTTATGAGAAAGACACGGTTTTGGCCGAAGGTATTATTTCTGGAGATGGCGTTTATCAAGGAGATTGGTCTTATTTTTACAAAACAGGAGAAATAAAATCAAAAGGAGCATATTCCAATGGGAAAAAAGAAGGTAAATGGACCTATTATTTTAAAAACGGGAAAAAAGAACAAGAGGGTTCTTATAAAGAGAATAAATTGAAAGGAGATTGGATTTGGTTTTATCAAAATGGCCAAGTTAGAAGAACTGAATTTTACAATCGAAAAGAACTTTTAGAGGGGACTGTAAATGAATATGACTCATTAGGTAATGAGATGACTCGTGGTGATTATTATGACGGTAAAAGAGAAGGAGATTGGTTTTATCATGTAGGTGATTTTAAGGAAGTTGGTGCTTATACACTTGGAATGGAAAACGGAGTGTGGAATTATTATTATCTTAATGGAAAATTAGCTTTTACAGGAGCTTATGATGAAGGAGAAGCAAAAGGAAAACACATTTATTATCACAAAAACGGAATCCAAAAAGAAGTAGGTAAATATCTTGGTGGTGATAAACATGGAAAATGGAGAACTTATAATAGGCTAGGAGAGGAAATTCAAGTTATTGAATATAAAAGAGGAGAGATATATAAAATAGACGGATTCAAAGTTCAAAAAATAGCAGAAGAGAATTAATGAGAAATTCAACCTCTGATCATTTATTTCAATTAAAAACAAAAAATACATTATTGGCTTTTTACAATAGTGTTTTTACGTTTGGTTTTCCAGTAACAATGCTTGCAATTTTTCTATTCTTTTTTCAAGAAACACGAACGCAATTACCTTATTTATTTCTGGTAAGCGGGCTGTCATTACTTTGTTTTAAATTGTTTCAAAGGAATGTTACTTTTAGAAAATACCATAAACATTTTCATCACTTATTTTTAATAATTTATCCTATTGTTAGTCTATTTTGGTTTATTCAAAACCCTGAGCGGGAAAATTTAATTATTCTTATAGGTATAGTTGTTATTAGTGGAATTCTGATTTTAAATAGGCTTATTTTATTGATCTATATTATCGTCTTCTGTTCGTTGATGATTGGTTTGTTTTTTAGTCTTGAAATTGTCAATTTACAAACGCTACTATATGCAATGCTTTTGATTGTGTTAACCTTGATTTTTAAAGTTAATACTCAATTTAAGTTGGTTCAGGAAAATATATATGACACCGCGGATGGAAAGATTAGTGATATCGAATTGTTTGATGCTGTGCATAATTTCAAGAACATTGTAGAAAATTCTCCCGCAAGTATTTTGATTTTTATGGAAGAAAAATTGGTTTATACCAATTCTCATGGTGAAAAATTATACCAGCAAAAATTAAATAATAATTCAATAAACCTGTATGATATTTTTCCAAAAAATCAACAAGCATTAATTGAAGAATTGACATTAAAAGCGAATGATAACAAAAGTGCTTATGCAGAAATAGCTTTAGAAGAACAATTTAGGGAAAAGCTAAATATTAGTGCGACGAATATAATATACGATAATAAAAGCGCGCTTTTATTGACATTGGTTGATATAACACTTCAGAACAAATATAATATTCAGAAAATACGGACTGAGATTGCAGAAGAAACGAATAAGAAACTATTTGAAGAAATTCAAAAGCACAAAGAAACCCAACTCGATCTTGTAGAAAACACGTCAAAATTAAATGCTTTGTTTGAGAGTTCAAGTAATCTATTTATTTTGACAATAGACCGCGACTTAAATATCAGTTCTTTCAACAATAGTTTTAGCAAAATGATGAAAGATCACTTTGATGTTGAAGTAAATATTGGAAATGACTTTTTAAAAACATTTCCAATAGAGCAAGAAGCCTATCGAAAGTTGATTCGAAAATTTAAACATGCTTTGCGTGGAGAATCTGTTGAAATAATTAGTTGTATCCCATCAAATCAAGGAGAACTATGGGTAGAATCTTTTATTAGCCCAATTAAAGTTGAAAATGAACCGATAAAAGAGATCGCATTTATAGCTCACAATATTACTGAGAAGATAGAATCAGAAAAGAAAGTAATGGATAGTGAAGCGAACAATAGAGCAATGGTTTCTGCTATTCCAGATATGCTATTTAAGGTTGATGGTGACGGTTTTTTTAAGGATTTTAAACTGAACGAAGAGGGAGAGCGAATCATGAAGTTGTTTACCCGCACCATAGAACTAAATGATAAACATATTTCTACAGTTTTTATAGATGAAAAAATTGTAGGATTATTCGAAAAAAATGTTCGCAAAGCACTAGAAACGGGTGAAGTTCACACGCAAAACTTTATCATTCCATTTATCATAGGAAAAACAGATAAAAAACGATATTTTGAAAATAGATATTCTCGAATTAATTCAAACGAAGTAATCGTAATCACACGAGATGTTACCGATAAAGTTGAATTTGAAACGCAATTAATAGAATCGGTAAACGAGAAAGAAATTTTATTGAAAGAAGTACATCACCGTGTGAAAAATAATTTGCAAGTAATTAGTAGTATCTTAAACCTACAATCTTCTTATGTAGAAGATGAAAAAACGCTTGAGATTATTAATGAGAGTCAAAACCGGATCCGCTCAATGTCTTACATCCATGAAAGCCTCTATAAAACAAAAGATTTTTCATCCATTAACTTTCGTGACTACATAACAAACTTGGTTCAAAACTTAGTACATTCCTACCAGATACATACTGGAAAAACAGAATTGAATTTAACAATTGATGCTGTGGAATTAGTATTGGATCAGGCAATCCCTTGTGGTTTAATTTTAAATGAACTAGTTTCAAATTCTTTAAAATATGCGTATCCAAACGGGCAGGGCCTAATAGAAATAGCAATCAAAGAAGAAAATGAAAAAGTCGTTATTCGAGTAGAAGATTTTGGGGTTGGATTACCCGAAGCGTTTAAAATTGAGGAGAGTGAGTCTTTAGGTTTAGGTTTAGTCGATACACTCGTTGAACAACTGAATGGAGAACTAATTTTAAAAACAGATAATGGAACAAAATATTTAATTATCTTTGAGAAGCAAGATTTATAATTGATATGTCCAAAACAAACGTTTTAGTCGTAGAAGACGAAAGTATTGTATCGAAAGATATTCAACATAGCCTTAAAAAATTAGGGTATAATGTTGTTGGTGCTGCTTCTACAGGAGAAAGAGCTTTTGAATTGGCTTCATCAAAATCTCCTGATATTATCCTTATGGATATCATGTTGAAAGGTGATATTAACGGTATTGAAACAGCGGAACGCGTTAAAAAAGAATTAAACATTCCTGTCATCTATTTGACGGCCTATGCTGATGAAGCAACATTATCAAAAGCAAAGGTGACTGAACCATATGGATATATCATCAAACCATTTAAAGAAGTAGATCTACATACTTCGATAGAAATGGCGCTTTATAAATACTCAAAAGAAAAAGAAGTTTTAAAAGAGCGTGATCTATTTTACTCATTGATTGAAAACAAAGAGTCTAAAGATTTTATTTTTGTTAAGTCAAAAAATAAGTTGGTTAAAATCAAAACCAATGATATTTACTTTGTTGAAGCATTGAAAGATTATGTTGTGATCAATACGTTTGAAAGTCGTTATACAATTCATTCAACTATGAAGGATATTGTAAACAAGATTTCAAGTGATCACTTTATTCGTGTTCACCGTTCATTTATTGTTAGAATAGATAAGATATCGTCAATTGAGTATCCAAACCTGCATTTGGAAAAAGATAAAAAAATCGTTCCTATTGGAGGATCATTCAAAGAACGATTACTTGAAAAGCTCAACTTAATTTAAGTTGTACTCCCGTTTTAAATCGTAAACATCTCGGATTAATTCAGAAACCTCTTCTGGGTTTGTTCCGTCATACATGCCTCTAATTCTCCCATCTGGATCGAGAAGAGCGAAGTTTTCAGTATGAATAAAATCTGATTCGTCACCGTGTGTAAAGTTAGGATCTTCTTTGTCCGGAACCACTAAATAAGACTTACGAGCCATGGTGTAAAGTTCTTCTTTTGAACCTGTCAAAAACCACCATTTATTATGATTTGCCTCGAAACGCTCAGCATATTTGTACATAACTTCAACAGAGTCTATTTTTGGGTTTACCGTGTGGCTCAGAATTAAAAAGTTTGAGTCATCTGTAAATTCACTTTGTACACGTTGAAGTTGCGTAGACATTTTTGGACAAATATGTCCACAGGTTGTAAAGAAAAAATCGGTTACAAAAATATTTCCTAAAACATCCTGTTCCGTAATGGTATTTCCCAATTGATTTAAAAATGAAAAATTTCCAATGCTATGGTCTTTTCCATTATTTTTTACAGATTCATCAACTAGTGCGGGATTAATATCAGCAGGACTAAAAACTTTAAGACGATTATTTTCACTTCTGTTATTCGCAGAATTTGGATCATCAGAATAATGCATACTATTCATAATTCCAGCAATTACCATTCCTGTGACTACAATTAATCCGAATATAATAACTCTTTTTTTCATATTATTCTTTCACGTTTTCTGGAGCTATACTTGATAAAAACAATTCATCCAGTTGCGTATTGTCAAGACTAGATGGAGAATCAATCATTACATCACGGCCACTGTTATTTTTTGGGAAAGCAATATAATCTCTGATTGAATCTGATCCTCCCATAGTTGCTACAAGACGATCAAATCCAAAAGCTAAACCACCATGAGGAGGGGCTCCGTATTCAAATGCATTCATTAAAAAACCAAACTGTTCCTTTGCTTCTTCATCCGAAAAACCAAGTAATTCAAATATTCGAGCTTGAAGTGCTTTATCATGGATTCGAATAGAACCTCCGCCCAATTCAACACCATTCATTGCCAAGTCATAAGCATTTGCTCTAACTTTTCCAGGATCAGTATCAATTAAATCAAAATCTTCTTTCTTAGGTGATGTAAACGGATGATGCATGGCATGATAACGTTTACTTTCTTCATCCCACTCTAAAAGAGGGAAATCGAGCACCCAAAGAGGAGCAAAAACATTTGGGTCACGGAGTCCAAGTTCAGTTCCCATGTGTAATCTTAATTCATTCATTTGAGAACGGACCGTATTAGTGTCACCAGATAAAACCAAAATTAAATCCCCATTTTCTGCGTTAGCTGCTTTTGCCCAGCTCGCTAAAGCATCCTGATCAAAAAACTTATCTACAGACGATTTATAAGCATCATCTTCATTGCATTTTGCATAGATTAATCCTTTTGCACCAATTTGAGGACGTTTTACCCAATTTACTAAAGCGTCTAATTGCTTACGGCTATAATTTCCACAACCTTTTGCGTTAATTCCAATCACTAACTCTGCATCATCAAAAACGCCAAAACCTTGTCCTTTTGCTACAGCATTTAAATCGACAAATTCCATCCCAAAACGAATGTCTGGTTTATCAGAACCGTAACGTTCCATGGCTTCAGCATAGGTCATTCTTGGAAAATCATTTTTAAAGGTATGATTTCGACAAGTTTTAAATAAGTGCTTTATCAATCCCTCAAAAGTTTGCAAAACATCTTCTTGCTCTACAAAAGCCATTTCACAATCTATTTGTGTGAATTCTGGTTGTCTATCTGCTCTTAAATCTTCGTCTCTAAAGCATTTTACAATTTGATAGTAACGATCGTAACCAGAAACCATTAATAATTGCTTAAACGTTTGTGGAGATTGCGGCAATGCATAAAACTGCCCAGGATTCATTCGGCTTGGAACAACAAAATCTCTTGCTCCTTCTGGAGTAGACTTTATAAGATAAGGTGTTTCTACCTCCATAAAATCTACAGTATCTAAGTATTTTCTTGTTTCTAAAGAAACTTTATGACGGAGTTTTAATTTTGCCTGTACAGGGTTTCTTCTTAAATCCAAATAGCGGTATTTCATTCGAATTTCTTCACCACCATCTGTTTCGTCTTCGATTGTAAACGGAGGAACTAAAGAAGCGTTTAAAATAACAACCTCTGTTGCTTTTATCTCAATGTCTCCTGTTTCCATTTCTGGATTTTTCTTATGACGTTCAATTACTTCTCCTGTGACTTGAACAACATACTCTCTTCCTAAGGCCTTTAATTGTTCTAAAATTGAGTCTGAAACAACCTCAGTTTCACCAACAATTTGAACTAAACCGTAACGATCTCTTAAATCGATCCAAATGATATTTCCTTTATCTCTAACGGTTTGTACCCAACCTGATACAGTTACTGTTGACCCAGTATGATTTGCGCGCAATTCACCGCAAGTATGTGTTCTATACATGAAAAAGTAATTTTAGCCCATAAAGATAATATAATTCATCCGTTTTTACTTGGGTTTATTATTGGATTATAGGATAGAGTAGAGCCAGTTTTAAAACACTTCCAACGAATTATTTTTAATTTTGAACTAGAGATGAAAATGATATTCTTTTTAAAAGCAAACAAATATAATTTTAGTAGAGTAGGAGTGATCTGTACTTTGTTTTTTATAAGCAGCTGTGGGCAAGGAAAAATGGAGAATCAATCCAACTCTAATTCCTTAAAAATAGCCTGTGCTGCAAATATGGAATATGCTATGGATTCGATTGCCGTTTTATTTGAACAGGAAACAGCTATAAAATGCAATATTACGGCAGGATCATCAGGAATGCTTACAAGCCAGATTCAAAGTGGCGCACCTTATGATCTATTTATTTCAGCCAACATGGATTACCCGCAAAAAATTTTTAAAACAGGAGAAGGTAAAAAACCGGTAGTTTTTGCAAAAGGAAGGTTAGTTTTTGTAATTAATTCACCGCATAAATATGAGTCAATTGATGCAACATTAGTTAGTAATGAAGTAAGTAAAATTGCCATTGCTGACGATCAGGTAGCACCCTATGGAATTGCTTCACGACAGTTTTTAAGACAAACAAAAAGGTATGATACTTATTCTGAAAAATTAGTGACAGGAGAAAGTATAGGACAAGTCAATTATTACATTTCTTCTAATGCTGTTAATGCAGGTTTTACAAATTATGCCTTTAAGGTTAAAAACGGAAGTAAATACCATTATATTGAAGTCGATCAAATGTTCTTTGATCCAATAGATCATGGATTAATGATATTGAATTATGGAGTGAAACACCATGGAGCACAAGCCGAAAAATTTTATAATTTTTTGACCACTTCTGAAAAATGTAAAAGTGTATTAAACTATTTTGGATACCTTACAGAAGATTGATGGATTATACACCTTTTTTAGTAACATTTAAATTAGCTTTTTTAACAACAATAATACTTGTTGTTATAGGAATACCTATTGCGTACCATTTAGCTTTTTCAAAATGGAAAGGAAAGGTTTTTTTAGAAAGTTTAATTATGCTCCCAATTGTATTACCTCCAACAGTTTTAGGGTTTTATTTTTTGATTTACTTGGGTCCAAATAGTGCTATTGGAAGTTTTCTTCAAGATGCATTAGGAATTAGATTGGCTTTTTCTTTCGAAGGAATTTTATTGGGGTCTGTTATTTTTTGTACACCATTTATGCTTACGCCAATTATTAATGGTTTTAAGCAAATTCCTAAGAACCTAATAGAGTCAACAATGCTACTTAAAAAGTCAAAATTGAACGCACTGTGGTACGTGTATTTACCAATAATCAAAAAAGGAATTTTAAATGGTGTTTTGCTTTCTTTTGCACATACTATAGGTGAGTTTGGTTTAGTCTTGATGATTGGAGGAAAAATGGAAGAAGCAAATGTAGCGTCTGTTGCTATTTATGATCAAATGAATGCTATGAACTATGATACTGTGCATGTTTATGCTGTAGTATTATTAATTGTCAGTTTTATACTGATTTTAACTTTAAACTTAATCACTCGAAAAACACAGTCAGAAATTGTTTAAAATTAATGTATATCGAGAATTTAGTGCAGCACAAAGAGAAACAAAAATAAGTTGTGCAGCTGAGTTGGAAAGCGGAAAAACAACAGCTATCTACGGAAAATCAGGAGTTGGAAAAACGACTGTTTTAAGAATGATTGCTGGACTAGAAACTCCAAATAAAGGTCAGATAACGAATGAAAAAAACACATGGTTTGATAGTGATAGAAAGATAAATAGTCCCATTGCTTTGCGTAATGTTGGTTTTGTTTTTCAGGATTTTAATCTTTTTCCAACCATGAGTGTTGAAGGAAATTTAAAGTATGCTTCAGGAAAAACAATTGAATCGGAAATATATCACTTACTAGAAGTATGCAACCTAACGAATTTACTGAAGAGTTATCCGAATCAACTTTCAGGTGGAGAACGTCAGCGTATTTCAATTATAAGAGCGTTGTGTCAAAAACCGGATCTATTATTGCTAGATGAGCCCTTTTCAGCATTGGATGATGATTCAATAGCAGAGTTAATTGGAGAAATTCGAAAAATTCAAGAAAAAACAAAGGTCACAATACTGCTAGTAAGCCACCGAAAAGATACTATTTTTCAAATGGCTACATCTGTGATCATCATGGAAAAAGGAAACGATTCTATTCAGGGAAAACCACACGATTTATTAAAAAAATCATTTTAGTTTAAGATTTATATTTTGGAGTAGTAAAACTGATTTTGAAAATGTATTTTTACATCTGAAATGATTGAGATTTATACAGATGAATTTTTTATGAAGGAAGCGCTAAAAGAGGCGCAATTAGCCTTTGAAAAAGATGAGGTTCCGGTTGGTGCTGTGATTGTTTTAAATAAGACAATTATTGCAAAAACACATAACTTAACAGAGCAATTGACAGATGTTACAGCACATGCAGAAATTCAGGCAATTACTTCAGCAAGTGAGTATTTGGGAGCAAAGTACCTAAAAAAATGTACGTTATATGTTACGCTTGAACCTTGTGCAATGTGTGCAGGAGCATTGGCGTGGGCGCAAATAGATAATGTTGTTTTTGGAGCTTTTGATGAACATAAAAAATATGTCAACCAAAATGTTTATCATCCTAAAACAACTGTTAAAGGTGGTTTATTAGAAAATGATTGTGCTGAATTGATGCGGTCTTTCTTTGCAAAAAAAAGAGATTAATCTTCAGGGATTAAGCGATCAACCCATGCTTTTAAATCCGCAGATTCTTGTGCGGTCAGTTCATTCCCTTCTCCTTTTGGCATTTTCTTCTTTTTGAAAACTTGTTTCTTAATCGTGAAAACGAATGCGTTCATATTTTCTTCGGTAAAAATATAACTGGGCTTTTGAACATTATGACAAAAATTACATTTTTTATCTAAAACAATAAAAGCTTTAGTTTTAATCGAATCAGTATCAATGCGCTCTATTTTTTCAAAAGGAATTATAACCTCTTTAGAACGTGTCGAAACAAAGAGCCCAAGACTTAGAATAAAAATAAAGACCGTCAAAAAGGATTTCATAACCAGTATATATTAATACGTTGCAAACCAAATTTCTTTCTGCAAAAGAACTGTTTTGACGAAATGTAATCAATAACTATGCAAAATAAAATAAAATTTTGCTGAATGGAAAAAATTAATCATTATCCAGACGATATTTGCTGACAAACACACGAAATTGTTCACGATAAGTGCGACTTATTGGAATCCTTTCATGATTATATAAGTGCAGTCTTTCTAATCGAACAAGATGTTGAATTTTAACCAAATACCTTTTATGACACTTAAAAAGGACATTATTTTTTAGGAACCATTCTCAAAACAATTCTTCGCTCGATTAAGGCAATTTTTTATTGTAAGTCTATTCAATTACAATTCTGTTATTACTACTGACATTTCCATTTTGGAATTGCACTATATAAACCCCTCTATCTTGATTATTTAAGTCTATAATTAGTGAAGGACTGTTTAATACCTCTTGATAAATTATATTTCCAAGAAGGTCTAGAACCCTAATTGTTGTGTTATCATTTATTAAATCATGAAGTTGTACTTGAAAAGTTCCGTTATTTGGATTAGGGAAAAGATTAATTGGTAATGTACTTTCATTTTCAAAAATACCAACCGTTTCAATATCGAAAATGCGTGCAAAGCCATTACCTGAATCACCCGGTGAAAATCCTCCAGCAGCAAACGTATTTCCGTTTTCATCTAAGGAAATAGAAACTCCAAATTGACCCCCTTCAAGCTCACTATCAATATCATTTTGTTGTTGTACCCAACCTATTCCACTCCATGTAAAAACACGCACGTGTCCTGCGTCAGTACCTCCGCCATTATTAAGAAACCCTCCGGCGGCAATCGTGTTTCCATCTTTACTAATAGCTACAGAAATTCCAAATTGATCACCTACTGCTTCTCCTTCAATATTATCACCGCGTTGCGTCCAATCTGTTCCATTCCAATCAAAAATACGTACATGCCCAGCATCAATACCACCATTATCATTCAGAAACGCTCCTGCAACAATTGTATTTCCATCTCTCCCTAAAGCTACGCTTGCTCCAAAGAGATCTCCTTCTCCTTCTCCATTAATGTCAGTTCCACGCTGAATCCAATCCGAATCATTCCATTCAAAAATGCGTACATGTCCAACATCAAATCCCAAACCTTCTCCATCATTTAAAAATGCACCAGCAGCAATTATATTTCCGTCTTCACTAATACTCACAGCACTCCCAAAAAAATCAAATGAAAATGATCCATTAATAGCTGTTCCCCTTTGTATCCAATTTGTTCCATCCCAATTGAAAACGCGTACATGTCCGGCATCAATACCACCATTATCATTCAGAAACGCTCCTGCAACAATTGTATTTCCATCTCCACTAATACTCACAGCACTCCCAAAACGATCATCTTCTGCTTCCCCGTTAATGTCATTTCCTTTTTGTGTCCAGTTTGTTCCATCCCAATCAAAGATTCTCACATGTCCAGCATCAACACCTGCTTCATCATTAAAAGAACTTCCAGCAATAATTGTATTTCCATCTTCACTAATCGCTACAGCTATCCCAAATTGGTCTTCGACTGCTTCACCATCAATATTACTTCCCCTTTGTGTCCAGTTTGCTCCATCCCAATCAAAAATGCGTACATGTCCAATATTAGTTTCTGCTTCATCATTTTCGGGAGCCCCGATAACAATTGTATTTCCATCCGAGGTCATATCAATAGCTCTTCCAGATTGGTCGCCTTCTATCTCACCATTAATATCAGCTCCCCTTTGCATCCAATCAGTTTGCCCAAACGAACTTAGCGCTAAACTAAAGATAAATAATACAAGGTAATTTTTTTTCATAAAATCTCTTTTAGATTAAGAATAAATTTTAGTTGATCAAAAGTAAGTTTCGCAAAACGTAAAAAAAACTTGAATAAAAGAATAATTCAATATATTTATATTGGTCTAAGAATAAGAAAACAAGTATAAAAGACGTTTTTCTAATTAATAAAGTCTCATGCTTTATTTGCTTTCTAAGATAAAACAGTAAGTATCCGATCAACATTAATAAAAAAAGAATATCAATCAACACAATTAAAACCAAATGCATTTCAAAGAAAAGCGGAGTCCATGGAGCACATTTTAGGTTTGATACTAATTAGAGTTAATATCTACTAATAGTTAAAGCACCAAAATAAAATTATTCGAAGTAATCATATGTACTTTTTAAGGAATAGTTAAACGATTTATTGTGGACTAGAATCCACAATAATACAGTCGCAAGAAACTGTTTTTGCGGGAAGTGTAACAGGACGGTTAATCTCTCCTTTAGGTCGTAATGTTCTTATTAATGTAACTTCTTTTTGTTTCGTTATGATTCCTTCGTCATCATAACCAGTGATACGAACAACGATATTCTCGTGTGTTCGATTAGAGGTGTTGTTCACATTAACAGTTACAGTCGAAGCCAATAATAAATTTTCAATTTCAGAACAATTAATTCTTAGATCAATTTTATCTGGTGTGTTTAAAATAGAATCTAAATCATGCCCCTTTTTCATCATATAGATAATAATTCCAGCTGCAATTAAAGAAAGGATTAATAGGAAAATAATGATTCTTTTCATGAATTTAGGATTGGAGAATTTTTTATAAAAATAGAGAATTATAACTTATTTAATCCAACGTTATTATGAATTTGTGTACGCGTTTAATGCACGGTTTAATTTCTTTATCATCCGTTTTCTTAGTAGCCTAGGTTTTAATACTTCAATTGAATCACCAAACCCTAATATCAAGCGTTCAACTTCGAAATTTAAATGAACATTAATGGATACGATTACACCTCCATCAGCTAATCTATTGATAATTTTCTGTGAATGATGAAAGGGTTTAGTTAGCACATACGGAGCATTGCTTTTATCTAACTTTAGATGGATTTCTTGAATCTGCTCATCATTTAAAACCGTGACACCAATGGTGTTTTTATAATAAGTGTCACCATTAAATTCTATTCTAGCGTAAGTGGTGTCTAGGTCATAATCAATTTTTGAAATCCTATCTAATGCAAGTGTTAAAACCTCTTCTTTTTCGTTTTTTCTCCCTACAATAAACCATCTGTTATTAAATTCTTTTAAAATATAGGGGTGGAATGGAATCGCTGAGGCCTTTTTAGCTTTAAAGGATTGATAAGTTATCGTTAAGCAAATTTCTTTCAAGATTGCTTGATAAAGAAGATCTAAATGTTCCAACCCTCTAAGGTTTTCGTTTTTATCTAGGTGTATAATTGAAGCCTGATGTGTTTTTTCTGTATAAACTTTGTCTTCTAACCGTTGAATGATTCCGCCCAACTCTGAAAACAATGAGAAATCTTTAAACTGTTTTAGCATCTCTACCGTTTCTGATAACACATTCATGTCATTTTCGGTCAAAGGAATATCTGTAATTGAATAGTTATCATCTTCATATTTATAGTATTTTTTGTTGTAAACTACAATTGGAGCGTTATAACCAAGTTTATCACTCCGCATCATTTGAATATCCAATTGAACTGTTCTTTTACTTACATTCGCATCTCTACCTTCGTATTCGTGTAGGGCATTCGAACATGATTCTATAAGATCATCCAATGTCCATTCTCTATAATGATTTTGCAAACATTTATCAATTGTTTTGTACCGTATAAGTGCATTTTTATTTTGAGCCATAACCTCAAATTTAAAAAGAGATTTTAACTACGCAAAATAACTACGCAGAAGTCAATAATATTTGTACCGTTCAATCATTTATGAATTAAGTGTGTCCCCCGTTAACAATTTGGTTAACGGGCTAAAAAGAAGAAAAGATGGAAAATAATGAAATTAAGATAAATGGAAATACGCTGATTGAGTTAGGTTTTATTCCTGATAGATGGTTTAGAGAAGCGATTGATTATATCAATGAAAATCAATTGAATAAAGAAGAAACGCATACTTATTTGGAGCAATTTAAACAAGATCCATTTCTTGAATTACACAAAACTCCTGTTGATTTTGCAATTAATATCAAAGCGGAAAATGAAGTAGAGGAAGAGAATGTAAATGCCGTTATTGATACAATGAAGGAAGTGATGAAAACCCCAACTGTTGTTTCGGGTTCAGTAATGCCTGATGCTTGTCCTGCCGGTCCGAAAGGAACAATCCCGGTTGGAGGAGTTGTTGCAACCAAAAATGCGATTCATCCTGGAATGCATAGTGCAGATATATGCTGTTCAGTAATGTTGACAGATTTTGGAAAGGCAGACCCCAAAGAAGTATTAAATGCTGCTCATTCCTCAACTCATTTTGGCCCTGGTGGAAGAAATAGAAACGATCAATACCGATTTCCTGCTGAGTTATTAGAAGCTTTTGAAGGAAATACCTTATTGAATGATAAGCAAATGATCAAAATTGCTAGGGCTCATTTAGGTACTCAAGGAGATGGAAATCATTTTTTATTTGTAGGGAAATCGAAAAAAACAGGAAATACCATGATGATTACGCACCATGGATCAAGAGGTGTGGGAGCTAGATTATTCACATTTGGAATGAAAAAAGCAGAACGATTCAGAAGGAGATTATCCCCTGAAACCTTAAAGCAAAATGCGTGGATTCCATATAACTCTGACGAAGGGAAAGAGTACTGGAATGCTCTTCAAATAGTGAGAGAATGGACAAAAATCAATCATAGATGTATTCATGATGCAGTAGCAACTAAATTAGCTATTGAAGTAGAAAACAGATTTTGGAATGAGCACAATTTTGTATTCAAAGATGAGGACATATTTTATCATGCAAAAGGAGCAACTCCGTTGGATAAAAATTTTCTTCCAGAAAAACTAGCTCCAAGATTAATTCCATTAAACATGGCAGAACCTATATTGATTGTTGAAGGAGAAACTACTGAAAATAATTTAGGTTTTGCACCACATGGAGCCGGAAGAAATATGAGTAGGACAAAACATAGAAAAACAAAATCTCATTTGTCAATTGAAGAAGTTTTTAATCAAGAAACGAAAGGTTTAGACGTGCGATTTTTCTCAGATGAGATTGATGTTACTGAATTGCCTTCAGCTTACAAAAATGCGAGTACTGTGAGAAATCAAATGGACGAGTTTGGTTTAGGAAAAGTGATTGATGAAGTAATGCCATACGGGTCAATTATGGCCGGAGATTGGCAAAAAAATGCCCCTTGGAAAGTCAGAAAAAGAAAAAGACTTGAAAGGGAGAATAAAAATGAAAAATAACTATATAGATATCGGAATTAATTTAATCAATAAACAATTCCGAAATGAAATTGATGATACAATTAAGCGAGCAGTTGAAGCGAATGTTTCAACCATGATTATGACAGGAACAAGCCTGAAAAACAGCCTTGAGTCACTCAAAATTGCAAAGAAAAACAAAGGAATAATTTATGCAACTGTTGGGATACATCCGCATAATGCAAAGGAATTTAATCTAAATACAAAAAGAGAATTAAATGAACTGCTAATATCGCCTGAAGTTGTGGCAGTGGGAGAATGCGGACTTGATTTTGATCGTGATTTTTCACCACGATTAATACAAGAAGAATGCTTTAAAATGCATCTGGCATTAGCTATTGAAATACAAAAACCATTGTTTTTGCATGAAAGAGCAGCTTTTAACCGGTTTATTGCAATTGTAAATGAATATTTAGACGAACTTCCAAATGGAGTAGTTCACTATTTTACTAGCGATAAAGAAGCACTAAAAGCATATTTGGATGCTGGATTTTACATTGGTTTTACAGGAGCAATTTCCGATTTAAAACGATTTAATCATTTAAAAGAGATTGTTAATTATGTTCCTTTGGATAAATTAATGATCGAAACAGATTCGCCATTTATGTTACCGAAAAATATTCCTTTAACGCAAATTGATAAAAGAAATAAACGCCGAAATGAACCTGCGTTTTTGCCGTATGTGGCAGAGATTGTTGCGAAATTTAAGAAAATATCAATTGCAGAGGTTGCTTTTGCAACAACACAAAATGCGGAGCAATTTTTTAAAATATAATTTATATAAATCGCACAGGGAAAATATAATTTTTCAAAAAAAATTGGAGAAAATGAAAAATCTTATTACTTCGTAATAAAGAAAATGATCAGAAAAAAAGTGAAAATTATATTTGTTTTAGAAAATATTCTGTCATAGTTTTGTCACCGATTAGAAAATACTGATCAAATAAAAACCAAAGAAAATGTTGAATTTAAATACATACAAAAGTCCAGGCGCTGCTGAAAGTGCTTATGGTTTGCTTTGGGGAAATACCTTCATTTAAGATTATCAAAACTCTAAATATGAAAGTCCGAAGCAATTTTGTTTCGGACTTTTTTCTTTTACGAACATTCCGTTCGAAACAATCTAGTTAAAACGAATTAATAATCCTTTAAAAATTAAAAAATGAATCAGATAGAACGAGAAAAATAAGTTCGGTCAAAAAATAATGAGCCGGACGAGTTATCAATTGAAAAAAATGAGAAATGAAACCGGTATCAATTAAAGGATATAGGAAAAAAGAAATTCGAAAACTCAGAAAAGAACAAAGAGATCTATATGCAAAAAGTAGGGCGCTAGGATACAGAAAATTAGAAAAACCTATTCGCCACGGCTGGTACATTGAGCTAACAATATTGCCACAAATTGAACGCTACAGGTTTAAGCCTCAAATCGAAGAGATTTTAAAAAAATTAGAAAAACGATACTGGGAATTAACCAAAGAGCAAGCGAAAAAAAAGTGGGATAGTGCAGAATCAAAACACTTGATTTACAAAGATATACCAACGTTAAGCCCAAAGTCGTATCGAAAATTAAGGGATAAGGCACAAGGACATTGCAGGGTCTTTTTTTTCAAAGAAGATAAAAAGCTGAAAAGAAGGTATTATGTAAGAATACCAAAAAATGCTTTCAAAATTTCGTTTAAACGGGCTTATACCACGCACAGCAAAATTATTGATCCTTTGATTGAAGAAAGGTTGGATTTAATCCAACAACAATTTGAGAAAAAGGGTTGGTTTGGTGCAGCAAAAACAGGCCACAATTACTGGAAACGTTGGGGAGTTGGTCCAATTAAAAAGAAACGAAAGCAAGCAAAAAGGGAGTTGAAAAAACATAGATATACTTCCATAGATAGAATTAAAAAACAATACGAATGGGAAAGAAATTAAGCGGGAAAGATCTGATAAAATTAGGCTTCCCACAAGACAATACGATTAACATCACTTTAGGATTAATGAGTCGGTTTTCTAAAAAGAAATCAAAGCAAAAAATCCTTAAAGAGGCCAAAGAAGTGCTTAAAAATCCAGCCTACTTTTTAGGGGATGGAGTTTGGGGAAAAATAGCTGAAAGTTTGATTGACCCTGTTGAGGTGACAAAGCAAGAACTAAATAAAACAAGAGCGCCATTCACCATTTTTGGTGAAAATGAAATAGAAGAAGAAGCAAAATTTCAGTTGTACGGTGCATTGAAATTACCTGTGTCAACAGCCGGAGCCCTAATGCCTGATGCGCATGCGGGCTACGGCCTTCCGATAGGAGGAGTTTTAGCAACAAAAAATGCTGTTATTCCTTATGCTGTTGGAGTTGATATTGGCTGCAGAATGAGTTTGAGTATTTATCCAATAAAATCATCATTCATCAAAGGAAAAAAAGATCAACTGGTGAAGATTTTAGAGGAAAATACACGTTTCGGAATGCAGGGTTCTCAAAGGATTAAAAATGATCATGAGGTTTTTTATCGTCCCGAATTTGACACGATTCCTTTGGTCAAAAAACTAAAGGATAAAGCATATAAACAGCTGGGTACTTCGGGAGGAGGAAATCATTTTGTTGAATTTGGAGAAGTACGGATTACCGATCCTGAAAATGAATTTAGCCTTGACCCTGGACTTTATATTGGATTATTGTCGCACAGTGGTTCGAGAGGATTAGGGGCAAATATTGCAAAACACTATTCTTATTTGGCTACAAAACAATGTCCTTTGCCAAAACAGGTGCAGCATTTGGCGTGGTTAGATACCAATACACATGACGGGATGGAATATTGGTTGGCAATGAACTTGGCTGGTGATTATGCAAAAGCTTGTCATGATGACATTCATGCTCGAATTACTAAAAAATTAGGAACAAGGGCTGCTGTTAGAATTGAAAATCACCACAATTTCGCTTGGAAGGAGAGGATTAATGGAGAAGAGCTAATTGTACACAGAAAAGGCGCGACTCCAGCTGCAAAAGGCGAGCTTGGAATTATTCCGGGCTCAATGACTGCTCCAGGCTATATTGTAAGAGGCAAAGGAAATGTTCATAGCTTAAACTCAGCTTCGCATGGTGCGGGAAGGCTTTTTTCACGGCAACAGTGTAAGCGAAACTTTACGCAAACTGAAATGAATAAAACCTTGAAAGCAAACGAAGTGACATTGATTGGAGGAGGGATAGATGAAGCACCAATGGCATATAAAAACATTAATAAAGTAATGAGTAATCAAGCAGAATTAGTAGATATTATAGGAAGTTTTACTCCTAAGATTGTTCGAATGAATAAATAAGAAAGCAAATGAAAAGATATATACAAATAACAGCAGGAAGAGGCCCTGAAGAATGCTGCTTTGCAGTTGCTCAAGTACTCAAAAAAATCATTAAAGAATGCAAATCGCACAATTGTTATCATGAGGTTATAACAAGAGAACCGAGTGAAATCAACGGAAATTTCAGGAGTTAGAGCAATTCATAAACCAACAGGATTAGCTGTTAAGGTAATGGACACACGGTCTCAACTTCAGAACAAAAAACTAGCAAAAGAGCGTTTGATCCAACTTTGGAACGAGTATCAATTGGAAAAAATGAGAGAAAAGAAAGCAGAAAATTGGGATAACCACTTGACACTTCAGCGTGGAAACCCAACCAAAATTTTTCGATCCAAAGACTTCAAATTGAAATCCACACCCAAAAAATATAAAAGTCAACGCTCAAAAGAAAAACAAAAATGGAAACGTGATTTAGAATAATTGGTTTCTAAAAATGAATTAAAAATGAGACACAATAGTTATTTAATAAAAGCATTAGAAGCTTATCCATATGATTTAGAAGAAGCAATAGAATCATTGAATTACGCGCTTTCTTATGAACCAAATAATCCTATGGCATTGTATTTAATGGGTAGAATTTATGCTGAGGTGTACTATGATTATACTTCTGCAATTCAATATTTTGAAGGTGCATTAGAAGAAAATGTGACATTTACGCTATGCTACTCACCTTATATATTGACACTAATTCATAATGAAGATTATGAAAAAGCAATGCGATTTATTGATTATGCAATGACCGTGAAATCCGTTGATAAAGGAATGCTTTTAACACGAAAAGCTATGATTTATGAATGTCAAAATAAATACAAGAAAGCCTTGGCAACAATCAAATCTGCGCGAAAGTTTGCTTACAATGATGATTTTATGAATTTTTTAGATGAATTCAAGGGGCGAATTAAAAAGAAAATGCCTAAGAAAAGGAAAGGGAAGAAGTGATGAGATCATAAAAGGAGGCATTTCTAAAAAGTAGCGGATACAAATCAATTATTTTTTGGCAAGTTTTTGCATTAGGTAGTCCATAATTAGTTCATCTATGCCTGAATTTACAACGCTTATTTTTAAATTATTTGAGAGCATATCGTTGTCCAATGTAATTTTAAAACCGTCAACTTTAGAATACTGAAATAAAACTGTCCACTTAAGGTCGATTTTTTGGCTGAGAATACCTTCCATCTGAGGGTGCCTCACCATACTTCCAGACATTTACATATTCTTTTGTCAGCATGAATTTTTTCGACTCCCACTTATATATTGTTTTCGTATTTCCATGCTCACCTGTCTTTTTTTCTGTAAAACTTTCTCTATCTACGTACTCAAAATCTGGTTTTTTATTCGCTATTTTATTGTCCAAAAAAATGAGCTTAATTTCTAGTTCTTTATTGAGGTTTGATAAAATAATATTTGTAGTTCAGATTTATACAGTGCTTTGCATTCGTTTTTAAAAATTTAACCATCCAATAAAATATAAAACTCCAATGAAAGATGATATACTTGAAAATATATACTCTTTTATGTGTTTTCTTAATAGCTCGAATAAAACCTATTTCTCCTTGATCTTTTTCAGCAGTGTTTGCATATCTGCGACTTCATCTGTTTCATCAACGATTTCATATCCCAAAATAGTTTCTAAGACATCTTCCAGTGTCAAAACACCAGTAATGCTTCCGTAGGTGTCAACAACGACAAACATTTGTGCTTTTTTGTCATAATTACTCTTGAAAAAGTCAACTAAAGGCATATCTTCTTTTATTTCAGAAAGCGGTCTGATTAGATCTTTCATTTTTACCGTTTTTCTGTCTTCCACGAGTTCCCATAAGATTTCATCTTTTAACACCATCCCAAGTATTTCCTCTTTTCCGTCGGCAAAAACCGGGATTCGTGAGAATTGCGAAAACCGCTCTGATTTCCGTACCTCTTCAACTGTCTCGTCCTCATTTACGGAATAAAGCACTGTACGCGGAGTCATAATATCATGAATAGTGGCATTCGGTAAGTTTAGGACATTTTTAATAACGCTCGCTTCGGGTCCACTAAGTGCTCCATCTTCATTGGTTGCCAAAGTAATAGCCATAATATCCGCTCTGCTTAGAACACTTTTGTTTTTATCATTTTTGAGCTTTTTAGTAATTAATTGACTTAACCATACTAATGGCATTAACATGGTCATCAGCATTTTTAAAAGTTTTACTGTTACAGGCGTTAATCGTTCCCAATAATTTGCTCCCAATGTTTTTGGAATAATCTCACTTAAAATTAAAATAGCCAAGGTCATTACAGTTGCTATTATAGATTCTGCTGCAATATTAAAGCCGAATATGCTAATATTGGTACTTCCAAAAACGACAGCAGCTTGTGCCCCAACTCCAATAGCTCCAACTGTATGAGCAATCGTATTTAGTGTTAATATTGCAGACAAAGGTTTATCAATGTCCTCTTTGAAAGCATTTAGATTTTTATAAAGTGCAGGATCTTTATCTTGTTGTTTTCGGATGTAAGATGGTGTAATACTCAAAAGAACAGCTTCAAGGATGGAACATAAAAAAGAGAAACCAATGCTCAAAGTCAGAAATAGAATTAAAAGTGTCATAATACGTTAATGATATAATTTAAAATTCGCATGAAAGGTAGTTATATCTTGGAATTTTTTTATGCCTTGTGAACAGGTTTATTGAGCATTTTATCGAAATTTTTCGTTTTCTGTATCACGAGATATTTATTGCTATGAAATTTCTGTCCTAGTGTTCATTAAAACTTTTTAGTAGGGGGTGGGCAGAAAACAATCTTTATTTAGCACAACGATTGGCTAAAAAGCGTTGCTATCCCAAAGAGTAGCTATGATTTAGCCCTTGTTATATGCTTTTCTTTAATTCTTACAAATATTAATTTATGTCGGCTTTTTTGACTTTCTCTCTGTTCAATCTCGAATTTATTGATAGATTTAATAAGTGGTGTAAGTTTTTCAAATCCGTAGTTTCTTGAGTCAAAATTCGGACGTTTTTTCTGGATTAAACTACCAACATCACCTAAAAATGCCCATCCATCCTCATCCGATAAATCTTTGATAGTCGAAGATATTAGGTTAATCTCCTTTTTAGTTATTTTATCAATTACAGTTTTATTTGACTCCTTTGATTCAATTTTATCAGCTGATTGTTGCTTTAAAATTTCTATATAAATGAATTTGTCGCACGCTACAATAAATGGGTTTGGAGTCTTTTTCTCTCCAATTCCTATTACTTGCATTCCCGCCTCCCTAAGTCTGGTGGCTAAACGAGTAAAATCACTATCACTAGAAACAAGGCAAAATCCATCAACTTTTCCACTATACAGAATGTCCATAGCATCAATAATCATAGCAGAGTCGGTAGCATTTTTTCCAGTTGTGTACCCATATTGTTGAATTGGTGTAATTGCATTTTCCAATAACAGGTTTTTCCATTTGGTCAGACCTGGCCTTGTCCAATCTCCATAAATTCTTTTGATAGTGGGATTACCATATTTGGCAATTTCCTCCATCATTTCTTTCACATGAGCTGATGGTATATTATCACCGTCAATTAAGACGGCCATTTGTGTATTTATATTCATTTAGTTTTTTACTTATTGCATATAACGGTCTCGTGTATGAAAAGTGGGGCAGTTGGTAAGCGATGACCTTTCGGTTTAGCCACAAGCCAAAACTTTTGCATTTTATCTTATTTTTCTAAAAACCAAATCAAAAGATTTGGCGACTTCGTAAATACGTCCAAGCCCTTGTTTAAGAGCCATTCCGCCCTATTTTTATATACATTGTTGTGTTTTCGTACTTTTTTTCGCAAACTTTCTAGCGTTGGCAAAGACATATTCTTTTGCAATTTTTGGCTTGTGTGGTTGCTGTAGCAAATTGCAAATGTGTATGGCTTTATGCGTTGGCAAATATTCCATTCAGATCATAATGAATAGTAACTTCTTTCTTTTTGTTTGTGCTAATTAAGAAATCTACTTTTTCCAAATGCTGTTTTGATTTGTCAATATCTTTTTCCGATTCTGGAAGTCCGATGCCATAATAAATATCACTTATGTTATGTCCATTTAACAACTGGTCAAGAGAGTCAGAATAATTTGATTCAATTTTTATTTCATTAAGTTTTTCAAAATCAGGTTCATAAAACCTATCCTTATTTTCAAAAAATAATGCACGATTACTTTTTATAGCAATGATATCTGGAATTATTCCGCCTTTGTTTTTCTCAGTACGATTGTCATTATTTAAATGAAGAAGTACTCCTGTACCACTTTGCGGAAAGTCATAACAGATTATCATCCATCCATTTAGTTCAAGCCAATCCAATATGTTTTTTGTTACTTTTTCTTCTTTCATTATGCATCTCTCCATAAAGAACCATCAGGAAACAAAATAGCATCTGCAAAATAAGAAAACACACGTATGTGCTTTACTTTTGAATAAGTTGAGCCATATCTTACTTGCATATAATATCTTGGTATTTCTCTGTTGGAAATTTGATTATAATTTTTCGATAATATGTTTTTGTTTTCACTTGCTTGAACGGAAGAAACAAAATCATTAATTGTACTTTTTTGACTTGTAATTACCAATGTCTGATTTGCAGTATCAACTGTTAAATTACCCCAAACCATTATTAAATTGTAACGCCTTTCTTCGAATGATTTTCCCTCTCTACAAACTAAATAATCAATTGCAGCCAGAGCTCCAGGATATGGATCTCCTCTAAATTTCGCGTCAATTTTGTAAATTACTGTTTCCGTTCTGCTTCTTAATAATTCTCCAATTTGATATTGAGCACTTTCAAATTGACTTAAATAATTAAGCAAATATTGAGTAGGAACTCTTTCAATCGCTGAAAGTGGGGAAGTAGTCATTGTACCTCCTTTGTTTATGAACTCTTGGCTCATAAAAGTACGTCTGTCTATAATTGGTCTTCTTCCTAACAACTTATCTCTACCTTTTATAACTCCGTTTCTTTCCACAACATTTATTATTTCATCCATAGCCGAAAACATTGATGTCATTTCTGGGTCTGTTCCTAATGGACTACCAGAATAGTTCCTGTTTGGGTCATATTTTAATCCTTTCTGGATTAAATTGGGTGAAGTTGAACCAACAGCGTGAGTCCGATAATCTGTTGGGAAATAATAAAAGAGAGAAGGTATTTTATAAATGCTCATAACATCATCCAAAGCTTTAAAAATCAATGGATTTATTCTATCCCAACGAGGTGCAGTATTCTGTCTGGTAATTATTACCGCTTCGGGATATATATAAAAAGAGGGTACATTATTTTCTACAGAAGCTGCAAGTCTTGCAAATCTTTGAAATACATTGTGACCAGTTCCAGCCTCAGTTGATACTTCAACTGAAAATATAGGTTCGTGGTCAATTTCAACAATCAAATCGGGTGCATCCAAGTATAGGATTTTCTTGATGTGGTCAGGCATTGTATGAAAATTACGTGCGTTATTCGCATCACTTTCATACATTTTTTTCTTTACGAATGTTTTATTTCTTAACTCAGTATTTGCTATTATAAAATCGGCAAAACTTTCTGTACTATACCAGATTCTATAATTCATTCTAAATGTTTTTTGATTGCTAATGCTACAGCTTTTGCCAATAGTGGTGGTACAGCATTTCCAGTTTGTACTCTTGCTTGAACAGTTCCACCTTTGACAACGAAATCATCAGGAAAACTTTGTATTCTGCATCTTTCTCTAATAGTCAAACCTCGATTATCTTTTGGATGACCAAGTTGAAATTGGGGTCTTATACCTCCAGAAACTTGTGTTGGACTTAATATGTCCCAAGCCAAACGAATACGTTGTTTAAACCTTTCATACATTGGTTCGCCAGGTATTGTGTTCTTGATTTTTTCTACCGTAGCTAACGGATGATTTGGTGCGGTATGTCCTGTAACCGTTCCATTAGTGTTTAATCTCATTAATTGTTGAAAATCGCTAAATGGTTTTTTCTGATATTTGGTTTTAGTCTCTTTAGTATTTAGGGTTGGTAGGTCTCCAATAGCATCTTTTATTGTTACATATTCCTTTTCAGTTTCGGGTCCGTGCGTTTTAATTATATCTTTGAAATCAAATTCTTTATCTCTAATACCAACAAATACAAGTCTTGTCCTTTTTTGTGGAACACCGTAATCAGGTGCATAAAGAAGTTTACTTTTGACTTCCATTTTCCCAATATTGCTTAAATGTGTTTCTATGTCAGAAACAAAACTTCCAGTACTTTTCATTCCAGAAACATTTTCTAACACAACAACCTTTGGTTGTAAAACTTCTACAAAACGGGCGAATTCTTTATACATAAAGTTCCTATCGTCATTCTCGTGTCTCTTTCTGTTATTTAGAGAAAAACCCTGACAAGGAATACCTCCAATAAGCACATCAAGTTGTCTTCCATTAAGTAATTCCTTTATTACTTCTGGATTAACTTTTTTAACATCTCCAGTTATTGTAGAGCAATTTGGATGATTTGCTTGAAATGTTTGAATAGATGGTGTATGAATATCACAACCAAGAATAGTTTCAAAGCCAGCCATTTCAAAACCTAAAGAAGTTCCACCGCATCCACAGAACAATTCCGCAACAATTGGCTTTTCTGTATCAATGTTATTGCCTTTTTTAAATATTGGTACTTTGTTCCAATAATATCCGTTTTCTTCTACCTTTATTGATGTGTCCCAAACACTTTTTTCGATAACACCAGATTCTTCTTCTCCATAAATGTTGATTTGTCCGTCCTCCACAAGGGCGGTAGATTCATCTACTAAGTTATATTCTTTAGTTTCTGGCATTTGCTGTTTTTTCGTATGATAATTGTTGCTCTGCTACTTTCAAAGCATTAAATCCCTCTTGTTCGTCTTTAACTATTTCATAAAGCTTAGTTCCAATCCATAAAGCATTTAATTCCGAAAAAGGATAATTAAATATTTTGCTTACGGTTAGAAGATGTTCTCTTTTTAAAGTTTTTTGATTGCTTTCAACTTTACTTAAAAAACCATCTCCAATTTCAAGTTTTGAAGCTAATTCCCTTTGAAACATTCCAGAACTTTCGCGAAGTTCTTTAATTTTTTGCCCGAGTGTCATTTTACCAATTTTAGACTTGACTTATTTAGGTCAAATCTAATTAAAATTTTCAGAACTTTATTACAAGCGTTGGAAAAAACCGAAAGTGCTAAAATATGCGGTTGGCTCAGTATTAAACACAACGTTTAGTATATGGCAAGTAGGGTAGTAGAAAGCGATAAATTTTCAAATTTGCACTAAGCCAAAGTGTTGTATTTTGTTTTTAACTTATTCATCTTTAAAGCCAAATCAACAATTTGGCGGTGTTTGTAAATAGCACTGAATTTTCTTAAACCACCGAATGCCCTATTTGCTATATACAGCTTAAGTTTACAAAACATTAAATTTAAGATTAAAGAACAAGAGAGGAATAAGATTAAGATACACAGAGAAGCTTGAGACTTCGTCAACATAGGTAATCCCCTCTCTTTTCTACTTTAATTTCGTACAGTTCTTTGAGACTTGAGATCTCGTTTTTAAGTAGTTGAAATCAAAGTAGATTGTTCCTTCATCAAAGGAAAATAAAGCTATGAGTTATTTTGGAATAGACATCAGTAAGGGTGTTTTTGATGTAGTGGATTCTTATGGGAATCACCATCAATTTAGTAATGATTTTAAAGGGTATAAAGCTTTTAAAAAACTCTTGGACAAAGAAAGTCATTGTGTAATGGAAGCGACAGGTTATTATCATTAACCTCCTCCCTTAAATTAGGACAATTTAAATTTAGAAAATCTGGCGAAAAAATTT